>JAKBAU010000005.1 GCA_021808875.1 Pseudomonadota bacterium | reverse complement strand
GCACGGATTGCCGGATCGTGACGTTGTCCTTTCTGAACGCCAGGGTTTCCTTTTCTTCGCCCGGAAAGCCGAGCCTCTTGTGCGGGACGTTCGACGTCCGCCACGTCTTCTCCCGAGGATGCTGTTCGGCGTGCGGACCACACGGCCTCTCCATGGCTTGATCTGGCCGAAGGGCGGCTGCGCCTCGATCGCCTGAGACGCAACGGCGGACGGATCGACTTTCTTCCCCTGGCCTTTGGCCATTCCTCGCGAGGCAAGAAAGTCTACCGCCGCCATCCTCCGCTGCGCTCCGGCCCGCGAGCGGGTGCGTCGTCGATCGCCTCCGGCCTGCAGATCGCCATCGAGGCCGCGGTGGTCGCGGGCTCGAAACAGCCAAGGAGAAGCGACATGGCCAACATCGGTTCCTTCAAGAAGTCCGGCAGCGAGTTCCAGGGCGAGATCGTCACCCTGAGTGTCCAGACCAAGAACGTCCGCATCGTCCCCGAGACCAACCGCGCCAACGACAACGCCCCCAGCCATCGGATCTATGTCGGTCGCGCAGAGATCGGGGCCGCCTGGTCGAAGCGCTCCAACGAGGGCCGCGACTATCTCTCGGTCAAGCTGGACGATCCGAGCTTCAACGCGCCGATCTACGCCAACCTCTTCGACGATGAGGACGGCGAAGGCTACACCCTGATCTGGTCCCGCGGCCGCAAGGCCAACGGCGACTGAGCCCAACCGGCGATGCCCCGCTCGGGAAACCGGGCGGGGCTATTTTTCTGCCACGATATCTATGACGGCGACGAACCTTCAGGTACGTCACTGTCGCCGGCAGCGGCGAAGTCTTCGTCGAGGAGGTCAACAGGCTTTACTCCGAGCGCCTGCGCCGTATGCCATAGCGTCAGGAGCGTGACGTTCTGTTGGCCACGTTCCATACTGCTGACATACGCCCGGTCCACGCCCATTCGTTCAGCGACGGCCTCTTGGCTGAGGCCGGCTTGCGTGCGAAATCGGCGAAGATTGTCTCCGAACACCTGTCGAATATCCATCCACAGGATGGACACCCATCGCGTATTTTGGCGCTACGCACTATAATACGCGGAGCGCTACCGACCGGCTTGACCACCGACACGTTCCAGGATCGGCGTCCCAGCTTGGGGAATGTCGGTCCTCCATCATGGGGAAACACGAGAACATCATGCCCTCTCAGCCTGCTCCTCCCATCGCCGAGACCGCGCCAACGAGTGCCCAGGTGACGGACTATGACCGGGCGCATCTGCCAACCTATCTCCGGTTGCTCGATGCTACGTCCGAGGGAGCCCCCTGGGAGGAGGTTGCGCGCATCGTGCTTGACCTCGACCCGGCGCTGGAACCCGATCGGGCGCGCCGCGCCCACGCGACGCACCTGGCGCGCGCCCGCTGGCTCACCGAACACGGCTATCGCGACCTGCTTCGCTCCCCGCGCTGACGGCGGCGATCGGCGGCTCCGGCGTCAGTCTCCCGTCACACGCGTGTTTCCGGCTTTACGGCGTTCCTGAAAGCCGCCGATCCGGTTTGGGCATGACCGGATGCCGACTCGCAGCCTGCAAACCGCGCGACCGACGACACAGATTTGACCTGCACTACCCCAGGCATCCGGTGATCCCCCGCAAGGAGACAGGCCCATGTCGAAGGAGGATTGGCGGTCGCGAGCCGCCTATCAATACGCGACCACCATGGAGCCCGCCGGCCTCGCCTGGGAGTTCCTGCGCCGCAACCCTGATTATCGGGTCGCCTACGAGACCGCCCCAGCCCAAGCCGATTACGGGACCGATGGCCCCGCCCGGCGCTGGGGGTTACGATTTCCTGGCCGATCCAAACCGACGCGCCGCTGACGCACCGGTCTTCTGGCGCGCCGACGAACTGGCGTCGGTCATCGTTCTGACAGCGGCGCCGGCCGTTACCGGAACGCCGTCGATCCTGCTCGCGGATTTGCCGGGCGAGCTCATCCGGCGCGACGCCGAGGATGGTGCGCATCTGCTGATCAGAGACCACACGATCAGCCACCAGCTCTGGCTGATCGATCCGCCGAGCGGTGCGACGCCGGTGGTGGCGCTCATCGCGCTCGACCTCACCGCGCCGCAGCGGGCTGACGCGACTTTGCGCTTTTGGCGGTACGTCGCGCATGGACGGCCTCGAACACCGCCACGCCCGCCTCATCGCGTCGACCGCTTGGTCTCCGCCCTGCGCGCGCTCGACGCTCGGCTGGCCGGCGCCAGCTACCGTGCCATCGCCGAAGCTCTTTTCGACCCAAGCCGTCTCACCTCCGAACCCTGGAAGACCTCGTCCCTCCGCGACACGGTCATCCGCCTGACGCGCACCGGCTTCGCCATGATGCGCGGCGGCTATTGCAACCTTCTCGGTCCACGCCGGCCGGATTGATTGATCGGGCAACGCCCCAGATCGCCGTTGCCATGCGGGGTGGCGAATTTGGCGCCCCCCACTTCACCATCCCCCTACGCGCGTCTGCTTCGCCACCGTGATCGCCAACGGCCGCCGATACCCGGCAGCCATCCTCGGCATCACGGAGGTCGCCCATGTCCGCCGCACTCTCCCAACTCCCGCCACGCTATCTGCGCACGCCAGAAGCCGCGAGGTTCCTCGGCCTCTCCGGGCGCACACTCGAGAAACACCGCATCTATGGCACCGGCCCGCGCTATTCCAAGCTCGGAGGCCGCGTCGTTTACCGGCTCGAAGACTTTCAGGCCTGGGTCGAACTCGGCGCCAGGGCATCGACCTCCGATCCGGGGATTGGCCAGGTGCTTCCCGCTAAGCGCCATCCTTCCATCACGCCGGCCCAGGCCGCCCAAGCGCGTCGCTGAGCCCCTCCCGTCATGTCCGTGCGCCATCGCACCCGCTCCGAACGCGAGCAGCTCGAACTCTTCCGGGCTCTGCCCGGCGACCTCGCACCGAGGGACGCGCAGGACCTCATGGCCTATCCGTTCTTCAGCCTCGCCAAGACCCATCGCACGACGCCGATCGATTTCCGGATGAACGAGATCGCCATCCGCGTCGAGGCGGTGCCCGAGCACGGCATGGCGACCATCTGGGACTCCGACGTGCTGATCTGGGCCGCGAGCCAGATCGTCGAAGCGCGCGACGCCGGCCTGCGCACCTCGCGCCTGATGGCGGCGACGCCGCGCGAGATTCTGACCTTCACCGGCCGCGGCACCGGTGCTCGTGACTATCACCGCCTGAAGGCGGCGCTGGACCGATTGCAATCGACGACCGTGGCGACCTCGCTGCGCCAGGTCAGCGAGCGGCGCATGCACCGCTTCTCCTGGATCAACGAATGGACCGAGCGCGCCGATGCGCACGGCAATGCCGACGGCATCGATCTCATCGTGCCGGACTGGTTCTATCGCGCTGTCCTCGACGACGCGCTCGTGCTCACCATCGACCCTGCGTACTTCAGCCTGACGGGTGGCCTGGAACGCTGGCTCTATCGTCTCGTCCGTAAGCACGCCGGCCACCAACGGGCTGGCTGGCGGTTCGATTTCCGACATCTGCACGTCAAGTCGGCGAGCCTGTCGCCGTTCAAGCGCTTCGCGTTCGAACTTCGCGACATCGCACGCAGGCAGCCGCTCCCAGGCTATCGCCTGGTTGTCGAGCGCGAGACCGGTGGACGCGAGCTGCTGGCATTCACGCCGACGAAGTTATCCACAAACCCCTGTGGACAACCTGTGGAAGTGCACGTGCTATCGGGAACCAATGGGCACGTGCCATCAGGAACCGGACCCACGTGCTATCAGGAACCCAAACAGGCAAATTCATCAAGCCGATCAATTGGTTCCGAGCCGCCTAACTTAGAGTCTAACGTAGAAGAATCTAACCCTTCTATTGTTGGCCACCGCCGCGATCGGTGGAAAACCGACAGGAGCGCCCGATGATCGTGGCACTCCTCAATCAGAAAGGTGGCGTCGGCAAGACGACACTCGCCCTGCATCTTGCCGGCGAATGGGCCCGGAAAGGGAAAAGAGTCACCCTGATCGACGCCGATCCGCAAGGCTCGGCGCTCGACTGGTCGGAGCAGCGGGCTAGGGAAGGGCTGCCGAGGCTGTTCGGCGTCATCGGCTTGGCGCGTGACACCCTGCACCGCGAAGCCCCCGAGCTGGCGCGTGACGCCGACCACGTCGTCATCGACGGGCCACCGCGCGTCGCCGGGCTGATGCGCTCGGCATTGCTCGCCGCCGATGTTGTGCTGGTTCCCGCCCAGCCTTCGCCGTTCGACGGCTGGGCCTCTGGTGAGATGCTGAAACTGATCGCCGAGGCGCGCATCTTCCGGCCTCAGATTGTCGCCCGCTTCGTGCTGAACCGCTGCGCCGCCCGCACCATCATCGCCCGCGAGACCGCCGAGGCGCTCGCCGAGCACGATCCTCCGGTGCTCGCGGCCAGGATCGGCCAGCGTGTCGTTTTCGCCGACGCGGCGCAGTCCGGTCGCCTCGTCTTCGACATCGACGAGACCAGTCCGGCCGCGCGCGAGATCACCGCTCTCGCCGAAGAAATCGGGAGCCTCGTTCGATGACCGCGCGCGCATCAAGGCGCGGCTTCGCCTCCCGTCCCGGCGACGCCGAAAGCTGGGTGAAGGCGCCCGACGTGACCGCGGCGCGCGACCCGGATGCGCAATCCTATACCGCCCGGCTGACCATCGACGTCACGCCCGAGCTGCGAGGGCGGATCAAGGTCACCGCTTTCCGGCGGGGCGTGACGGTCGCAGACATGCTGCGCGCCCTGCTGCTGCGCGAGTTCCCCGAAGACGGCGGAGGCGCGGCATGAGCCCAGCGCCTGACCCTTTCACCCATGTCGAACTGACCTGGATCGAGAAGCGCATCGAGCACTGGATCCGGTTCGGCCACGACGTCAGCGAGAAGATTCTCGACCGCCGCCGCCGCGTTCTCAGCTTCGCGCCCGGCAGCGTCCTCGCCTATATCCGCTGGGCCTCGAACGATTTCGGCACCGTCGTCTCGCGCATCGACATTCTGCGCGCCGTCCATCCCGGCGAGGCGTTCTCGACCGTGCCGTATGTGCGCCCCGACGGCGAAATCCTCTTGCGCCTCTCCGGCTGGCCGAAGGTCGAACGCGTGTTGCGGGCGATCGACGCCGTCGAAGCGCTCGGCATCGATCCAACCGACGCCGCTCCCGATCACTGGCGGCATGTCCACAATCGCCTGATCGCCGGCGGCGAGCCGCGGCAGTACGCGCGCGATCAACATTCCGCATGGCTCAAGCGTCGGAGGATCGCGTCATGACGCGTTTCGGAGCAGTGATGGTGACGTATTTCGCGACGATGGCGATCGGCGTTTCTGCCCTCGTTCATCCGGCGCCGAAGCTGATCTGGAACGCCAGCGCCAGCGTGCCGATCGGACTGTATCGCGTGCGACCGGCCGGCGACCCCCACGTCACCGAGCTGGTCGTGGTGCGGCCGCCGACACCGCTGGCGAACTTCCTCGCCGAGCGCGGCTACCTGCCCAAGAGCCTGCCCCTCCTGAAGCGAATCCTCGCGCTCCCCGGACAAACCGTCTGCCGCTCGGGTCGCACCATCACCGTCGATTCCACCGTCATGGGCGAGGCGCTCGAACACGATCGCCGCGGTCGCCCTCTTCCCGTCTGGCAAGGCTGCCGCGTCATCGCCGAGGGCCAGGTCTTCCTCATGAACAGGCAGTCCGAGGACTCCCTCGACGGCCGATATTTCGGGCCGCTGCCGGCGACAACCATCGTCGGTGAAGCAGCTCCGGTCTGGATCGAGGGGAGGCAGTGACCGTGTCGAAATTGTCCCCGCGCACAGCCGTTCAGCGCCAACCATCCTGCCTTGCCTCTTCCTCCTTCCCGGCCATACCGCCCGTCGTCGAGCACCGCTCGATCGCCCGACGCCCCCGTGGATGGCGGCGTCTCCTCTGCGCCGGGATCGCGGTCTCGGTGTTGGTCGACGGTGGCGTCGCCGACGCCGAATCGATCGCAGCGAAGCCTCCGAGCGTCGCCGCGACGGCCGATCACCTTGCGGCCTTCGTGGCGGAAGCCTCACAGCGCTTCGGCATTCCGGTGTCCTGGATACGCGCGGTGATGCGGGCCGAAAGCCTCGGCGACGTGCGGGCTCTGTCGCCCAAAGGCGCCATGGGCTTGATGCAGATCATGCCGGCGACGTGGGACGGTCTGCGTCTTCGCTATAGCCTTGGCGCTAACCCCTACGATGCGCACGACAACATCATCGCCGGCGCGGCGTATCTGCGGGAACTGCATGATCGCTACGGCGCGCCCGGGTTTCTTGCAGCCTACAACGCCGGCCCGGCACGTTACGAAGACCACTTGGCAACAGGCCGACCGCTGCCCGCTGAGACGCGCGCCTACGTCGCCGCTCTCGCCCCGCTGATCGGCGGCGGCTCGGTCGATGATGCGTTGGTTGTCGCCGTTGTGGCACGCTCCTGGACGCAAGCGCCTCTGTTCGCGGCGCGTGCGCAGAACAGCCCGGCACGCCCCCAACCATCGCCCGACTCGCAATCAGGACAGTCGTCGATCGGCGGAACAGCGCAGGATTGGACAGCGCTCGCCCCGCAATCCGACGGCCTGTTCGTCAGGACGTCCGCGCGGAATCCACGGCCATGAGCGAGATCGGGCTTCATCGCGGTCTGGCGGGCTTTGGCGTGGGTTTGAGTGTCGGACTGGGGGTGCAGGGGAACACGACCAACGGACGGCAAGGGAAAAGCGCCGCCTTCGGACGGGCGCATGTGGTTGGTTTTGTTGAGTATTCTAGGCACTTCAAGAACTGGCCATGCTGGCGCTCCGCCAGGAATATCCAATATTTTCAATACGAAGAGCGCCATCGCCTGTCCCCGGAGAGGCCTCCTTCGCCATGACCGGCCGTGACAACGACCTCCACATCCGGCCAGGCCGCATCCGGCACGGGAACCAAGGCGCCAAGCGTCCGAAGAGCTTTGTCGGCGAGGTCATGCGAGCCGCGAAGAAGGCCGGCCATGTCGGTGAGAGCTTCGGCCGCGGGAAGTCTGGCGCAAGCCGTTCGCGCTTCGGCCGGGGCCGCCGCGCGGCGCTCTCCTTGTCGCTGCGTTCGACGTCACGGCGCGTGGTGATGAAGGCGCGCGTCGTCCGTCACCACGGCACGCGCTTCCGATCCGCGCCGCTCCCCAAGCACATCACCTACCTGAAGCGCGAGGGCGTCACGCGGGACGGCGCCGATGCCCGGATGTTCGATGCAAACTCGGAGGTCGCGGACGAGCGCGCTTTCGCCGAACGGTGCGAGGACGACCGCCATCATTTCCGGTTCATCGTCTCGCCGGAAGACGCCGCGGAGCTGGAGAGCCTTCGCGGCTTCACGCGCGAGCTTATGGCCGACGTCGAACGCGACCTTGGCACCAAGCTCGACTGGGTGGCGGTCGATCACTGGAACACCGACAATCCGCACGTCCATGTCCTGATCCGCGGTCGTGCCGACGATGGCCAGGACCTCGTCATCAGTCGCGACTACATCAGTCGGGGCTTCCGTGATCGCGCCGCCGAACGCGTCACCCTGGAGCTGGGACCGCGCAGCGAGCAGGAGATCCGATCGGCTCTGGAGAAGGAGGTCGAGGCCGAGCGCTGGACCAGTCTCGACCGGGCGCTGCGCAACATCGCCGATGACACCGCCGGCGTTGCCGATCTCCGCCCTGGCGCCTCGGACGAAGACCCCGAGCCGCGGCGGCTGATGCTCGGCCGCGCCGCGAAGCTCGAACGGCTCGGACTCGCCGAACAAGTCGGCACGGCGCGTTGGACGTTGAAGCCCGGCCTCGAGCAGACATTGCGCGACCTTTCCATCCGCGGCGACATCATCAAAACCATGCACCGCGCCATGACCGGCGCGGGCCACGAGCCGGATGTGTCCGGCTTCGCCCTGCATGGCGATGACGGTGGAGATCCGGTTCTCGGCCGGCTGGTCGCGCGCGGGCTGCATGACGAGCTAAAAGGATCGGCTTACGCGATCGTCGAGGGCGTCGATGGACGCACCCATCATCTCCGCTTCTCCGACCTGGAGATGACCGGCGACGCCAAGCGCGGCGCGATCGTCGAAGCTCGCGCCTATGAGGACGCGGACGGGCGCAAGCGCCTCTCTCTCGCCACTCGCTCCGACTTCACCATTGAGGCGCAGATCACCGCGTCAGGGGCGACCTGGATCGATCGGCAGCTTCTCGCCCGTGAGCCGGCGACCGGCGGTGGCGGATTCGGCGCCGAATTGCGCGATACGATGGAGCGTCGTGTCGATCACCTCGTCGAGGAAGGTCTCGCACGGCGGCAGGGCCAGCGGGTCGTCTTCGCGCGGGATCTGCTCGACACGTTGAGGCGGCGCGAACTCGACGGGGTGTCCTCAAAACTGGCTGCCGAGACTGGCCTCGCGCATCGCCCGTCCGCCGAAGGCGAGCACGTCGCCGGCGTCTATCGCCAGCGCGTCACGCTGGCGTCGGGTCGGTTCGCCATGATCGATGATGGTCTCGGTTTCCAGCTTGTGCCCTGGCGGCCGGCCCTGGAGCAGCAGCTCGGAAAACAAGTGTCTGGCGTCATGTCTCCCGGCGGCGCAGTCGACTGGAGTCTCGGACGCAAACGTGGGTTGGGCATTTGATTGATCCTGGATCACTCCAACACGTCCTAGCGTTTCCCGCCTGTGCGCTCAGACAGACCCAACCGTGAGCTTACAAAGGCACCCAAATCGCGTCATCCGGCCGTTGGGCGTCACCGAACGCGCGCCGCCGTTCTGGCGGGAGGCTGGCGACCCAAGCTGCCATGAATGCGTCGAGGCGGTCATGCCGACTGCCAGACACCGTCGCCTTCAGTCTGCTTTCCAGCTTCAGCGGTTCCCACCCCGTTCGGGCAGCGACTGCATTGAGTTGATCTCTGTAGCCCTGTTCCGTGGTTTTGTGCTGACACGCCGGCAGCAGTGCTCGCACGATAGCGAACGGGTACACCTCGATGACTTCGGCCTTAAGACTGCTCATTAGGGATGCGAAGAGCTCGAAGCCGAATAGCATCCAGATTTTGTTGGCGTGTGGAAGAGTTGCTGCACTCCCGCCGGAGCCCAAATGGTCGGCGCACGTCTCCCGTATGCCAGCCCAGGCAGACGCCGCTGGTGTTCGGAAGGAGGACAGGCCGAGACGTCCGAGTTCGTTCTCCGAAGCACGGGAACCCGTTGCAGGCGGCGCGGCCGGAGCATCGACGGCGATTCGTTCAACGTGCCATCCCATTTCGTCTCGGATTTGACTGATTGTACTAACGACGCCACGGGCGGCTTCTCGGAACGGCACCGCTGCGGTGATTTCCTTGTTACCGACGCCGCGAGGAATTGCCCCGGCCAGATGCTTTGGGATCGTCAGCCTCACTCATCCCCTCATTTCGGCTGCGGCGAACATCCTGCTGAACTCGGCGGTTTTTGACACGGCGTGCGCGAACTTTGCCATGAGCGGTGCGAGCCTATGATCGGGCATGTTGGGGATCAGATCGTAGAGCATGCAGCCCTGGCGGAACAGCGAGTGGGTGCGGGTTTTGCTGGTGTTGGACTTGAGCAGCCGGTCCATGCCGAGGCTCTCGCCCACAGCGCCCAGCAGCGTCAGCAACGCCATGGCGAATGCGCTGACCAGCAGCAGCCGGTCACGCCTGGTCGGCTCGCCCACGCGGGTTGCCGACAGCCCCATGCCGAAGCGCAGATCCTTGGTGTCGCGGAAGCTGGGTTCGATGGTCCAGCGCTTGGCATAGTGGTTGACCAGCACGGCGGCCGTCGCCCGTGGGTCGCTTGCAGCGAGGCACCACGGCTCCTTCATGCCCTTGGCATGCACGCACACCACCGCGCCGACCCGCTGGCCTTGCGCGGTGACCCGAGCGTCGCGCAGCTTGCGCGCGCGGCCGGTCTTGCCGACCCAGTCGGCCGCCGGCTTGGTCTCGCCTGTGGCGTCGGCGACGCGGATGTTGCCGCGGAAGCGGATGACGTAGCCGAAGCCCAACTCGTCCAGAAAGGCGAACAGCTTCTGGTCGCCGAAGCCGCGGTCGGCCAGCATGGTCACGCGGCACTCCGGCGGTACGGTTTCGGCCAACCGGCGCAGGCAGGCGTCCTCGTAATCGTTGCGCCGGGTTGCGATCTCCTCCTTCCAGACCGTCAGCCAGATCAGCGGCGCCGCCCGGCCGTGGCCGGTCACCAGGCTCAGCGCCAGGGTCGATTGGCCGTCATGGTCGAAGTCAGTCCAGTCCATCGCCACCAGAATGTCCTGGCGCGCACCGATCTGTCGCGGCACCCAGCGGGCGAAGCTGTCCCACACGTCGATGCCTGCGTTGCTCATCAACCGGTCCACCTGCTTGACGGCGTGCTTGGTCACCAGCCCGCGCGCCTGCGCCAGCGCCTGGCCGATCATCGCCACCGCCAGCGACGCGCCCGTCATCACGCCCAGCGTCGCACAAGCCAGCGCATCGACCCGCTTGGAATGAAGGTCAGCCCCATACAGCCCGCCGATAAAGCCCCGCACCTCTCCCAAACGCCCTCTCGAACGCGCCAACTCGACCATGCTCCGCATCCTCCGCGATGACACCCAGCTTCTACGGAGCGCAGCCGAATCGGAACTATCACGCGATCACCAAAAATGAGGGGATTCGTGAGATCGTCAGCGGCATCAACGGATAGCCGGGCGACACCACACAAATCGGCAATCGCTTACCAATGGCACACGCAACGTCGATGCCGACGTAGACGGGGAATGATGACACCGAGGATCTGATCCACAAACCGTCCGATTCTTTCTCCATCGTATCCCTGAGCCCACGCATCCTCAATTCGCGCTTGAGGCAACTACCAAAGTGCCTCCTGATCTGCCGTCGTCATGAACGCGACCAAGATCCTCTGGGGCCAAGTGCTCCTCGTCAGCGCCGTCGTGCTCGTCTTCGTCTGGGCGGCGACTGAATGGACCGCGTGGAAGCTCGGCTTCCAATCTCAGCTCGGCCGCCCATGGTTCGACCTTCTGGGATGGCCCGTTTACCAGCCGCCAGCCTTCTTCTGGTGGTGGTTCGCCTACGACGCCTATGCGCGTGATGTCTTCGTCGAGGGTGCCTATATCGCGGCATCCGGCGGGATCGCCGCCGTCGTCGTGGCCGTCACTATGTCGGTGTGGCGCGCACGGGAGGCGAAACGGGTCACGACCTACGGGTCCGCGCGATGGGCGGAGACGCGCGAAGTCCGCCAGGCCGGCCTGCTCAGCTCTGACGGCGTGCTCATCGGCCGTTGGCGCGGCGACTATCTCCGCCACGACGGCCCCGAGCATGTACTGTGCTTCGCACCGACCCGGAGCGGCAAGGGCGTCGGCTTGGTGGTGCCGACCCTTCTGACTTGGCCGGGCTCGGCGATCGTCCACGACATCAAGGGCGAGAACTGGACGCTGACCGCCGGATGGCGCGCCCGTTTCGGCCGCGTCCTGCTGTTCGACCCGACCAATGCGCAGAGTGCAGCGTACAACCCGTTGCTCGAAGTGCGCCGTGGCGAATGGGAGGTCCGCGACGTCCAGAACATCGCCGATGTGCTAGTCGATCCGGAAGGTGCGCTCGAGAAAAGGAACCATTGGGAGAAGACCAGCCATTCGCTCTTGGTCGGCACGATCCTGCACGTCCTCTACGCCGAGCGGGACAAGACGCTCGCCGGCCTCGCCAACTTCCTGTCCGATCCCAAGCGGCCGATCGAGACCACGTTACGCGCGATGATGACCACGCCACACTTGGGCCAGCGCGGCGCGCATCCCGTCGTCGCCAGCGCCGCGCGTGAGCTTCTGAACAAATCAGAGAACGAGCGTTCTGGCGTGCTGTCAACGGCGATGTCGTTCCTCGGCCTCTATCGTGACCCGGTGGTGGCGACCGTGACGCGGCAATGCGATTGGCGCATCCGCGATCTCGTCGAGAACCCACAGCCTGCGACCCTCTATCTCGTCGTGCCGCCGTCCGACATCAGCCGCACCAAGCCGCTCGTACGCCTGATCCTGAACCAGATCGGCCGGCGGTTGACAGAGGAGCTGGAGTCGAAATGCCGACGTCATCGCCTACTGCTGATGCTCGACGAGTTTCCAGCACTCGGCAGACTGGATTTCTTCGAGAGCGCCTTGGCCTTCATGGCCGGTTACGGCTTGAAGAGCTTCTTGATCGCCCAGAGCCTGAACCAGATCGAGAAGGCCTACGGCCAGAACAACTCGATCCTCGACAACTGCCATGTGCGGGTGAGCTTCGCCAGCAACGATGAGCGAACAGCAAAGCGTGTATCGGATTCGCTCGGCACGGCGACGGAAATTCGCGACGCGAAAAACTATGCTGGTCATCGTTTGAGCCCGTGGCTCGGACACTTGATGGTCTCCCGCCAGGAGACCGCGCGACCGCTGCTAACGCCCGGCGAAGTAATGCAGCTTCCGCAAGACGACGAGCTGGTGCTGATGTCGGGCTGTCATCCGATCCGCGCCAAGAAGGCGCGCTATTACGAAGACCAGCAATTGCAGGCGCGGATCCTGCCGCCGCCCAAGCAGAACGCCGGCGTTTCGATCGCCGGCTCCGCAAACGTGTCACCACCGCAAGACGCGGGCGATTGGCAGGAATCGATCGTCGCTCCGGTCTCTGCTGACGATCCGGATAATGCCGGCATCCGGCGTGAACCGGAACTGCCCCAGCACGAAGAGATCGTGCCCGAACCACGCACGACAGCGCAGGAATTTGAATTGGCGGAAGACGAACCGGAAGATGACGCCCAGCGTCTCCGCGTCCTGCAACGCAGCGTCCGAGCCATCGCCCGCCAGGTGACGCTCAATCCGGCCGACGATATGGGGCTCTGAAGCGGGATGCGCACCAAACACACCTTCCGCTTGCCGCCGGATCTCGCCGGCAAGCTCGCCGATTACGCCGCCAAGAAGCGCGTGCCGCAGGCGCTCGTGGTGGAGACGGCGCTGGCCTCACATCTGTCGCCCGATGGCGCCGACCGGCTCGAGGCCGCGCTCGCCCGACGCCTTGATCGCATGACGCGGCAGCTCGAGCGGCTTGAGCGGCACGTCACGATCTCGAATGAGGCGCTGGCGCTGTTCGTGCGTTTCTGGCTGACCAGCACGCCGCCACTCCCGGACACGGCGCAGGCGGCGGCGCAGGCCAAGGGCCGGGAGCGTTATGACGGCTTTGTCGAAGCGTTAGGGCGCCGGCTCGCACGGGGACGCTCGCTCGCGGACGAAATCAGCCGGGACGTCGACACGACCAGGTCGGGAAGTAACGCGGAAATCCAAGAGTAGACCCACTTTGGATTTCTGCCTGAGCCGCACAAGCGGACGCAGCTGGCGGCGCGCCACCGGCAAGCTGCTGCTCCGGTCGTCGACCACATCACCCGCCCTCGCGCTTGCGACATCCTACCCACGACAGAAAATCAGAGCACCTCGGGAGGGGCGTGCGTGCGCAGTAGGCGACCCGCGGAGCAGGTCTCGGCGCGCGCCCCTACGGTCTGGCCGTGCCTTGACGCTCTATCTGTCATTTGCTATCGTCTGATGTCAGATTGTGAGGTTTCTATGGCGGATTCGGACGGATGGCTCTCTCTGGAGGAGACGGCGACTTATCTCGGCATGGGAAAAACCGCCCTCTACGCTCTCGCTCGCGACGGCCGGATTCCGGCTCGCAAGATCGGCAAGAAGTGGGTCTTCGAAAAAGCCGGGCTTGATACATGGGTTCGCGCCAACCAGCCGGTGCAAATGTTTTTCCTCAGCCTCGACTTCAAAATCGAGGGCAATGAAAATCTGCGCGATCCGCAGCGCGACGGCTATCTGCGCACGTATGAATTCTTCCGCGCCGGTAAGAACAAGGCAATTCTCCAGATTCCAGTGGGTTGCGGTAAAACAGGCCTCGCATCTTTGCTGCCACTGGGATTGGCCGAAGGGCGCGTCATCGTCATTGCGCCGAACCTGACCATCAAAAATGGCTTGTACGAAGCCATGGACATTACCAACCGTCAGAAATGCTTCTGGCGAAAGGCGGGCGTGCTCAGCCAGGATCAAATGATCTCCGGGCCATTGGCCTGCACGCTCGACAGCGGCAACATTTCCGTCGCGACGAAGTCGCACGTCGTGATCACGAATGTGCAGCAGCTCGCCACCAACGTCGACAAATGGCTGACGCAGTTCCCCGACGACTTCTTCGACATGATCATCGTCGACGAGGCGCATCACAGCGCCGCCGCCAGCTGGCAGAAGATCATCGAGCGCTTTCCGAAGGCCAAAGTCATCCTGTTGACGGCGACGCCGTTCCGGAGCGACCGCCAGGAGCTCGATGGCGAGCTGGTGTTCCGCTATCCGTTCCGGAATGCGACCCTGAAGGGCTACATCAAGCGGCTGAAGGCCAGCTATGTCGCCCCGTCGCAGATCGAGTTGGGCTTCGCGGACCAGCGTGGGCGCACCTACACCCTTGATGAGGTGCTGAAGCTCAAGGAGGAGGAGTGGTTCAGCCGAGGCGTCGCGCTGGCGCGCCTCTGCAACCAGCACATCGTCGATAGCAGCCTCGAAAAGCTTGAGGAGCTGCGGCAAAGCGGGACGCAGCATCAGCTCATTGCCGTGGCATGCTCGATCAATCATGCACGCGACATCCGCTCCCTGTATCAGGAGCGCGGATTCAGCGCCGAGGTCATCCACAGCAAGCAAACTGAAGACGAGCAGGCCGCCATCCTTGCGACGCTACGGAATGGCACGCTTGACTGCATAATCCAGGTCCAGATGCTCGGCGAGGGGTTCGATCACCCGAAGCTGAGCGTGGCGGCAATCTTTCGGCCCTTCCGGACGCTTGCGCCATATATCCAGTTTGTCGGCCGGATCATGCGTGTCGTGGTGCAGAACGACCCGGGACATCCCGACAATGTTGGCCACATCGTCACCCACCTCGGCATGAATCTCGACCAGCGCCTGAAGGAATTTAAACAGTTCGAAAACGACGACCAGGCCTTCTGGGACAAGGTTATCGGCGGCGAGGAACCCGAGCTGCCGCCGGAGGTGTTGGACGGGACCGCTCGGCTGAGGGCGACCGAACAGGTCGTGGTGCATGGCGAGATCGTTGAGTCCTTGTGGGAGGAAGACTTCACAACTGTCGAGGATCAGCAAATCGTCGAGGATTTGCGTGAGCGGCTGAAGTTGTTAGGTCTCGATTCCAGCCAGGCCGAGGAGATGGTCAAGAAGGCGCAGCAGCCGCCGCTGCGCAAACGTTCTCCTGCCGAGCCATTCATGGTGCAGCCTCAGCGGGAATGGGAGGAGGCCAGGAAGCGGATGAATGAACAAGCGAAGCGGCTGGCCAACATACTATTAAACCACGTCAGTCTGACGATGACGGGCACTGAGCTGACTTACAAGTACAAATCACTCAAGCTGACCGGTCGCAACAATTACATCTCGGCACTCATGATGGTGAATGCCGAGATGCAGAAACGACTGGGTAAAGACCGCCCGCAGGCGTCAATCGAAGAGTTCCGGGGCGTCCTCGATAGTCTTGAAGACTTGCTGCAGACCCTGGTTCGCCGCGTCAGGAAGGCAAAAGCCGACTATGACAAAAACAACGCCTAGAGGTCCCACGCCGTCGCTCATCGGCAGCACGAATGGCCGGCCACGGCGCGCGACCGTTGCCCGGAAATCGAAGTGCTACCGCTGCCATGCCGATTTGCCGGCGGGACAGGCCTGCATCGAGATCCCAAAGCTCGGTGCAGGCTACTCGACAGCGAAGCGCGTCTGTGACGAATGCTTTCAGGGAATCATCCAGAAGACATCTCAAGACCTCGATGAGCTAAGGGCACTTTAGACTAGTGCGGGGCAGCCAAGATGGGAGACGGCTATAACTTCAAGCAGCTTCAGGAACGCATTTTAGCCCTGAGCGATGCTTCGGACTGGGAGGTCGCCCGCAAGGAGTGGAGCCTTATCGACGTGTCTGAGGCCGACGAGCCGGAAACGTGCCTGTGTGGGCACTTTCCGATCGTAGAGATTTGCCAAATCTCCAATCGAGTGACGGGGCACAAAACGGAAGTTGGCAATCGCTGTGTCCGGCGGTTCTTAGGTTTCCGCTCGGACCTGATTTTCACTGCGATCAAGCGTATCCGCAAGGATATCGCAAAAAGCTTGAACGCCGACGCGATCGCTTTCTTCAGAGAGCGCGGCCTATTGACCCATTGGGAATATGGGTTCCTTCAGAATACCCTGAGCAAGCGCAACCTCTCGGCCGCCCAATCGGCGACGCGAAAGAGCATCAACGAGAAGGTTCTCTCCGCCATCAGCCGGCGCGGCTTTCGAGGTCTCGATTGACGTCGGAACAAAGATGAGTGTCGGCTATTGGAGGCGGTCGGCGAGATCGCCTCCAGGCGCTGGTGTTGTTGTGCCATCAGCCAGTAAATCGGAAGCCCCCACCCGCTACCGGAACCACGGACGTTTTGACCGGCGATCCCGCCGGTCGCCTGTATTTCTATCCGGTAGCCCTACGCCCCCATCAGCCTTGTTGCGCTTCCCCATTTCCGGCTCTTTCTAATCAACCCCGGTAATCAATCCGCCTCGACGAGGCGAGTTTTCGGGGTTCGCAGTGACGACGATCTCGTTCCGCTCAGAAGCTTTCGCCCGCGGCGCGCGCATGCTGCGCACCGCGCTTGGCCCCGCGATCGCCGGCTATCTCGAAGACCCCAGCATCGTCGAAGTGATGCTCAATCCCGATGGTCGGCTCTGGATCGACCGGCTATCTGGCGGGCTTGAGGACACCGGCTGCCGCGTCACCCCGGCCGACGCCGAACGCATCGTCCGCCTCGTCGCCCACCATGTCGGTGTCGAAGTTCATGCCGGCAGCCCGCGCGTCTCGGCCGAGTTGCCGGAAAGCGGGGAGCGGTTCGAGGGCCTGGTGCCGCCTGTCGTGGCGGCGCCGTGCTTCGCCATCCGCCGCCCGGCCATCGCGGTCTTCACCCTTGGCGATTATGTCGAGGCCGGCATCATGTCCGGCGCGCAAGCTGAGTTGCTTCGCGTGGCGGTCCGGGAACGGAAGAATATCCTCGTCGCCGGCGGCACCTCGACCGGCAAGACGACGCTGGTCAACGCGCTCCTCGCCGAGGTCGCCAAGACCGGCGACCGCGTGGTGCTGATCGAGGATACGCGCGAGCTGCAATGCGCCGCGCCCAACCTCGTGGCACTCCGAACCAAGGATGGCGCCGCTTCGCTGTCCGATCTCGTCCGCTCATCGCTGCGGCTGCGGCCCGACCGCATCCCGATCGGCGAGGTGCGCGGCGCCGAGGCGCTTGATCTCCTGAAGGCCTGGGGCACCGGCCACCCCGGCGGCGTCGGCACGCTGCACGCCGGCTCCGCGATCGGCGCGATGCGACGGCTGGAGCAACTCATCCAGGAAGCCGTCGTCACCGTCCCGCGCGCGCTCATCGCCGAGACCATCGATCTCGTCGCCGTGCTCGCCGGCCGCGGCTCCGCCCGAAAGCTCGCCGAACTCGCGGCGGTCAGGGGCCTCGGACCCACCGGCGACTACGTACTCACCCAAGCTGGAGAACCATGATGCTCATCCACCGCATCCGCCACCGTCTCGCGACAATCTACGCCGTCATCCTGTTCGCCGCACTCACGGCGCCGGCCTATGCCGCTGGATCCAACATGCCCTGGGAGCAGCCGCTGACGCAGATCCTGGCTTCGATCCAAGGACCGGTCGCCAAGGTCATTTCGGTGATCGTCATCATCGTCACCGGCCTGACCCTGGCCTTCGGCGAGAGTTCGGGCGGGTTTCGAAAGCTTATTCAGATCGTCTTCGGCCTTTCGATCGCCTTCGCGGCTTCGAGCTTCTTCCTATCGTTCTTCTCCTTCGGCGGCGGAGCGCTGATCTGATGGAGCCGGCTGAGCCCATCGCCGGCTTTTACGCGCCCGTCCACCGCGCGCTCACGGAGCCGATCCTGCTCGGCGGCGCGCCCCGCGCGGTGGCGATCATCAACGGCACGCTCGCCGCTGCGGTCGGGTTGGGTTTGCGCCTCTGGATCGTCGGCGCCGCGATCTGGCTCATCGGCCATTTGGCTGCGGTATGGGCCGCCAAGCGCGATCCCGCCTTCGTCGAGGTGGTGCGCCGGCACCTTCGTTACCCGCAGCACCTGATCGCGTGAGGACGAACGCATGATGAACCTCGCCGAGTATCGCCGTCGCAGCCAGAGCCTCGCTGACTTCCTCCCGTGGGCGGCGCTGGTCGAGAAGGGCGTCATCCTCAACAAGGACGGCTCGTTCCAGCGCACGGCGCGGTTTCGTGGACCGGATCTGGATTCGGCAACGCCGGCCGAGCTCGTGGCGATCACGTCCCGGCTCAACAATGCCCTACGCCGGCTCGGCTCCGGCTGGGCGATCTTCGTCGAGGCACAGCGCCAGCCCGCCAATCGCTATCCACAAGGCGAGTTTCCGGACGCCGCCTCCAGTCTCGTCGACGCCGAGCGTCGGGCGCAGTTCGAGGAAGAAGGCACGCATTTCGAGAGCCGCTACTTCCTGACGCTGCTCTGGCTGCCGCCGGCGGAGGACGCCGCTCGCGCCGAGGCATGGCTCTATGAAGGACGTTCGCAGGGCGGCGCCGACTGGGGCGCGGCATTGGCCGGCTTCATCGATCGGACCGATCGGGTGCTGGCGCTGATCGAAGGATTCATGCCCGAATCCTGCTGGCTCGATGATCCGGAGACGCTGACCTATCTGCATTCCTGCATCTCGACCCGCCGCCAGCGCGTTCATGTGCCCGAGACGCCGATGCACCTCGACGCCATCCTGGTCGATGAGGACCTGACCGGCGGCCTCGAGCCACGGCTCGGCCGCGCCCACTTGCGCACGCTCACCATCATGGGGTTCCCGTCGCAGACTTGGCCAGGTCTCCTCGACGAGCTCAATCGGCTGGCCTTCCCCTATCGCTGGTCGACGCGGGCGATCTGCCTCGACAAGACCGATGCGACCAAGGTCCTCGGCCGCATCCGCCGGCAGTGGTTCGCCAAGCGCAAGTCGATCATGGCGATCTTGAAGGAGGTGATGACCAACGAGGCGTCGGTGCTGATGGACTCCGATGCCGCCAACAAGGCGCTCGACGCCGATGTAGCGCTCCAGGAACTCGGCTCCGATCTCGTCGGCCAGGCCTATGTCACCGCGACCATCACCGTGTGGGATGAGGATCCCCGCATCGCCGAAGACCGGCGGCGTCTGGTCGAGAAGACCGTCCAAGGCCGCGACTTCACCTGCATGCGCGAGACGGTGAACGCGATCGAGGCGTGGATGGGGAGCCTGCCGGGCCACGTCTACGCCAATGTCCGCCAGCCGCCGATTTCGACGCTCAATCTCGCGCACATGATGCCGTTCTCGGCGGTGTGGGCTGGGCCGGAACGGGACGAGCATTTCCAGGCGCCGCCGCTGTTCTTCGCGCGGACGGAAGGTTCGACACCGTTCCGGTTTTCGCTGCATGTCGGCGATGTCGGCCACACCCTGATCGTGGGTCCAACGGGCGCGGGCAAGAGCGTGCTGCTGGCGCTGATGGCGCTGCAGTTCCGCCGCTACGCGGGCGCGCAGGTCTTCGCCTTCGACTTCGGTGGTTCCATTCGCGCGGCGGCGCTCGCCATGGGCGGCGACTGGCACGATCTCGGCGGCGCGCTCGCGGACGACGTGGCCGAACCTGTCGCCTTGCAGCCGCTGGCCCGCATCGATGATTCCGGCGAACGCGCCTGGGCGGCCGAATGGGTCGCAGCACTCCTCGCCCGCGAGGCCGTGACCATCACCCCGGAACTAAAGGAACACCTATGGTCGGCGCTGACCTCGCTCGCCTCGGCGCCGGTGTCCGAACGGACGATCACGGGCCTGTCGGTCCTCTTGCAGTCCAACGCGCTCAAGCAAGCCTTGCAGCCCTACACCGTCGGTGGCCCTTGGGGGCGTCTCCTCGACGCGGAGATAGAGCGCCTGGGCGAGGCCGAAATCCAGACCTTCGAGACCGAGGGGCTGATCGGCGCGGGCGCAGCACCCGCCGTTCTCTCCTATCTGTTCCATCGCATCGAGGACCGCCTCGACGGTCGCCCGACGCTCCTTATCATCGACGAGGGCTGGCTCGCCCTCGACGATCACGGCTTCGCCGGCCAGCTCCGCGAGTGGCTGAAGACGCTCCGGAAGAAGAACGCCAGCGTCATCTTCGCGACCCAATCATTGGCCGACATCGACGGCTCGGCAATAGCGCCCGCCATCATCGAGAGCTGCCCGACGCGCGTGTTCTTGCCGAATGAGCGCGCGCTCGAACCGCAGATCGCAACCATCTATCGCCGCTTCGGACTGAACGATCGCCAGATCGAGATCCTCAGCCGATCGACGCCAAAGCGCGACTATTACTGTCAGTCGCGCCGGGGCAACCGCCTGTTCGAGCTGGGCTTGAGTGAGGTTGCGCTGGCCTTCACCGCCGCCTCCTCCAAGACCGACCAGGTCGCCATCGCGAAGACGCTTGCCGCCCACGGTCGCGACGGATTCGCCGCCGCTTGGCTGCGCGGCAAGGGCCTCGATTGGGCGGCGGACATGTTCATCACCGGTATCCAGGAGGTCTCCCAATGACTACTCGTCGTTTCCGCGCCGCGCTCGCCGTCGGCGTGGCCGCGCTCAGTTTCGTGACCGCCGGCGTCCCCGCGCACGCGCAATGGATCGTCTTCGACCCGACTAACTTCTCGCAGAACGTCCTCACAGCGGCGCGCGAGCTGCAGCAGATCAACAACGAGATCCAGAGCCTGGAGAACCAGGCCACGATGCTGATCAACCAGGCCAGGAACCTGGCGAGCCTGCCCTATTCGTCCCTGGCGCAGCTCGAGCAATCGATCAGCCAGACCGAGCAACTTCTCGTCCAGGCGCAACGCATCGCCTACAGCGTCACTTCTATCGATCAGGCGTTCACGCAGACCTACCCGCAGGCCTATTCCGGCTCGACATCGAGCCAACAGCTCGTCGCCGGCGCGCAGACGCGCTGGCAGAACTCGCTCGCCGGATTCCAGGATGCCATGCGCGTGCAGGCCGGCGTGGTGCAGAACCTCGACAGCACGCGCACGCAGATCAGCGCCCTGGTCTCGTCGAGCCAGTCGGCCTCCGGCGCCCTTCAAGCGGCCCAGTCCGGAAACCAACTCGTGGCGCTCCAGACCAAGCAACTGGCCGACCTCACCGCCGTCATGGCGTCGATCGCGCGAGCCCAGAGCCTGGAAGGCGCGCGCGCCGTCGAGAACCAGGCTCAAGCCCAGCAGCAGCTCACCAACTTCCTCAACTACGGCCCGGGCTACCAGCCCGGCTCCGCGCAGATGTTCCACTGATGCGCGGCCGTCTGCTCAACATCGCCGCGGTCGGCCGCGCTGCCGGGTTCGCCCTGGTCGCCGCGGCGATCGTCGCGACCAGCATTTACTTTCGGCACGAGGATTCGAGCCGGCCCGCTTCCGTCAGCACGCCTTCGGCTTCGAGCGATCCGCTCGCCCGCGAGTTGGCACGCTGCCAGGCTATCGGGATGGCGGCGAAGGATGACGCGGCTTGCGAAGCCGCCTGGGCCGAGAACCGGCGCCGCTTCTTCACCTACCGCCCGGCGGATAGCGCCACGAGCGCGCAGACCACCGATCAGAAGCCGGCTGCCAAACCCGAGGGTCAGTAGGCGACATGGGCGGCACCGGCGTCATCGACAACTTCCTCGGCGTCTTCACGCGGTATATCGATTCCGGCTTCGGTCTCGTGCAGGGTGACGTGCGCTGGCTCGCCGGCGTGCTCATCGCGATCGACATCACGCTCGCCGGCCTCTTCTGGGCAATGGCGCCCGACGAGGATGTACTCGCGCGCCTCATCAAGAAGACCCTCTATATCGGCGTCTTCGCCTTCATCATCGGCAACTTCAACAACCTCGCCCAGATCATCTACAACTCCTTCGCCGGCCTCGGAATCGAGGCGGGCGGCGGGACAATGAGCCAGGCGCAGCTCCTTCAGCCGGGGCGGCTCGCCCAGGTTGGCATCACCGCCGGCCAGCCGATTCTCACCTCGATCTCCGGGTTGATGGGCTTCACCAGTTTCTTCGACAACTTCATCCAGATCGCCATCCTGCTGATCGCCTGGCTGATCGTCATCATCAGCTTCTTCATCATGGCGATCCAGCTCTTCGTCAGCCTGATCGAGTTCAAGCTGACAACCTTGGCTGGCTTCGTCCTGGTGCCTTTCGGCCTCTTCGGCCGCACCGCCTTCCTCGCGGAAAAGGTGCTGGGCAACGTAGTCTCGTCTGGCGTGAAGGTCCTGGTGCTCGCCGTGATCGTCGGCATCGGCTCGACGATCTTCGGCCAGTTCACCAGCGGCTTCAACAATCCGCCCACCATCAGTGACGCGCTGACCCTCATCCTCGCGGCGTTGTCACTGCTCGGCCTCACCATTTTCGGGCCCGGCATCGCCAACGGCCTCATCGCCGGCGGCCCGCAGCTCGGCGCCGGGGCGGCCGTGGGGACCGGCCTCGCAGTCGCCGGGATCGGCGCAGCCGGTGTGGCCCTCGCGGCCGGTGGTGTCGGCGCTGCTGGCGGCGCCCTCGCCGGAACGGCGCGAGCCGGAGCGAGCGTCGCCGGCGGCGCCACCGCTGCCTATCGTGCAGGCGGCCTCTCCGGTGTCGCCGAGGCGGGCGGTTCGGCCGCAGCCAGTCCGCTCCGGCGCGCGGCATCCAGCCTGCGCGACAGCTTCGCGGCCGGCGGCAGGGCCGTGACGGGGGAGGCCGGTGCTTCGGGACCGGGTGCGTCTGCCCCTGGGGAATCCTCCGGGCCGCCCGACTGGGCGCGCCGCATGAAGCGCAGCCAGACCATCAATCGCGGCGCCTCCGCTGCCGACCACGCAATCCGCTCCGGCGATCGTCCCAGCGGCGGCGGTGTGGATCTCTCGGAAGGAGAATAGGCAATGTTCCGACGGCCGACCGTTCGCTACGGCGCGACCCCCGAACCAGAAACGCCCTATCAGAGAGCGGGCCAGGTCTGGGATGAGCGCATCGGCTCCGCCCGCATCCAGGCGAAGAACTGGCGCCTCGCCTTCTTCGGCATGCTGGCGCTGAGCGGCGGCCTCGGCGCCGGTCTCGTCTGGCAATCGGCGCGCGGCACAATCACGCCGTGGGTCGTGCAGATCGACAAGCTCGGCCAGGCGCAGGCCGTGGCGCCCGCCGTCGCCGACTACCGGCCCACTGACCCGCAGATCGCCTGGCACCTCGCGCGCTTCATCGAGGAGGTGCGCGGCGTGCCGGCCGATCCGGTTGTACTGCGGCAGAACTGGCTCGACGCCTACAGCTACGTCACCGACAAAGGGGCGTTGGCGCTGAACGACTACGCGCGCACCAACGATCCCTTCTCCAAGATCGGCAAGACCCAGGTCTCGGTCGAGGTGTCGAGCGTCATCCGCGCCTCCGACGACAGCTTCCGCGTCGCCTGGACCGAGCGGCGCTATGTCGACGACGCGCTCGCCGCCACAGAACGCTGGAGCGCCATCCTCACCATCGTCGTGCAGCAGCCGACCGACGCCGACCGGCTGAAGAAGAACCCGCTCGGCGTCTACATCCACGCCCTCAACTGGTCCAAGGAGCTCGGCTGATGCGCGCCATTCCTCTCGCAACCCTTCTGCTCGCCTCGGTCTCGCTCGGCGCCTGCTCGACCACCTGGAAGCCGCCGGAAATCAGCTACGATGATACGCCCCGGCAGGCCACTCTCCAGCCCGATCCGCCGAAGCCGGTCCAGATTGTCGAGCTTCCCAAGTTGCTGCCCTTGCCCGGTCAGCTCAAGCCGATCCCTGGTGCCAGGACCGCGCCGCCCGAAGCGGCCGATCCGCACACGCGCGTCGAGCAGGCCAACGGGGCGGCGCGCGTACAGCCGACGCGCGCCGGCTATATCAACGCCATCCAAGTCTATCCCTTCTCCGACGGGGCGCTCTATCAGGTCTATGCGGCGCCCGGCGAGATCACCGATATCGCCCTCGAAGCGGGCGAGCAGCTTGTCGGCTCCGGTCCCGTGGCCGCCGGCGACACAGTGCGCTGGATCGTCGGCGATACCGAAAGCGGGACGGGGCCGACCAGGCGCGTCCATATCCTGGTCAAGCCAACCCGGGCGGACCTCGTCACCAACCTCATCATCAACACCGACCGGCGCACCTATCATCTCGAACTGCGGTCGGCTGAGAAGACCTACATGGCCTCGGTCTCCTGGGCCTATGCAGAGGATCAACTCATCGCGCTCCACCGCCAGAACACCGCCGCCGATGCGGCAACCCCGGTTGCTGCCGGCGTCGATATCAACGCCATCAACTTCCGTTACCGCATCGAGGGCGACAATCCAGCCTGGCGGCCGCTGCGCGCCTTCGATGACGGGCGACAGGTGTTCATCGAATTCCCCGCCGGTATCGGCCAGGGTGAAATGCCGCCGCTCTGGGTCATCGGCGCTGAGGGCGGAGCCGAGCTGGTGAACTACCGCGTACAGGGCAACCACATGATCGTCGACCGGTTGTTCGCCGCCGCCGAGCTGCGGCTCGGCGGCGAGCATCAGAAGAAGGTACGCATCGTCCGTACCGACGGGAGGCCGCAGTCGTGACTGACGCGCCCCATGAAGAGGAGGCCGGCCCGGTGGCAGGCGAGCGACCGCCACAGGAGATGCGCCTGCGATCCAGCCGGGCGCCCGTGACACGGCTTTCGCGCAAGGTTCTCCTTGGCCTCGGCACTGTCGCGGCCGTCGGGATCGGCGGCGCGCTATTCCTCGCCTTGCAGCCCCAGCATCAGACCACCGGGTCTGAACTCTACAACACTAACAATCGAACGACGCCGGACGGCCTCGCGAATTTGCCGCATGACTATGCGGGTCTGCCTCGTGCCGCGCCGCAACTCGGGCCGCCGCTGCCCGGAGATCTCGGTCGGCCAATCGTCAATGCGGGCGCCCCTGCGCCGGGCATGCCGACGCCCGCAGCGGCCCCGGATCCAGAGCAGCAGAGGATCGCCCAGGAACTGGAAGCGGCGCGCACCAGCCACCTCTTCGCGACAACCAATGCCGGGCAGATCGCCACGGCGGCCGTTCAGACGCCGACAGGCGCTCAAGCTGCCGTGGCATCGCCGGTCGGTGGATCGAGCGATCTCACCTCGCAGGATCACAAGCTCGCTTTCATGAACGGGAATGTGGACCGTCGCACGGTCAGCCCCGATCGGGTCGACGCGCCCGCGAGCCCCTATGTGCTGCAGGCTGGCGCGGTGATCCCGGCGGCACTGCTTACGGGGTTGCGCTCAGATCTGCCCGGGCAGGTCACCGCCCAGGTGACAGAGGATGTCTATGACAGCCCGACCGGCAAGTTCCTCCTGATCCCACAGGGCGCGCGCCTCGTCGGCCAGTACGACGCCCAGATCGCCTTCGGTCAGTCGCGGGCGCTGCTGGCCTGGAACCGGCTGATCATGCCGAACGGCCGCTCGATCGTGCTCGAACGCCAGCCGGGCGCCGATCCCGAGGGCTACGCGGGGCTAGAAGACGAGGTCGACAACCATTGGGGCATGCTGTTCAAAGCCGCGATTCTCTCGACCCTGCTCAGTGTCGGTTCGGAGGCCGGCACGAGCAATAATGAGAACTCCCTCGTCCAGGCCATTCGTCAGGGCGCCTCCCAAAATTTCAGCCAGGTGGGCCAGCAGGTCGTCGGGCGCTCGCTCAACGTTCAGCCCACCATCACCATTCGACCGGGCTTTCAGGTACGGGTTCTGGTGACCCACGATCTCGTTCTCGAACCCTACCGCAGTTAACGAGGCGCTCATGGCAAAATTGAAGCTCGGCGCTATCCCGGACGACAAGCCGGTAAAGCTGACGGTCGAACTTCCCGCAGCGGTGCATCGCGATCTCATTGCTTATGCCGCTGCGCTCGGCCGCGAAACCGGGCAGCCGGTCAATGAACCGGCCAAGCTGATCGCGCCCATGTTGGCGCGCTTCATCGCCGGCGACCGCGCCTTCGCCAAAATGCGGAACGTCAGAAAGCCGTCTCAGGCGCCACGGGAGCCGGCTGGCCCGAGGACATCGACCGAGCCAGGCTGAGGAAGCGCCTGAATGCCGGATTGTCGTTGCCTGGCAACCAGACCGCGCTGTACGGCAGTACGTCCTCCGCTGTCGTGAGTGGCCGGAAAACCACCTCGGGATAGCACGCCGCTGTCCCGGCTTCGCTGATGAAGCTGATGCCGAAGCCGAGAGCGACCAGATGCATCAATGTCTCACGCCCGACGCCATAGCGCTCGACCGAAGGGCTGTGGCCGAAATCCGCCACCCGCCGGACGACAAAGTCATGAATTTCCGGCCCCGGTGCGTCGCGGCTGACGATGAAGTGCTCGTCCTTCATTGCCTCCCAACCGAGCTTGTCTTCGTCGGCGAGGCGATGCCGCTCCGGCAGGACTGCGAAAACGCGCGCCTCCCACAGGACGGCGGTGTCGCAGTGCGGCACCGTCGGCGTCCCGGTGACAAAAGCAATGTCGAGCAGACGCTCGCTGATACGCGCGAGGTGCTCGCTTGCGGAGCCCTCGACGATATCGATGGCGATCACCGGGTGTGTTTCGCGATAGGTGCGAAGCAGCTCACGCACGAAACCGGCCGACAGCGACGACAGTATCCCAATCCGGATTGCGCCCTCCGCACCGCACCCTGCGTTGCCGGCACCCTTTACGGCGTGATCGATCTCGGCGAGTGCCGAGCGCGACCGGTCCAGAAACCGGCGCCCAGCCTCCGTCAGCCGAACGCCGCTCGCCTCGCGCTCGAACAGGGAAACGCCCAGCTTGTCCTCCAGCGCCCGCACCCGCCGGCTGACGGCAGATTGCCGGATGCCCAGAACCTGCGCCGCACGGCTGAAGCTGAGATGCTCGGCAACCAAAAGCGCCTGAGAAATCGATACAAGCTTAACCATGCACCAGACTCCAGACTGACTCTTTGCGCCCAAGTGCAGTGGAGGTAGGATGGCTTAGCTATTGAGGCAAAACGGCGGCGATGTTTTTCGCTTAAGGCCCGCAGAAACCACTATTTTGACACAGGTCTAAACAAAAATTTAAGACTCCTGTCGGGATATCCTGAAGCGACGTGAGTGAGTTGTTAGATTAACAATGCTCCATCAGGCCGCAGATCTTCGTCGCCTTGATGTAAGTTGTGTGACTCTCTCTGTCCTGAGCTCAAAGTTTCGTTCGGGGATGAGTACAGTCCGTCAGCGGAGACCATGAGACGGACAGGCAAAATCTGTCGGTCTCTGAAAGGGCGGATCATCGCGAACTTGAGGGAGCCAGGAGCCCGGGCCTCATTTCGGTCTTCACATCGATCGCTCAGGGCGGCCGCGCTCGATCAAGGTTCGGTCGTCTACCCCATTTCTACCGAGGAGTAGGCGCGTCCCTCCTCGCCGTCCTGCGTCACGGTAGCTCAGATGGGCAGGTCAAGCCGCCTTGCTCCCCGATCCTCGCATCTTCGGGCAGCACGCGACGCACGGGGATTGAACGGCACCATCCGCATCTTCATGACGACCTCCCTCTTGGCTCCGCCCAGCAACGCGTCTATAAACTAGTTGGGTCGAGTAGCTAGTCACATCAGGCCCCTAGGGTGCGCGGTGGGCGGAGAGAAGACAGATCTTCGGTGGGGCGTAGAGCGTCGACTCGAGTTTATCGAGTTTCGGCTCTTTTGGGAGGGCCATGTGAACAGGAGCGACCTGATAGACGCGTTCGCGATATCGGTCCAACAGGCATCGACCGACCTGAGCCGCTATCAGGGTCTGGCGGCGCCGAACATGTTTTATGACAAGAGCGCCAAGACATACGTCCGGAGCCCGGTCTTCAACCCGCTTTTCCTGAAACCCGACGCGAGCCGCTACCTGTCTCAGCTCCGCTCCGTTGCCGAAGGGATCCTCGACAGATCAGACGCCTGGATCGGCCAGTTCCCAACCTTCGACAATGCGCCCACTCCTGCGCGTGCGGTTACTGCCGCGACGCTCCGCTCGGTAGTTGCGTCCATCCGTCAATCGGAAGCCATCGAGATCAAGTACCAGTCACTTTCCCACCCCGATCCGAGGTGGCGCTGGATAGCCCCGCACGCGATCGGCTTCGACGGTTTCCGATGGCACGCCCGCGCCTTCTGCGAGATCGACCTCACGTTCAAGGATTTCGTCCTTTCACGGATCATTAGCACTCGCGCGACACGCCTCAGCGAGCGAAATCCAGAAGCTGATGCTGATTGGCAGGCTCATGTGGTGTTGCAAATCGGTCCGCACCCCGATCTCTCCGAAACTCAGAAGAAAGTCGTCGGCCTTGACTATGGGATGCGCGGCGGTCAGGCGGAAATCAGTGTCCGCCGTGCCTTCCTCTACTACACTCTGAAGCGGCTTGGTCTTGACACGGACCCATCAGCCCGCCGGCCGCAGGACCAGCAGATCGTTCTTCTAAATCGCGATACACCCGAGCTGGCGGCGATGCTTCATCGCGAGGATGCGTGAGATGGCTCAACTCGAAGACCTGAAACCCAACGCAGCCGTTCGCGGCATCCTGCCAAATGGGCTGGTGACCGTGGTCAATGTTCAGTGGCACGGCTCAGCCGCCCTGGAGCTCACCTACAAAACGCCCGAGGGAAAGGTCGCAAACGAACTGCTCTATCGGCATGACGAGCCGAGAATTGAAGTTGTAGAGCTGGGTCGTCCCTGGAGCTTCGATGGAGACGGTAAGCTCTTCCGGCTAGTCTCCGAAGCGCAGCGAATTCGACTCGCCCATCTCTTCGACCCCGTCTTGGCAGTTCACACATCCGTTGTAGAGCCACTGCCGCACCAAATTACCGCAGTCTATGAGTCTATGCTACCGCGTCAGCCTCTACGCTTTCTCCTTGCAGATGACCCTGGCGCCGGCAAGACAATCATGGCTGGACTCCTGATGAAGGAGTTGATTGCACGCGGCGATCTTCACCGCTGCTTAGTCGTTTGTCCCGGCAGTCTCGCCGAGCAATGGCAGGATGAGCTGTATCGGCGTTTTCATCTGCCCTTCGACATCTTGACTAACGACAAGCTCGAGGCGGCCAGGACCGGTAACTGGTTCCTGGAAAGCAACTTAGTCATAGCGCGTCTTGATAAGCTGTCGCGGAACGAGGATGTGCAGCAAAAACTTCAGGCACCCGATTGCCGCTGGGACCTCATCGTCTGTGACGAAGCACACAAGATGTCTGCCACGTTCTTCGGTGGCGAGATAAAGTACACCAAGCGATACAAACTTGGCCAGCTGCTCGGGACGTTGACCAGACACTTCCTGTTGATGACTGCTACGCCTCACAACGGCAAGGAAGAGGATTTCCAGCTATTCATGGCGCTTTTGGACGGAGATCGGTTCGAAGGCCGATTCCGAGATGGGGCGCATGCGGCAGACGTTTCCGACCTGATGCGGAGAATGGTCAAGGAGAACCTTCTTAAGTTCGATGCCACTCCACTCTTCCCGGAGCGGATCGCCTACACGGTCCCCTACAAGCTCTCTGACGCAGAAGCTCGGCTGTACAAGGAAGTCACGGACTACGTACGCGAAGAGTTTAATCGTGCAGAAGCTCTCGAAAATGACAAACGTGCCGGCACCGTCGGTTTCGCTCTAACCATTCTCCAGCGTCGCCTCGCGTCTTCCCCGGAAGCGATCCACCAGTCTCTGCGACGCCGCAGAGAGCAATTGGAAGGCAGGTTGCGGGAGTTGGAGTTGCTTCATCGCGGAGGTGAAGTGGCGCCTGCGCTCGCGGCCACGGCGCCCGCGCTCGACGCAGAAGATGTCGAGGATCTCGAGGATGCTCCTGACGACGAGGTTCAGGCGGCCGAGGAAGACATCCTCGACCAAGCAACCGCGGCGCGGAGCATCGCCGAGCTGCGCACAGAAATCGAGACCTTAAAGCGGCTTGAAGCTTTGGCGCACTCGATCCGCCGCAGCGGCGAAGACAAGAAGTGGCGCGAGCTTGCGAACCTTTTGTCCGAGATATTCACCCCGGCCGCCATCGCCAACCAGTTGGCCGAGGACCCAGCCCCCTACGATGCCGGTGACCGCTCGATCCCGAGACCGACTCCGTCGTCCACGCAGAAGCTCGTTCTGTTCACCGAGCACCGGGACACACTGAACTACTTGGAAGGCCGAATCACGACCCTTCTGGGCCGCAAACAGTCTGTCGTCATGATCCACGGTGGGATGGGCCGCGAGGAGCGGTTGAAGGCGCAAGAGTCGTTCAGGCACGACCCGGAGGTTCAGGTCCTACTTGCAACCGATGCCGCCGGCGAAGGCATAAATCTCCAGCGCGCTCATCTGATGGTGAACTACGACCTGCCATGGAATCCAAATCGTTTGGAACAACGCTTCGGCCGCATCCATCGCATCGGCCAGACCGAAGTATGTCATTTGTGGAACCTCATCGCGGATGGAACCCGAGAGGGTGATGTTTACCGGAAGCTCCTGGAGAAACTGGAGCATGCCCGCAAGGCGTTGGGGGGACAGGTCTTTGACGTCCTGGGCAAGCTTCAATTCGAAGGGCGTCCCCTCCGAGAGCTGCTCATCGAAGCTATCCGCTATGGAGACCTTCCCGAGGTCCGGGCGAGGCTTACGCAGGCGGTCGACAGCGCCCTCGATCGGACCCAGCTTCGAGACCTGTTAGAAGAGCGCGCACTGGCGCACGATTCGATGGACGTGAGTAAGGTCCATCGCATTCGCGAGGATATGGAACGTGCAGAGGCACGCCGTCTCCAGCCCCACTACATCGAGTCCTTCTTCCTGGAGGCCTTCAGGCAGCTAGGCGGCAATGCAAAGCAGCGCGAGCCGCGGCGATATGAGGTGACCCATGTCCCCGCGCCGATACGCAACCGCGATCGGCTGATCGGGTTTGGTGAGCCGGTATTGCCCCGCTACGAGCGCATAGCATTTGAAAAATCGCTAGTCGCGCCACAGGGGCAGACCCTCGCTGCCTTTGTCTGCCCCGGCCACCCACTTCTCGACGCAGCCATCGACCTTACGCTGGAGCGCCATCGCGATCTGCTGCGCAGAGGGACGGTCCTGATCGATGACCGTGATCCTGGGGTGAGTCCGCGCGTCCTGTTTTTTCTGGAACATGCGATTCAAGACGCGGGTATTACCCGAACTGGGGAGCGGCGGATCGTATCGAAGCGGATGCTCTATGTTGAGATCGATGCCGAAGGACACGCCCGACATCTGAACTACGCACCCTATCTTGACTATCGGCCGCTCCATGACGGGGAACCGAAGGTGGAAGCCTTCCTCGCTCGGCCGGAGTCTGCCTGGATCGGCCGTGAAATCGAACAAAAGGCCCAGGGGTATGCGATCGCCAACGTCGTGCCAGAGCACCTTGACGAGGTCCGATCAGCCAAGCTCGAATTGCTCAGCAAAACTGAGGCTGCCGTCAAAGATAGGCTGACGAAGGAGATCAGCTATTGGGATCACCGTTCCGAACAACTAAAACTTCAGGAGCAGTCAGGTAAAATAAACGCACGGCTGAACTCGGGAGAGGCCCGCAAGCGTGCCGACGCCCTACAGGGGCGTCTTGAGAAGCGCATGGAAGAGATCAAGCGCGAACGTCAGATCTCTCCTCTGCCCCCGGTCGTCCTTGGAGGCCTGTTGGTCGTTCCGGCCGGGTTGGTCACTGCAATGACCGGACAGCAATCGCCCACGTTCTCAGAATCTCCGGACACTCAGGCCGCCGCCGCAAGGGCGCGCCAGATCGTGATGGAAGTCGAACGTGGTCTTGGCTTCGAGCCGACCGATCGGGAGTTCGACAAACTAGGGTATGACATCGAAAGCCGTATCCCCGGCACGGGGCGCCTTCGCTTCATAGAGGTCAAGGGACGGGCGTCTGGTGCCGCGACGATCACGGTCACTCGGAATGAAATCCTCTACTCGCTCAACAAGCCGGACGACTTCATTCTTGCGGTCGTGGAATTCGATGGTGACAACCACCGACTCCACTATGTGCGTCGGCCGTTCCAGCGCGAACCGGATTTCGGCGTCACCAGCGTCAACTACAACTTTACCGAGTTGATTGCCCGCGCGGAGCCGCCCAGATGATTGGGCGGCCACATTACTTCGACGGAATACGCGAGCGTGCAGCGCGACGTTGGGACCAGCTGGAAGGCGATCCCGAACTCGCGGGGCCGTGGCATCAGCTCTTCAAGCAGGTCCAGAGCCCTCGCCACATTCTTTCGGAGCTATTGCAAAACGCGGACGATGCCGGCGCAGCTGAAGCGACGGTGCGGATCGAAGACCATTGCTTCATTTTCTCCCATGACGGCGAGGATTTTGCCGAGGAGCATTTCGCGTCGCTGTGCCGGTTCGGCTATTCCAATAAGCGCGCGCTGCATACGATCGGGTTCCGCGGGATCGGCTTCAAGAGCACCTTTAGTCTTGGAGATACGGTTCGTTTGCTGACGCCCACACTCTCCGTGGCCTTCGAACGCCAACGGTTCACGGAACCGAAGTGGATTAACGGCGCCGCATCTCCACCAAGCCATACCGAGGTCCACGTACCAATCACCGATGGGCATCGGGAGAAGGAGGTCGAGAAAAACCTTGAGGAATGGCTCAAAAGCCCGGTTTCCCTGCTCTTCTTCAAGCACATTCGTCGTCTGCGGATCGGCGACCATGAAATGCACTGGGGCAGCATGGGTCCCGGGCCAGTCCCTGATACCGAGTGGATGGCTCTGCATGACAAACCGGACGATGCTTATCTGATCGCGCGATCCGCAGACGAGACGTTTCCAGCCGACGCACTGTCGGAAATCCGGCAGGAGAGACTTCTCGGCGCTGACCAGGCGGCGGACTTCCCCGCCTGCAAGGTCGAGATCGTCCTTGGCGCCAAAGGGCGCCTCTACGTCGTGCTACCCACGGGGGTGGAGACTTCGCTGCCCTTCGCCTGCAACGCTCCGTTCATCCAGGACCCCGCACGCCTCAAGATCAAGGATCCGGAAACATCATCGACAAATCGGTGGCTCTTGGAGCGCGTCGGGTCGCTCGCAGCATCTGTGATGCTTCAATGGCTGCGCGACCCCAATGCAAGCCTTGTCGAACGGTCCCGGGCCTACCAGCTATTCCCCGATGTCGATCGTGACGACAATTCGCTTGAGGGAACGTGCGCGACGACGGTGGAAGAAACCTTCGATGACGCGATCGCAGGCCAAACCTTTCTCCTTACAAACGATGGCGAGCTGAGACCCGGCGGACAGAGCGTCATCTTCCCCGAGGAGATGTTCGAAGTCTGGCCCGCCGAACAGGTTGCTTCCCTGCTCGACAGTGCTGGCCGACCTGCGCTGTCCCGACATGTGTCAGGCGCCGATCGCGAAAAGCTGGTGCAATGGGGCGTCGTCGAGCGCGTCGGCAAGGAACACGTCCTCGCTGCCCTCCAGTCGAAGCATCTACCGAGGCCGGAGACCTGGCGCCGTCTTCTGAAATTATGGGCGTACGTCGCGCCCGACGTCACCGGTTGGCGCATGACGGCCAATCGATCGAAGCTTCGCATATTTCCAGCTCAAGGTCAGAACGTCCTCTATTCGGCTGGCGAGGTCGTGAGATTGGGGGAAAAGCGCCTGCTTCAGTCGGAGGAAGATTGGGAGTTTCTGTCCGCCCATCTGCTTGTGCTGAACCAAAATTGGACGCGCTTCATCACGGAGCAGCGCAGGTCTACCGAAGGCGCTGAAGACGCCGAACTCGACCAAGAGGCCGGTGCCGCACAGGCCGTGCTCAAGGCTCTCGGCCTTGAGGAGTCCAGCGACGTCAGCAAGGTCATCGATCAGGTCGCTGCCGGATTTTTCGGTCAGGAGTCTAAAACCCTCGCCAACTGCGTCCAGCTCGCCCAAATCGCCGCAAAGCTGGGCGCATCAGCAGGCGAGTCCTTCAGATTTGCGTCGAACGATCTTCGGTTGAGATCGCGTGCCCACGCTGTTCTTTTCGACCGAGACGGAACCCTGGGACCTCTTTTGCCGAAGGTCTGGTGCGCAGAGCATCTTCTTCATCCCGACTATTCGAAGGATTTCACCTCATGCACCGCCGAGGAATGGCGGCGATGGATCTCGTCGGGGCGCTCTGGCCTGCTGGAATGCGCCTCAATCAAACAAAAACGCATCGACGTGTATGGCCGGCAGAGAATCGAAGCCGAACTTCGTCGGCGCGGATCATCGTCCGTCCCGACTTTTCACTACAAGACGTCGAGTTTCATCATTGAGGATTGGGACTTCGACGATGCATTCTGGAGCCAGTGGACAGCTGCCGCGAAGGATGATGATCACCTCTGGAGTCGCGTTCTCGATCGCATTCTCGCACAACCTGAATCCTTCTGGTCGTCAGCGTCGAGCGCTCGCGCGCTGCAGGTCGCTACGACAGGAAGCACCCGCGCCGTAAACTATGATGAGCTCCTGCCGGCGTGGATTCTGAAATTCCGCGATCTTCCATGCTTGCCGGACACGCGAGGCTTCCTGCGCAAACCTTCCGAGATGCTCCGAAGGACGCCGGAGACAGAGTCTCTTATCGACGTCGAGTTCTTCGTCTATGGGCTCCTTGATCGGGAAACCACCAGGCCGCTGCTGGCGCTGCTGGGCGTCCGGGACACTCCCACCGGGCCGGATCGTCTACTGGATTGCCTGCGCGCCCTGGCGCAATCCGCCAAGCCTCCGGTCCAAGAGGTCGAGAAATGGTATCGGCGTCTCGACCAGATGGCCGACACATGTTCCACCGCCGATCTTCTGAACATCAAGAAGGCGTTTCGGGAGGAGAAGATCATCCTCACCGACGGTGCTGGCTGGGCCACACTGCCGGGTGTGTATCTCTCTTCCGATGAAGAGGATGTGCCAGGCGCCGCCGTCATTCGCGCCTCGGTTCGGGACCTGTCGCTTTGGCGGAAGATCGGCGTCGCGGAGCAGGCGACCGCGGACCTCGCCATTGAGTGGTTGAAGCAACTTACCACCGGCAAGCCCTTATCCCAGGACGATGCGCGCCGTGTGCGGGCGCTCATGTCCCGCCATGCCAACCGGATATGGCAGGAGTGCGGTCACTGGTTGAATCTTGCGCGCGAATGGGTGCCGGTCACGACGCTTGAATATGCGCTCACGATGCAGACCCTTACGGAATACAGCCATCTGCACGAATGGGTGAAGCAGAAGACTGCGGACTTCCAGCGGTTGCCGGCGGAGATCACGGAGACGCTGCCCTTCGGGGACATTCCGCGTCTGGCCAGCCGCATCGAGGAACGGCTTCAACAGGACCCTCTGTTCGCGGGGGCGCCGGAGAAGCATCCGTGGCTCATCCGATTGGGTGCTGAACTCTGTCGGATTGAACTTGATGACGGAGGTGAAACGCAACGAATACGCGCCTCCGCGGAGGATCTTGCCCGAACTGTATGGCGGACCTCACCGACGCTGGAAATCATTCCCTATATCGACGGCGCCCCAGCGGGAACACCGAAGCCTGCCGAGGTCGTGTGGCTGGACCGGACGTTATTCGTCGAACCACTCCCGCGGGCGAAGCTCGCGCGGCTGGTGCCGGAACGGCTGGGAAAGGTCTTTGGCCGATCTGATGTCACTGCGGCACTCAACTATTGTTTCGGCCGATCAGCCGACGACGTGACCGAGTACGTGGAAGAGAATTTCAAGCTCGCCCCTCGCACAGCCCCCACGATTTCGGAACCTGACACGACGCTCATGGGCGTGGCGCCTACCCAACACGCCGGCGAGGAGCCAAGCTCCATTGATGTCCTTCCACCGGGTAACCCCGCCGATGGAGTAGTCACACCAGCAGCCGACGCAGCTGAGGCGACAACCGCGCCCGAACCCGACCCCACCGACCAGCCCGACGAGCATCAAGGCGAGTTGGACGGGGTGGATAATAGGCCACCAAGGGAGCGCCCCGCTCCGAGACTTGCCAAGCCGAGCATCATTGAACGGTTCGCCCGATCTCTTGGCTATCAGAAGGAGAGCGATGAGCGCTTCTTCCACGCCGATGGCGGTTGGATCGGCAAGGCACACGATGACCGCTTTCCCTGGGAGCGGCGGACGGCGAAAGGCGAACTCGTCCATCACTATTGGCCCAAGGATCACTGCCTGGAGCAGCAGCCGCTCCAGCTTGAGGCTGACATCTGGGGCCTGATGGAGAAGTTCCCGGACCTCTACGCCCTCATTCTCTCAACCCCGCAGGGTGACCCCATCGAAGTGCCAGGCGCGCGACTGCGCGCCATGCGCGATGACGGCGACCTCACCCTTTACCCAGCCACGTACCGATTGGTTTTTGATCATGACCGTCAGCAATAGTCCGAGAAAGAAACTGATCGAGGTGGCGCTGCCGCTACCGGAGATCAACGACGCGTCGGCTTACGACAAAATGCCCGGGATCGGCCCGCACCCGAAGGGTATCCACCACTGGTGGGCTCGTCTACCGCTACCGACCGCACGCGCCATTCTGTTTGCCTCGGTCGTCGATGATCCAGAAGCGCACCCAGAGAAATGGCCTACGGAAGACGAGCAGAACGCCGAGCGGGAACGGCTCTTCGACATCGTGCGACGGATGATGGGAAAGAAGCTGCACGATGCACCAGAGGTCTACGCCGAGGCCAAAGCTGAGATGCTCAAACACTGCGACGGCCAGTTGCCTGCGGTTTTCGACCCGTTTGCCGGTGGTGGCTCGATCCCGTTGGAAGCGAACCGCCTCGGTTTTGAAGCAAACGCCGGTGATTTGAACCCAGTCGCCGTATTACTCAATAAGTGCAACCTTGAATTCGCGCCTCGATGGGCCGACCAACCACCTGTGAACCCGAACGACCGGCGGCGGATGGGTGGTGGCGAAGCTTGGCGCGGTTCACACGGTCTGGCAGCGGACGTGCGCTACTACGGTAACGTAATTCGAGACAGAGCCGCGATGGAACTTGGGCCGCTCTATCCAAAAATTCGGCTTCCTATCAACGTCGGCGGTAAGGAAGCTGATGTAATTACATGGATTTGGGCACGAACTGTCGAGAGCCCCAATCCAGCATCACAGGGTAAGCAGGTTCCACTTCTGAACTCGTACTGGTTATCCAGCAAGAAGGGAGCCGAAGCCTGGCTTGAGCCAGTAATAGACCGAACGAACGGCACCTTCAGGTTTGAAGTCAAACAGGGAAGAGTCGGCGAGCGCGAAAAAATAGGAGCGGGGACCAAACTCGGTCGCGGTGGATTTCGCTGCCTACTCAGCGATGACCCGATCCCTTTTGATTATATCAGAAAGGAGGGGCAGCGGGGCAAAATTGGCGAGACTTTGGTCGCCGTGATAGCAGATGGTGGTCGAGGCCGCCAATATCTCGCAGCCACCGCGGAACAGGAACGTATCGCTAAATCGGCCGTGCCGCATAACTATCCGGAAACAAACCTTCCGGTCGAGGCTCTGGGATTTCGGATTCAGAACTATGGCATTCACCAACACTGGGAGATGTTTTCTTCCCGGCAGCTGACCGCTCTAACAAAGCTTAGCGATTGCATACGCGAGGTCACCAAAGAAATTGAGCGAGACGGCCTGTTGGTCGGGCTCGCGTCGGATGAAGCCTCACAATATGCAGTTGCCGTATCCACATTCCTAGCCCTCGCTTTAGATCGATGCGCCTCATTCAATAACAAATTTTGTCGATGGAATGGAAACCAAACAATATTCATATTTTCGCGCGCGGCAATACCAATGCTTTGGGATTATTCGGAGGCCAACATTCTTGGTGACAAGGCGATAAGTTGGCACACAGCAGTTAATATTTGCGCAGATGGTATTGAGGCCATTGCGCCGAATAAAACTGCCACCGCTTCTGCGAAGCAAAACGACGCTGCTTCGGGATTCTACGGCGCAAAGAACATACTAATAAGCACCGATCCGCCCTACTATGACAATATTGGGTACGCTGCTCTGTCCGATTTTTTCTATGTCTGGCTTCGACGTACGATCGGTCATCTGCATAAGGATATATTCCAGACCGTCCTGGTGCCAAAACAACCGGAATTGACCGCATCCCCGGAGCTGTTTGAAGGCGACAAACGCAAAGCTCGTGAGCACTTCGAGGATGGCTTCAGGAAAGCGTTCAGCGCTCTCCGGGCCGAGATGGACCCCCGCTTTCCTCTCACGGTCTACTATGCCTTCAGGCAGGATGACGAGGCGGGTGATTCTGAGGACGACGACGCAAAGACGGTTGATCTTACCACTGGGTGGGAGACGCTCTTGGAGGCGCTTATTTCCAGTGGCTTCCAGATCACCGCAACATGGCCTGTGCGCGCCTCTTTCAGCTGGCGAATGCGCGCGTTAAGCTCGAATGCGTTGGCCTCGTATATCGTTCTCGCCTGTCGGCCTCGCTCGGGCGATGCCCCACAGATATCAAGTACCCAGTTCCGGCAGGAATTGAAACGTACATTGCCCGCTGCCCTACGGCACCTGCAACAGGGCAACATCGCGCCCGTAGACTTCGCACAGGCCGCTCTCGGCCCGGGCATGGCAATATACTCGCGCTACAGCCGCATTCTGGAGAGCAACGGGAAGGCGACGTCTGTAAGAACTGCGCTCAATGTCATAAACCAAACATTGACTGAGGTTTTGTCCGAGGTGGAGGACGAATTCGACTTCGACACGCGATGGGCAATCGCGTGGTTCGAGCAATATGGCTTTTCGGAGGGGGACTTCGGCGACGCCGAGATACTCAGCAAGGCAAAAGTCACTTCCGTGTCAGGGCTTCAGCTGGCGGGCATCGTGGTCTCAAAGGGGGGCAAAGTGCGCTTGCTTCGGCCCAGCGAACTGCCAGCAGATTGGGATCCCCAGAGCGATCGTCGTCTAACAGTCTGGGAGATGACGCATCACCTTCTGCGCGTGTACCACCACCAAGGCGCCGGTGATGAGGTCACGTCTGCCCTCTTGCGCGAATTGGGATCCAACGGGGAGTTGGCACGGGACTTGGCATACCGCCTGTTCAAGGTTTCCGAGAAAAAGAAGCTTCCTCAGGAGGCGCTCGGTTACAACGCGCTCGTTCTTGGATGGCCAGAAATTTCCCGTCTAGCCCGCCAGGAACGGATCGCGCCGCCTCCGACGCAACCTGACATGTTCGGGAGGGCTTAGCCCATGGCGATCACAAATCAGGAGCGCGTTGGCAAAGCCCTGGAGCTTCTCAAAGCCGGCTTAGCGCCGTTCGTCGAGCGTGAAGTCAAGAGCGCCATGAAGAACGGCCAGTCGGTCCCGGCTGTGCAGACCATGGCCGAGGACCCGATCGTTCGCGACAAGCCGATCACACAATGGGATTCGGCGCTGCTGTTGAAGCTCATGTGGGACGGCTGGAACGATGTGTTCCGGAAGACCCTTGGGCCGGCTGAGCGCGGTCTCGTCGGTGAAGTCCGTGGCTATCGGAATCGCTGGGCGCATCAGGAGCCATTCTCCGGTGATGATACCGACCGGGCACTGGATTCAATTGCTCGGCTTCTCACGGCCGTTTCGGCCTCGCAGGCGGACGAAGTCGGAAAGATGAAAATGGAACTGCGCCGGCTGATCTTCGATGAACAGATGCGGAGTGAAAAGCGGAAGAGCGCCGGAACCGCCATCGAGAGCCAAGTGACGGGAAGCCTGAAGCCTTGGCGCGAGGTCGTGACACCACACAAGGACGTCGCCAGCGGCCGTTACCAACAAGCCGAATTCGCAGCCGATCTGTGGCAGGTTCATCTTGGCGAAGGGACTGACGAATATAAGAACCCGGTCGAGTTTTTCCGTCGCACATACCTGACTGAGAGTCTCAGGGGCATGCTGGTTGGCGCCGTGCAGCGGCTGTCGGGCAAGGGCGCCGACCCTGTTGTGCAACTTCAAACCAACTTCGGCGGCGGCAAAACGCACTCGATGTTGGCGCTCTATCATCTGTTTTCGGGTATCGCTCCAACGGAGCTCGCCGGCATCGACACGGTGATGAACGAGGCCGGGGCCACCAAGCTTCCAACCGTGAAGCGCGCGGTGCTGGTGGGCAATAAGATCTCACCTGGCAATCCTTCAACGAAAGCTGATGGCACGGTCGTGCGCACGCTCTGGGGTGAACTGGCCTGGCAACTTGGCGGCAAGAAGGCGTTTGCACGGATCCAGGCTGACGACGAGAAGGCGACCAGCCCTGGCGACGTCCTGCGCGAGCTGTTCGTTGAATACGGGCCTTGCCTGATTTTGATCGATGAGTGGGTTGCCTATGCACGCCAACTCCACGATCAATCCGACTTGCCAGCGGGCGGATTCGAAACCCAGTTCACTTTCGCCCAGGTTCTCACCGAGTCGGCGAAGCTGGCGAACAACTGTCTGCTGGTGATCAGCCTTCCCGCCTCGGATACGTCGGGCTCGCCTCACACGAAAGCCGACGATGTCGAAGTAGGCGGTCAACGCGGACGCGAGGCGCTTGATCGGCTCCGCAATGTTGTCGGCCGCGTCGAATCTTCTTGGCGGCCGGCCAGCGCCGAGGAAGGCTTCGAGATTGTGCGGCGACGGCTGTTCGAGCCGATGGCCGATCCGGCGCAATTCAAAGACCGCGACGTGGTGGCGCGCGCCTTCGCGGACCTCTACCGGACGCAACATCAGGAATTCCCGCCTGAGTGCCGCGATGCCGACTACGAAAAGCGGCTCAAGGCCGCCTATCCAATCCATCCTGAGATCTTCGACCGGCTCTACACCGATTGGTCGACGTTGGTGAAATTCCAACGCACGCGCGGCGTGTTGCGCCTCATGGCCGCGGTGATTCACAGCCTTTGGGAGAAGGGCGACCGTAACCCGATGATCCTGCCGGCGAACATTTCGATCGATGATCCGCGGGTCCAATTCGAGCTGACGCGTTATCTTTCGGACAACTGGGTGCCCGTTATCGAGAAGGACGTGGATGGTCCAAGCTCGTTGCCGCTTCGGCTCGATGGTGAAGTACCTAACCTTGGCAAGTTCGCGGCGTGCCGGCGCGTCGCGCGCGCTATCTACCTAGGCTCGGCGCCGCTCACGCAAGCGGCGCATCGAGGCCTGGAAGACCGGCGCGTTAAACTCGGCTGCGTCATGCCGGGGGAATCGCCGGCTGTGTTTGGCGACGCCCTTCGACGCTTGAGCGGGGTCGCCACCTATTTGTATCACGACGGCAATCGCTACTGGTACTCGACGCAACCGACGGTCACCAAACTCGCGGATGATCGTGCCGAACAGTTGAAGCGAAATCCGGACGCGGTCGTGCAGGAAATTGATCGCCGGCTGCGGCTCGATCTGCGTTCCGCCGGTGAGTTCCGCCGAATCCATCCATTGCCACAGTCTGGTGCTGATGTCCCCGACGACATGGATGCCCGCCTGGTGGTGCTGAGCATCGACCACCCTTACAGCAAGGATCCGACGAACAAAGCCCAAGCAGCAGCCACAGCCATCCTGGAGTCGCGCGGTGCGGCGCCGCGACTGTTCAGGAACACGCTGACCTTCCTGGCGGTCGACCAAACGCGGTTGCAGGATCTTGATGAAGCGGTTCGCCGATACCTCGCCTGGGAGTCCATCACCCTGGAAAAGGAAGCTCTGAACCTCGACCCTCAACAGTTGAAGCAAGCGGAAACTCAGCTGAAGTCTGCCGATGGTGCTGTTGTCGCCCGGCTTCCTGAAACCTACCAGTGGCTCTTGGTTCCGGCGCAAAGTAGCCCGCAATCTCCCGTCGAATGGCACGCCTATCGTCTCTCAGGCCAAGACGCGCTTGCCGTCCGCGCCAGCAAACGGCTTCGCAACGAGGAGCTTCTCGTACCGGCATTGGCCGGAACCCGCTTGCGGATGGAGCTCGACCGGATTCCACTTTGGCGAGGCGATGACGTCCTGATCAAGCAGCTCGCAGAGGATTTCGCGCGATATCTGTATCTACCTCGGCTGAAAGACTCCCAGGTTCTCGCCGCGGCAGTGCAGGACGGGCTCAGTCTACTGCTGTGGCAAAGTGAGTCTTTCGCCTACGCTGACAGCTTCGATGATGTAGCGCAGCGTTATCGCGGCCTGCGCTGCGGCCAGCAAATCGTCGCGTCGGTCGATAGCTTAGCCGGCGTCCTAGTTAAGCCAGATGTCGCCGTGCGACAGCAAGCGGCCGACGCAGCACCGAAGCCGGGACCTTCGAGCGGTGGAGAGACCGCGGAGCGACCGGGCGGAGAACCCGTTGCCCCCGGCGGTGACCCCACCCCAGGTAAGCCGGTTGCCCGAACGCCGAATCGCTTTCATGGCACCGTGGTCGTCGATCCGGCTCGAGTCGGCCGTGATGCCGGCCGCATCGCCGATGAGGTTATCTCCCATCTTGTCGGCTTGGTGGGGTCTGAGGTCACTGTGACAATCGAGATCGAGGCGAGAATACCGTCAGGCGCGCCGGACAACGTCGTCAGAACGGTGACCGAGAACAGCCGCACCCTGAAGTTCACAAGCCAGGGCTTCGAGGAGGACTGACCCCTGAAATCGCCGGCTTCCCCGGTCAGCAGCATCCAAGTGGTGGCTGTCACTCAGCACGAGTTCCCGCTTGCAGTCCGAGGAACCACCGCATGGGCAGTGCCGAGGCCGCACCATCGTATCCGGCGCTTTCCAACCGCTTGCTTACAAGGAGCTTACATTGCCGACTGTAAGCGGCCGTGTAAGCAAAAACGGCCCCGAAGGGCCGCTTTTAACCGTTTGAAATTTCTGAGAGATTCTGGAGCGGGCGAAGGGATTCGAACCCTCGACCCCAACCTTGGCAAGGTCCTCAGGCGGTTTACGCCAGAGTTTCTTTTTCTATCCCAGAGACCGCTAATCCTTTATCACATAAGGCTTTTTATTGCTCCCGACCTACCCTGCCGTATCCTCCACATACCCCGCGATTTCCCCTCTCGTGCTTCCCCCCTGCTTCCCCGGCCTCCACCCGGAAAGCCGGGGAAGCAGAAACGGAACAAGTGTCGAACGTTAGAGCAGGAACGGATTATGGCCAAGATTATGAAACGCACGGTCGATGCTCTTCAAGCGGAAGCCAATCAAGATGTGTTCGCCTGGGACACGGAACTGAGAGGCTTCGGCGTTCGGGTGAAGCCATCCGGAGTCAAGAGCTACCTGATCCAATATCGAAATGCCGAGGGCCGAACGCGACGCCTGGTCCTCGGTCAGCACGGGGCGCTAACGCCGGAAGCTGCGCGAGACCTTGCCCGAAAGAAGCTGACTGCGGTTGCCGAAGGTGAAGATCCCTCGGCCGACCGTCATACTGCGCGTGCCGGTATGACGGTGAGCGAGGTGTGCAATTGGTATCTCGACCAAGCTGAAGGTGGTCGCATCCTCGGCCGAAATCGCCGGCCGATCAAGGCATCGACGCTCCATATGGATAGGAGCCGGATCGAGACCCACATCAAGCCGTTGCTGGGGTCGCGCATGGTGAGTGGCCTCACCATACGCGACATCGAAGGCATGCAGGCGGATATCGCGGCGGGCAAATCGGCTCGTGGCCGGAAAGGCCGCGGTGGTAGGGCGACGGGCGGCGCCGGCGTCGCCAGCCGCACGGTCGGAACCTTGCGGAGCCTGCTCGGTCACGCCGCTCGCCTGAAGGTCATCGCAGGAAATCCGGCGGAAGGCGTTCGGCAACTCGCTGGCGAGAGACGGCAACGCCGATTGAGTGATAACGAACTCCGTCATCTTGGACAGGTGATGCGCGAAGCCGCTTCGGAAGGTGAGCATCCGACGGGATTGGCGGCCATCCGTCTGATGCTGTTGACGGGGTTTCGGCGGATGGAAGCGTTGGGGCTGGAGCGGCGTTGGTTCAGTCGAAAGGAACATTGCATCCGCTTCCCTGACACCAAGAGTGGTGCGCAGGTCCGCGTGCTTGGCGAAGCTGCGATGGACTGCGTGGGGATCCTGCCGGTTCGTGAAGGTTCGCCGTTCGTCTTTCCTGCCGATTGGGGAGACGGCCACTTCATTGGTGTGGTTCGCGTTCTCGATCGCGTGTGCGCGAAGGCGAAGGTTGAGGATGTGACACCTCATGTCCTCCGACATACTTTTGCTAGTGTCGCTGGTGATCTCGGCTTTTCCGAACTGACCATTGCGGGTTTGCTCGGTCATTCGGCTCGGGGGGTAACCCAAGGTTACATCCATCTTGATACGGCACTCGTGGTGGCGGCAGATCGCGTCTCCGCTGAGATCGCACAAATGCTAGACGGTTCTGCAGCGTCTTTGCGCCGGAAAAGGACTTCCAAGAAGCCTGTTGCAACGTCAATAGCCGCCTGAACGGAGTGATGGCACGATCGGATTGGAGGGCGGATTTCTTTCGTTTCAGAGACCAAATGCAGCCTGTTCGTCGACGACCTGCTCAACAGCGAGGCCGCCACGATCGCCTGCGGCGAGGCTCATTTCAAAGCGCTGGCAGTTGGGGAGAACTCCGCTCGATTTATCAAGGCGACGAAGATCGCCGCCGTTTTGCCAAATTGTCTATGCCAAACTACCTCCACAGCACCTGTCCGCAGGAGTCTGTCTGGAGGCTCGTGCATGGTTAAACTTGCGTCGATCTCTCAAGCGCTCCTGGTGGCCGAGCATCTCAGCTTTAGCCGTGCGGCGCAGGTTCTTGGTATCCGCCAGTCGGCGGTCAGCCGGCGGGTCCGGGAGCTGGAGGATAAGCTCGGCGTTTCCCTGTTCGAGCGCGACGCCGGTGGTGTGCGGCTGACAGAGGCTGGACG
>JAKBAU010000105.1 GCA_021808875.1 Pseudomonadota bacterium | reverse complement strand
TCTGTCCCTTCAGGCCGGACGGGTTGAGAACGAGGCCGCACGAGATGCTCTCATGCAGGCCCGCGCCCGCATCAACGCCCTGGCGCTGGTTCATCTTATCCTGCACGACATTGAGGAACTTGCGACCGTCGAATTACGTACGCTTCTAACCGATCTTGCCGCACAAATTCATGGGGGCTTTGCCCTGGACAGCTCAACATTGCGCCTCGAGATCGATTCAGTATCGTGCCATGTTTCCGGTGATCTGGCCGTGCCACTGGCTCTGTTCACAGTCGAGGCTCTGACAAACGTGTTCAAGCACGCCTATCCCGATCGCACCTTTGATGGCATCATCCGGGTTTCGCTAAAATCTACCGGTACCGGCGAGCTGTCGCTTGCCATTATCGACAACGGCCACGGTTATAGTCCCGAAGCAAGCGGAACCAGCGTCGGCGCCAAGCTCATGCGCACATTTGCGCTTCAGGTGGGTGGCAGAATCTATATGCGCTCCAACAGGGAACAGGGAACCACAGTTGAATTGGTTTTCCCTGACCCCAATCGACCGGAACCGAGAAGCACAGCAGCCGAGCCTCTCACGACAGAGATATCTGAGACAGATCTTACTGCTGCGCAATGCTGAAGCCTGTGCGCAGTGGCACCACTGAGGCACACATTACCCCCCAGGCCTTCCCGCAGCCCATGAGGCCTCTTCAATCCAATGCGGGCGTCACGGCTGACTACAATAGAAGGCTGCACGAAGACGCTTAGCGCGTCTTCAATCGTGCAGTCATAGTGGTTGCACCCTCAGAGCTTTCAACCCAAAGCGCAACCTGATCCCCTTCGTGGGCAAGGCAGAGGGTAAAAGACGCCGTGTCATATACCGGCAGTTGAGCGCGAAAGAAAAATTCCCGAGGGCGGATGTTGCGATCAATGCGCATGGCGTGATCAAGCAGAAGCGTTGCCAGCAACGGACCATGTACGACAAGACCTGGATAGGCTTCGACCTTGCGACAGTAATCGCGATCATAATGTATGCGATGCGCATTGAAGGTCAGCGCCGAATAGCGGAACAACAGACGCGGGTCCGCCATCATTTGCCTTCTGACCTCGCTGTGAGGGGGATTGGCACTTTCAGCCTGCGGCGTGCTGGCGCCCTGAGCCTCGCGGTAGACAATGTCCTGCCACTCCCGCAACGCAAGACCGTCTGCAGTTTCGATTTCATGCCGGAGCCGAACAAAGATCAACCGGCCACTGCGTCCGGCTTTCTCGCTGATCTCTTCGATATGCGAGAAACGGCGCATGGCGGTTCCGAGTGCGATCGGCCTTTGATAGGCGATGGTACTGCCGGCCCACATTCGTCGTGGCAAGGTGACGGGTGGCAGGAAGCCACCACGTAAGGGATGGCCATCTTCTCCCAGCTCCGACTGGCGGGCGTTCTCCGGGAAATAAAGCCAATGCGCAAGAGGCGGCAATACGTCAGCGTCCCAGGGAGGTATTGCATGATCCAGCAATGCAGCAAGTCCGGCGACCGGTCCGGGATGTGCGACATCCTCGCGGACCTCCCTACGACCAATCCAGTCTCCAAAAGAACTTGTGTTCATAAGCAAGCTATCCAGATTAAGCCCTGAATATGATGGACGACATGGCACTGGACGGGACGAGATGCCGACCTCCCCCCCAGGCATGTTGGCCGCGAACCGAGGCTAGCAGTCACAAGCGTATCCGCCCTGCGCAGATATCGGCATAGTACTGGGAGTCCAGCGGTACGTATCGATCGTCCCTGAGGACGTAGAGCGGATCGTTGATTTTGGTAGGATCCGCACCTTCGCTCACCAGGTCGACCTTGCGCAGCTTGAAGGTACCAGTGATTTCCAGTTCGGGACGCAGACGTATGAACACGGGCTGGGCATAAACGGGTAGGGTTCCTGCAAGTTGGGAGGCAAGCTGGTCAAGACGAAACTCTTGATCAACGGAAAGTGCGGCCATGCCCGCGCGGCCATCCATGCCGGGAAGTGAAATGCCATAGACGTTGGCTTCCTTGATCCCCGTAATCACGCCCAGTGCCTCAGCAACTTCGTTGGTCGAGACGTTTTCTCCCTTGAACCTGAACGTATCACCGATCCGGTCGACGAAATAGAAATAACCGTGGGCATCTCGTTTCAGCAGATCACCAGTGCGAAACCAGGCATCGCCTTTTTCAAAAACGTCGTTCAGGATCTTCTTCTGAGTATCCTCCTCCCGGCTATAGCCTTCGAAGCTATGGCCCGGGTCATTGCTAATGCGCCCAATAGCCTCACCGGCCTCATCGCTGCTACATTCGATGCAAAAGCCATCCGCGCTGCGGATCGGCAACTCGCGCTCGACGTCAAAGCGCACGATACGTACTGGCATTAGCGACCGCATATAAGCAGGAATTCGTCCAACAGCGCCCAACCTGCCATCGTAATTGAGCATGGATACATTGCCTTCGGTTGCACCATAGAATTCGATGATCTTTGGAATTTTGAATCGTGCCTGAAAGGTTTGCCAGATTTCCGGCCGCAATCCATTACCGGTGATGGCGCGCAGACTGTGGTCCTGTTCATGCGCTGAGCGCGGAGCATTGAGCAGATAGCGGCAGAGTTCGCCGATATACTGGAAGAACGTTGGATTATAGCGATTAATGTCAGTCCAGAACTCGTGGACGGAAAATTTGCGACGGATCACGAGCGAACCGCCGGTGGTCAAGGCCGGGCCGAGGGCACAGATGCCGCCTGCGCTATGATAAAGAGGAAGAACATTGTACATGCGGTCGGCAGGCTTGGCGTTCAGTGCCCCGGCAAAGCCATACATCATGAAGAGCATGCGCAGATGACTGATCTTGGCTGCCTTTGGCATCCCGGTCGTACCCGAGGTGAAGATATAAAGTGCGAGATCCTTCACCAGCAGAGCCGTATCCACACCGTTGTCGACAGCAGCGGTGGACAGCGCAGAGGAGAGATCCTCTCCACCCTCCTGACCATCGAGGACCCAGGGGAGCGGCGGTTGCTCGAGTTCTTGGCGTACCTCGCCGAAGGCCTGGATGAGTTCGGAGCCTACGATCAGGTGACGCGCATTTGCCACGCGCAGCGAATGGGCAAGGGCGGGGCCACGAAGATTGGTGTTGACGAGTGCGCAGACCGCGCCGAGCTTGGCCATGCCGATCCAAGCTGCGATGTAATCGGGACGGTTTTCCATCAAAAGGCTGATCATGTCGCCGCGCTTGACCCCAAGGCTTCGCGCCCAGTTGGCAAAGCGGTTGGACCGTTCATTCAGTGCGCGATAATCGAGGATCTGGTCCTCATAGAGAATGGCAGGGTTATGAGGCATGCGATGCGCCAGATCTTCGATCATCCGGCCAATCGTGATAGAACTGTCAGGCTTGACATGGCGCATGCGCCAGAACGTCCGACCTACGCTGCGTATGTAGGTCGCCTCGCGCGCAATCTCGTTGAGCATACTTCGATTTCCGTCCCGGCTGGCCCCTTGAGGTTACACTAGGCGAAAGCTGCTCCACCACAAAAGGCGAATGAATGGACCAGGAGCCCGAAATCCTAGACTTGACCGGCCTCAAATGTCCGTTGCCTGCGCTTTATGCGCGCCGCCGGCTTGAGCGCGCGAGGCCGGGCCAGCGGGTTATCGTGCTCGCGGACGACCCCTTGGCGGTCGTCGACGTCCCGCACATGTGCCATCAGGAAGGCTATTGCGTGGAGACAATCAGCCGGGAAGGCGCGCGCGCGCGTATGGTGCTCCTGCGTCCCCTCCTCAACCGCCCGACTTCGGCTTAGGGCGATGGATCAGCGGCGACAGATGGGCGACAAGCTGGTGGGCATTGATCGCCCGCGGCTCTTTGCGGGCCTGTGCATCGGTGAGAAACACAATTTCCGCATAAGCCTTGAAGCGCGTGATGGGCTCGGATTGGGCGTAGCCGGCTCCCGCACCCCAACCGGGTCCCATGCCCCAGCCAGGACCCCACCAGTTGTGCCAGTACCAGCCATAACCATCCCAGCCCGGCCAGCCTTCAAAGTTGGACATGTAGGTGGTTTTCGCGCGGGTGGTTCTGGTATCGAACATGAACCAGCTGTAGCCGGCCCGCAGCGTCACCTCGGCGGCATGGTAAAGCAGGTAGTTCTCCACGGTCTGTCGGTCGGTGACCTCATTGCCTGAGAAGGTGATGCGATAGCGGTTGGCGGTCAGCTGCAGATCACTGTAGCCGTCGGGATTTTCCGAGGTCCGTGGCTTATAAGGCGTCGGGCTGACACACGCCGTCAACGTCAGAAGCGCACTGGCAGCGACCACAGCGCCAAGGTGCGATGCTCTGGACATGGATGCTCTCCACAAGGTTCTTAGATGCAAACGCGGGCCGGTCCCTTTCTACGCCATGCTGCGACAATTGGGAGAGGCTAAGTGGCAAATGATAACCGGCAAGCCTATCCTCTGACCAGTTGCAAACGACCTTGCGTGGCCCTTCAGCATTAATTTTACCACGGGTAGGGTCGAGCTCTGCACTGATGCCGGCGAAAACCATTGCGCGCCCCGTCAACATGACCAAAAGGAAAGATTTGACGCTGATTTGCTCTGGCCACGTTATGACTGGTGCAAAATTAACTTTGGAGCTTACCGGCCTGCTTTAGAAACTGGCGCGGCCGGTCGAGGAAGCCGGGAACGAGAAGGAAGCACATGAGGTGAAGAGCAGACATCAATGGCTGGCATTGATGATGGGCCTTCTGCTCTGCGGCTGTGGGCGCGGGCCGCGGCAGCCCTGGTTTGGCTACGCCGAGGGCAAGGATATTTTTGTCTCCCCCACAAAGCCTGGATGGCTGGCATCCGTGAACGTGCAACGCGGCGAGTTTGTCAAAAAGGGGCAGGTGCTCTTCACCCTTGACGATGCCGCGCTTCTTGCTGCCCGCGATCAAACCGAAATAGCTCTGAAGGTGGCCAGGCAGCAGCTCACCAGCCTCAGGACTGAGATTGCCTCCGCGCGCGCGCAAACAGGCGGTGGCACCGGCCTTCAACTCGGCCAGCTGATGAAACAGGAAAAGGCGGCGGAGGCGAACCTCACCGCAACGCAATTCCAGCTTTCACGACGACGGGTCGTGGCCCCGACGTCGGGAAAGGTAGAGGACATCTATTTCCGCGTCGGCCAGTTCGTGCCAGCGACGACGCCCGTAATGTCCGTACTTCCGGCCAAAAATGTGTTTGTCCGCTTCTTCGTCCCGCAGGCAGAGTTTTCCAACGTTAGATTGGGCGAGCGGGTGCGTGTACGCTGTGACGGCTGTTCCAGGCCCATCACAGCCCGTATCACCTTCATCGCCCGCCAACAGCAAATCCCACCCCCCATGGCCCTTTTGGCCGCCAGCCGGCAGAGGCTTGTGTTCCAACTGGAGGCCCGAGCGCGTGACGGCATGCCCCTCAGTCCCGGTCAATCCGTAGATGTGACACCGGCCCGCTGAGCCCCCGCTCCCCTGACCTCGACCGGGAGCCTGCCCGGCGACGCCAGGCCTGAGGCGCAGCCGCCCCCAGTGTTCTCATGATGTTCTAAAAGCGTCCTGTGCGGGACAGGTTGCCACTCAAGCTCCCATGAGCCGCGGTAAACAACTTACGGGGCTTGCGAAATTTCGCGCCGCAACGCACATTCGCCAAAGTTTAATCCCGGCTGCGTGCGGGTTGCCGCCGTGCGGGCTTATTCCCCAGGTGCCACCGCTACTGGCGGCATCTATCGGAAGAGGGGGGCCGAACGCTCCGCCATGGCCGGCCTGTCATTTATGCTTCAAATCGTGCTCGCCTGCGTATTGGTGTTGCTGGCATTGCTGTCTGCGCAGCTCTGCATGTTGGCACTCATCCGCTGGTTCGCACGGCCGCGCAAGCTCGCGATCGCCACTGTCACGCCCGCAGAACTGCCACATGTCCTGGTACAATTGCCGGTCTGTGATGAGGGCTTCCTTGCGGTACGCGTCGCCGCGGCTGCAGCCCGCCTGGACTGGCCACGTGAGCGTTTGCATATCCAGGTCCTCGACGATGGACGGGCCGAGCACCATGCCCAGCTGGCCGATGCCATTGCGCAGGTGGTGCCTGAAGGCGTGGATTGCGTCATCTTGCGCAGGGGCGAGCGTGTCGGCTTCAAGGCCGGAAATCTGGCCTTCGGCCTGAAGTACTCAGACGCACCTTTTGTCGCCATTTTTGATGCCGATTTCGTTCCGCCTGCCGATTTCCTGCGCCGCACCATCCCGGTCTTGATGGCCGACCCAGGACTGAGTTACGTGCAGGCGCGGTGGACGCATGCCAATCGCGATCGCAACTGGTTGACCCGCGTCCAGGGTATCCTGCTGGACAGCCACTTTGCCGTCGAGCAGGAGGCGCGCTTTCGCGCCGGCCTGCCCATGTCCTTCAACGGCACCGCCGGGGTGTGGGCGCGCGCCGCGATCGATGCCGGCGGCGGCTGGACAGGTGACACCCTGACTGAAGATCTCGATCTGTCGATGCGCTGCGTCATGAAAGGTTGGCGCTCGGCTTTGCTGTCGGACCTGGAAGTTCCGGGTGAGTTACCGGAAACCGCATCGGCCTGGCGGGCCCAGCAGGCAAGATGGACCAAGGGTCACGCCCAATGCGCCCGCAAATTGCTGCCTGAGATCTGGACCAGCGGCTTGTCGCTGCGTCTGAAACTCTTGATGACGGCCCAGATCCTGCAATTTGCCTTTTATCTCCTAGCCGGCGCCAGTGTCATCGTCAGCCTTGCCCTGATGGCCATGGGTGTCGTCTATCTCAAGACGGTCGCTGCGCTCGGATTGGCCGTAACCGCCCTCGGCATCCTTGCCACCGTGTCCTATCTTTACACCGGTCAGATCATGTTGGGACGCGACGGTCATCCCGGTCTTATCCGCTCCTTGATCCTTGCTATTATTTTTCCGAGTGGACTGGTTTTGGCGAATACATGGGCCACGGTGGAGGCTGTATTTAATGTTCGGGTGGATTTTGTACGCACCCCCAAGGCCGGAGCCCGAGCAACGGGAGGCTGGCGTGGTGGCGCTGAAATTGCTGCCGGCTTGATGCTGCCGGTCTTTGCTTTGGCAGAACAGGCCTCCAGCGTACCGTTTTTTCTTGTCGCGGCCGCAGGGCTGCTCTCTATCGGTGCCATGGGCTGGACCGACAACCGCCCAGCGGCGGATCGCGCCCCCAGCCTGCCGCCCGCGGAGTGATTAACTCTTTTTTCATCATGAAATCGCAGTCTTAGCGCCGACAATCCGCGCTCTGCACCGGAACAGCAGGGTTATGGGCGATAGAGTCCGCCGAATAAGCCTGGTAGCGGCCGCTTGCCTCGCGGCGGCCGGATGCGCGTCCCAGCCATCGTTCCTACAAGGGGCTCGGCTAGAGGAACCAGCAGTCAAGCAGCAGTGTGTCCCCTTTGCCCGTCAGGAAAGCGGACTGCCAATTTATGGTGATGCCTGGACCTGGTGGGAGCAGGCAGCAGGGCGGTACGCACGCGCAAAGCGGCCCAAAACGGGCGCTGTGATGGTGCTCGACGATTATGCGGGAGCCTTTCGCGCCCACCTGGCGGTGGTCCGCGCCATCGTCGGGCCGCGTGCGATCCGTGTCGACCAGGCCAATTGGCTTGACGACGGCAACATTTATCTTGGTGATCCGGTATATGACGTCAGCCCCGCCAATGATTGGAGCCTCGTGCGCGTTTTCGATCTGGCGACCGGAGCCTGGGGTTCGCACATCTACCATGTGGAAGGCTTTATCGGACCGGGTCGGGCCCGACGCTCCGGGCAACCCGCGGTGAGCAATTGAGCACTGCCCAAGACCCCAACTGCGCTATTCTGCCACGCCCTGCTTTGCCCGCGGTCTTGGGCAGACTATGGTCACCCCCCCAAGGGGGGTCCTCACGCACAGCGACAGGGGGAGGGGCCTTCGCCAAAGCATGAGGGGACCGGCGAGACATCTGATCCGGATTTGGGCTATTCCGTTACCGCCACAAACAGATGTTCCAACTGCCGAGCGACAGTGAGCGATCCAAAACCCGTACCGACCGACCCACTGGAGGAAGGCGAAAAGATCGCGCCTCCACCCACAGCAGAACAGATTGCCCCTGCAGCCCACCTGCAGAACCCTGGGCGAATGGCGGCGCTTACCATGGGCGCCTTGGGCGTCGTGTTTGGGGATATCGGCACCAGCCCGCTTTACGCCTTACGTGAAACGCTGATCGCCACCGGCGGTCAGGTTCCGGGTCGGATGGCGATCATGGGCGCGCTGTCGCTCATCTTCTGGTCCCTCATCATTGTCGTAACGGTCAAATACGTCATCTTCATCATGCGCGCCGATAACGAGGGCGAAGGCGGTGTCCTGGCGCTGGCGGCACTTGCGCACCGCTCCCCTGGGCTCTCGCGCACCGCCAAATGGCTTATCGGGCTCATGGCCATACTCGGGCTGGCCCTGTTCTATGGCGACGGCATGCTGACGCCGGCGATCTCGGTGCTGTCCGCAGTAGAACTGATCACCGTTGGCAATCCGCAATTGTCGGGCCTTGTGATGCCCTGCACCCTTGTCATTCTCATCGGGCTTTTCCTGTTCCAGAATCGCGGCACTGAGAAGATCGGCCAACTCTTCGGGCCGATCATGCTGTTCTGGTTCTTTGCCCTTGCCCTGTTCGGCCTGGTCGCGATTTTCCGGGACCCGGAAATCCTCTGGGCCTTGAGCCCATGGTATGCGATCGATCTTTTCATCCGCGAACCAGGCACAGCGTTCGTCGCACTGGGCTCGGTGGTATTGGCGGTCACAGGCTGCGAGGCCCTCTATGCGGATATGGGCCACTTCGGCAAACAACCGATTCGCTACGCCTGGCTCGGACTCGTCTTACCTGCGCTGATCATCGACTATTTCGGACAAGGGGCCGCAGTGCTGCGCAATCCGCACAACGCGGAGATCGCCTTTTATGCAGCCGTTCCCGACTGGGCCCACGTGCCTCTGGTGCTCTTGTCCGTCCTTGCCACCATTATCGCCAGTCAGGCGGTCATCAGTGGGGTCTACTCAATCACGCAGCAAGCAGTGCAGCTTGGCCAATTGCCGCGCATGGAGGTACGCCACACCTCCGCAACGGATTACGGTCAAATCTACGTACCGCGCATCAATGGCTATCTGTTGGTGGGCGTCGTCCTCATTGTCCTCATCTTCAAAAGCTCGAGCCATCTGGCCGCTGCCTATGGAATTGCCGTCACCGGCGTGATGGTGATCTCGACGATACTTGCCTTCATCGTTGCGGTACGACAGTGGAAATGGAAGCCATGGTTGGTCTATCCGCTATTCGGTCTCTTCGGGTTGATAGATCTGATGTTCTACGCCTCCAACACGATGAAGATCGTCGATGGCGGCTGGCTGCCCCTGTTCATTGCTGCCTGTGTTTTCATCGTCATGGAGACGTGGCGGCTGGGCCGTCGCGCCCACCTGGACCGCATTCGCAGCGAATCAATGCCACTTGAACTGTTTCTCGAACGGGCCGACAAAACCCCCGTACGGGTCGCGGGTACAGCAGTTTTCCTATCAGCACGCTCAGAAGCCGTTCCAGGGGCGCTGTTGCACAATCTTAAACACAACAAGGTTCTGCACGAACGCGTCCTGCTCGTTCACGTAAGTGTCGAGGACACCCCATTCGTCGCCCCGAACAAGCGCATTGAGGTAGAGAAGCTCGGCAAGGGTTTCTTTACCGTACATATCCGCCACGGCTTCTTCGAAACCCCGGACGTGCCCAAGATCCTCGAGGACGCCCGTCCCTTCGGTCTTGCGCTCGATATCGAAACCACAACCTTCTTCATCGGTCATGAAACCATGGTGCCGTCCGAGCACCCGGTTCTTGGGCGGTGGCGGACCTGGCTATATATGTGGCTGGCCTCCTCGGCGCTGTCGCCGGTGCGTTTCTACCGGTTGCCGCCCGGGAGGGTCGTTGAGCTCGGCACCCAGGTCTCGATCTAGCCCTTGACGACACCAGCGGCCTTGCCTCTGATGCAACCGTCGGAGGAAATCATGCGATTTTTCGGTATCGTGCTTGCAGGCGCGCTTAGCGTGGCTGCAACGCAGGCGTGGGCAGCTGCGCCGCAAACCCGGGTCGCCCAGGGCGTGCTCCTTGGTACACGCGAACATGGCGTGGACGTCTTTCGCGGTATTCCGTTCGCAGCTCCTCCGGTCGGCAAATTGCGCTGGCAGCCACCAGCGCCCCCGCGTTCCTGGGCCGGACTACGCCGCGCCACAAAATTTGGTCCCATCTGCCCGCAAAATGTCCACAGTGGTTTCGCGGCCTCTCTGCCACAAAGCGAAAACTGCCTAACTGTAAACGTCTGGACCAAACGTCTTCACCCCAGCGTACTGCGTCCGGTGATGGTCTGGATCTATGGCGGTGGGTTCGTCGAAGGTGGATCCCCGCTACCCTATTACGACGGTAGCGAGCTTGCCCAGCGTGGCGTCCTAGTCGTCAGCTTCAACTACCGACTGGGTTGGCTCGGCTTCTTCGATGATCCGGATCTCGCCCATAAAGGCGTGGCAACGGGTAATTACGGGCTGATGGAC
>JAKBAU010000104.1 GCA_021808875.1 Pseudomonadota bacterium | reverse complement strand
CCGGTCGCGCAGGCGCGCAGGCGTGACTATCCAGATGGTGTTGCGATGCTGCGTGGTCAGGCCGTAGTGGGCGGCGGCCGTTCCGTAGCCCAGATAATAGGGATGGGGCTCGGCGATGCGGCTGGCGAGCGCCAGTAGATTGCCTTCGCCCAGTGCTTCCGGCCCTTGATCGGGGGGAATCAGGAGGTACTTCCCCCAGCTTGCCTGCTGGAGCCAGCCTTTGCGACGCAGGGACCGGATCACATGATCTGCGGATTCCGGGCTTACTGACAGAAGCTTGATAATATCCTCCCGCGCCACTTCACGGCGCCCGCGCTCCGTCAGGGTGAGGACGACGCGGCTTTCTTGCGGCGAAAGGGAGCGGATGGGAAATGTTATGGTCATTCGTGTAACAAAACCTCATGCAAGCCTTTGTTTTGTGTTATAGAATGCCTTAGGCGTTGAAATCTGTCAACATTTAATGTATCGAAACAAAGGAAATCGTCTGGTTTTGTGCCTAAAAATACAAAATAGAGGTCCTTGGCGTGTCAGCAGCATCACCCTGAGGGCTGGCGCGGCTACCTCAATCATCAAGGGAGCGAGCGAACAGACGCGACACTGCGCGGGACCCTGGGGCACATGGGACAATCCATGAGCGATACTTTTGATCAGCCGGACGACGCCGCAACACCGCTCACCGAGATGTCGGAACCGGATCAAAACGAGCAAGATAAGCCGGCGCTGCCTCACAAGCGCCTGGCGATCTTCGAGGACAGCGCGGGCGATAAAGTCATGCTCGGCAGGCTGACCCTTACAAAAACCGAATCCGGCGGTGCCGATGCTAAGTTGGAGACCAGCAGCGACGATGCGCTGCAACGGCTAAAGCATCTCATTGACCCCACTTATCTGAAAACCAAGACCAGCGGACAGAAGCCGCTCGAAGAAATTGTCGCTGATATTAGGAAGTCAATCGAGGAGCGTGGTCTTACGACGAAAGACTTACCGGATGGTGACTTCCAGCTTGAACTGACCATCGATATGAATACCGGCCGGATCATCTCTACCGGCAAGCCGACGCATCCCTATGCGACAGGCCCCGACAATCTCGCCGCTGATATGCACAAAGCGCTTTCGGAGATGTTTGCGAGCATTCCCTCAAAGGTCGCGGAAAAGATCAGCGCGGCGACCGCTTTGGGGGACCATCTAAAAGCTGCCGAGGAAATGGAGGCGGCATCTAAGGACGGACAATTCGGTTACCCGCCGAATGAGGCGCTATTGAACGCGCTGTCGGCCATAGAATTGAGCGGGCTGGACGCAACGCGGAAGTTATCTGTCCGTGAGCACCTGATGGTCGTCGCGCACCAGCTCAAGCGGATGGATATCGCCGCTGAGCAAGCGGAAGTCGTGCTGAGAGAAAAGCCGGGCCTAACGGATGTTCAAAAGGCCGATCTGGAAATGATTATCGCCCACGGCGCAGCCATAAGTGGGCAGGTCGAAACGGCGATGACGATATTTCGTCGGCTGCTGAAAACACCGGAGACTCTCGCGCCGGAGAGCCGCGCTTGGGCGTGGCGAAACCTCTCCATGATACTTGCCCCGTCCGATCCCGAGATGGCGCAAGCCGCACGTAATTCGGCTGATGCCTTTCTAGAAGCAGGAAACAAGCCTGAAGCGGGTCGGAGCCTGATGGGGCTGATGAAGGCCCAGATGTACAAAAGCCCGCAACAAGCGATCAACGTCCTAAATGAGGTTGAAGCGCTCACTATGCAGGAGGGCTTGCAGAACAGAGACCTACGCGCGGGGCTTTTCCACATAAGAGCCAACCGTCTATCGATGCTCGGCGATCACAAACACGCATTGGAGGATATCCAAAAGGCGGTTGAGTTGAGACGGGACCTTCAAGGTGCTGAGGCCGAGCTAATCAGCTCGCTCTATCTCCTCCAACAAGAACTAAAGGCGCTGGGTCGCGGAGAGGAAGCAAACGCGGCTGGCACTGAAGCCGATACCCTGACCGAACTGAACAACCATCCGCACTTCAAGCTCGCAAATCGACTGGTTGCGCTATCAAATAACTTTGACGCCGCCGAGGCCGAGGCCATTCTTGCCGAGGCAAAGGTCGCCAAAAATTACGAGGTGATCGCCGGGGTGCAGACGATGCAGGCGACGCTTACCCCTGATCTCAGCGACACACAACGGATTCAGAAGCTGGAAGCCTGCCTGAACGAACAGGCACAGCACGGCCTATCCGAGGGTGCTATGGCGCCCGCGCGGCATGCGATGGTTCAGCAGCTCTTCAAATTGGGAGAGCTTAATCGAGCAGAACTCTGGCTACGGAAGATTGTCGCCGCCAGCCCGATTGATTGGCCTGCGAGAGACGCGCTACTAAACGTTCTCGTGAAGCAGAAAAAGTGGGGGGATGTTGTGATCCTCCTCCGGCACGAGATTGAGCGTTTTGGCGAGATGCCGGGGCTTATGATGAACCTCGGCAATGCGATCAAAGAATCCGGCAACCTGAGCGAGGCGGTAACGGTGCTGACCAAGGCGGCAAATCTTGCCGCCAGCAGTCCAAAAATCAAAGAATTGGCGCTTCAATATCGGGAAGAGGCCCTTCAGTCGGGTGGCACGATCATTCAGGCCAAAGACGAATCGCCTCCCGATGCACCGATCACGAGCGAGATGTTTGAGCGGGCGCTTTTGGAATTCTGCGCCTTTGTGAAGGCCGACAAACGCATGACGTTCTGGAATAAGAAAGACGATGAAGATTACGAATGGATACCAAGCCCCGAAAGCTACGCCCAGAATTTGCTTCACACATACCTAAAGGGCAAATTCGGCGAGCGCATCAACGTGTTCGAGGAGATCAAAACGGGCGCAGGCCGCATCGATATCTATGTGCAACTTATGGGCGCGCTTGTGCTGGTGGTAGAGCTGAAGATGTGCGGCTTCCGGTACTCCGCGCCATACGCTGCGTCCGGCGAGGAACAGGTTTTACATTACTTGGAGAACAAAAATACAAGCCTCGGCTACCTCGTCGTTTTTGACGCGCGCCTAGATCACAATGGCGAAAAGATCATGCCGGAGCGACCATCTGACAGGTTTACGGTCAAGGAGTTTGATTGCGACGTGCGGCCACGGTTCCGTAAGAGGTCTGGACCTGTTTGAATCACCGAATCGCGAATTGGTCATGTTCCCGCTTGTCGAGGACGCGAGGCCGAAGGCCGGAGCCACCGTCGCCGGGCGTTATGCCGAGCCCACGATGTTCGATGGCGTCGGGCGCAGTCGATAAGCGGCGGGCATTTTCTTGGAGCTGACGTTAGCTCGCATTTCACGGCCGAAAAACGAATCGCATTGCTGGGCAGGAAGACGCTGAATCCCAAAATACTTCTGCACAATTCCTACACAGGCAAAAAACGCGGAAAATTTCGTATAAATTGCAATTACTTATACAAGTCCAAAAGAATGGAGCGGGTCTGCACCATCTGCTGGTGGCCAGGTCTGCAACGCCGTTATCCGCTGTCGCTGACGACGGGCAGTGCGACCGAGTCCGTGCGGCTGCGACAGATTCATGCGCCGCAGCTAACCCCGTCCGCGCTGACGGCATCCTTTCCTGCGCATCTGCATATCAGCCTGCTGCCTCGCCTGCAGGGCCGAGGTTTTGGTCGTCAGCTGATTGTCCACGTCCGCGCCGTGGCAGCAGAGGAGGGGGCACCGGGCTTGCACCTCATTGCCGGGGCCAGAAATACCCGCGCCGGCGCATGCTATCACCATTATGGCTTCCGCGAACTGGGGCGGGAGCAGGGGGCGGTGGCGTTCGGGATCGCAACCGCCTGACTGCATGCCCGTGTCTCAGGCGCCGATGAGGCTGCTCACGGCGGCGCTCTCTTCGCGCAGTTCCTTTTCGGTCTCAGCCAGCCGGCTCTTGGAGAAGGCGCTCAGGTCGAGCCCCTGCACGATTTCATACCGTCCACCGCCTGTGGTGCAGGGAAAGCCGAAAATGATACCAGGCGCGATACCGTAGGAGCCGTCGGAGGGAACGCCCATCGAAACCCAATCGCCATCCCTGGTACCAAGGGCCCAGGAGCGCATGTGATCGATCGCCGCGGAGGCAGCCGAAGCTGCTGAGGATGCCCCGCGCGCTGCGATCACCGCTGCGCCACGCTTCTGCACGGTTGGAATGAAGTCGTTCTCGTACCAGCTGCGTTCGACCAGGCTGAGTGCGGGCTTGCCGGCCGCCGTGGCATGATGCAGGTCAGGATATTGTGTCGAGGAGTGATTGCCCCAGACAATGATCTTCTTGATGTCACTGTTGAGCGAGCCCGTTTTGGCGGCCAGCTGGCTGATGGCGCGATTATGATCAAGCCGCAGCATCGCGGTGAAGCATGATGGTGCCAAATCCGGGGCGTTCCGCATCGCGATGAGGGCATTTGTATTGGCCGGATTACCGACCACCAGAACCTTGACGTCGCGCTTGGCGTGCGCGTTGAGCGCCTTGCCCTGGGGCGAAAAAATGGCGCCATTGGCACTCAGCAGATCCTTGCGTTCCATTCCCGGACCGCGGGGACGGGCCCCGACGAGCAGGGCATAGCTGACGTCCTTGAAGGCGACGTCAACGTTGTCGGTGGCAACCACTCCATGCAGCAGCGGAAAGGCGCAGTCGTTAAGTTCCATGACCACGCCTTCGAGCGCCTTGAGAGCCGGCGTGATCTCGAGCAGGTGCAGAATTACGGGCTGATCCGGTCCCAGCATGTCGCCTGCGGCAATGCGAAACAACAGGGCATAGCCAATCTGGCCGGCGGCGCCGGTTACGGCAACGCGGATGGGAGCTTTCATGAAATCCTCTCTGACAGTGGCCGCAGTGCGGCGGCGAAATACAATGAAGACCCTCTGATAATCCCCCATGGCCTCAGAGGCTAGAGCCTTGTTCATCTCCCTGGCCGGAGGGCAAGTCGTGTGCTGCTGGGCCTCAGTCGGGGACGGAGCCTCAGTCAGCCCTGCGCGTCATATGGGGCTGTCAGTGGCTCTGCGCTGCTCTTGCGATGGCCCCGAGCCAGTAGGCGCTCGGCTTTGGAGTGCGCGCCTGGGTGACGCGGTCGACGGCGACCAGGCCGAAGGTGGGGCCGTAGCCCTCAAGCCACTCAAAATTGTCGAGCAGGGACCAGTGGATATAGCCGTCCACCGGCAGCCCGTCGGCCAGGCAGCGCGTTACGCCCTTGAGCGCCCGCTCGGTGTAAGCAATGCGTCGCTGATCGTCGGCGCAGCCGATGCCATTTTCGGTCACGATCAGGCGAGTTTGCGCGTCACGGGCCGCTTCGCGCAGCGTGGCCTCAAGGGCTTCGGGATAAAACTCATAGTCCATCTGGGTGCGCTCGGCGCCGTGTTCTGGCGGCAGAGGTCCGCTCTCACCGATTTGCACACGCGTATAGGTCTGGACGCCAACGAAGTCATCCCCGCGTGCAGCTTCCAGAAATTGTGTGTTGATCTGGCTGCGCGCCATCGCACACAGCGTCTCCCCGCCAGGCGCGGCCTGAAACTCATTGAGGGCGAGTGTCATGCCAACCTTGGCGATGGTGTGAGCCTTAATGACATCATAGCTCTTACGATGGGCGGCAATCAGGTGTGGCGTCGCGGCCTGGCCATCGCCGGTCAGAAACGTCGAAAAGCGCTGGCCGCCTGTTCTTTGTGCCGCCAGCTGATGATTTCGCGCGATGACATCGTTCGGCTTTCCAGTTGCCCGCATCAACGTCATCATGAGCGGAATGTTGGCTTCGTTAATCGTGCAGGCAAAGGGAATGAGGTCACCAAGGGCCTTGATCGCCTGTTCGCAGTAGCGCGCGAACCAGTCGACGCTGCGTATATTTTCCCAGCCGCCTTCCATGGCGAACCACAGTGGTGCCGTGAAGTGATGAAATGTCACCATTGGTGTGATCGCCTGCGCATGACATTCGGCGATCATGCGCCGGTAGTGATCGAGGGCGGCGCGCGAAAATCTGCCGGATTCAGGTTCGATCCGCGCCCATTCGATTGAGAAGCGATAGCAGTTGAAGCCAAGTCCCTTGAGCAATGCGATATCGTATTTGTAGCGGTGATAATGATCGCAGGCATCGGCAGAGGGATCCGCGAACAGTCCCTGCGGGAGATGTTCCAGCAGCCAAAGATCGCTGCTGTAATTGTTGCCCTCGACCTGGTGGGCAGCGGTGGCCGTCCCCCATAGAAAGCCGCGCGGAAATTCCGCCATGATCGCCTCCCCGGACTTTGGCCCAAGCTTTCATGGCTTCAGCCCCGCGCGCAAGCCCGATTCCGGGCTAGTGCAAAGGCCGGCAGGCTAAAACACGATGCCGGTTTCGAACAGCGCTCGCACCTGGCTTGCCTGCGTCGATGCGGGACCAAAGCCTATCGTTTGGTGTCCAAGGCCAACATAGGAGAGTTCAGCCCGGGCAAAGAAAATGCCCTGCTGCCAGGTGGGTGTGAAGGTAAGGGACCAGGCCTTGCTGTGGGGACCGTAACTGAGCGCCATGCCGTTTCCAGACGTTTCATACTCGGCGCGGCCGTTCAGGCTCCATCTCCCGGTCAACTGATAGCTTGTAAGGAGCCCCAGACCGAAGTCAGAGCCCGAACCATGGGCATAGTTTTCGAATTGCAGATAGGGACCGACATTCCACTTACCCTGATTGTAGGTGTACATGACATTGTAGATCTGATGGCCGAGGCTGGCACGGGTATCTGGCGTGATCGACGCATCAATGGCTAGACTGTTCGCGCCATCGATGGCGTAGGACAGAAGGCCTGAAAAACTGTTCAGGACATTGCTGTAATAGCCATCGTTCCAGGACAGCGAGAGCGACACCGGTCCACTGGCATAATTGACCTGCAGGCCTCGGCTTGAGATCGGTTCCTGCCACCACAGCAAGCCACGTTCGATATTGATGTTCTGCGGTGTAAAGGCAAGCTCGGCGCCGACGAGTGTGGGAAGCTGACCGGCTTCGAGCGAAAGCGCGTCGGTGAATTGCAGTTTGGCGTAGGCGACCGGAACCGGTCCCAACAGACTGTTCTGACTGCTGGCCTTCTCATATGGCTGTCCCACGGTGGGAAAGGAATAGAGACCTGCCTGAACGTAGAACTGCAGAAAGCCTGAGTTCTTTTGCACCGTGATAAGGGCGTTGCTGAGGTCGAAATTGGCGGTTGCATCGCCTGGCTGCGTATGGCTGGCGTTGCTCTGGGTGTAGGCCAGACCTGAGATCTGTCCACTCACCAGGATGTCACCAAAGCCTGATGCCATGGTGACGGGCTTAGGATTGGCGGTAATTGCACCGGCGCTGGCGCTCGAGATGGATGCCAGAAGCCAGGCCCCTCCCATAAGCAGTACCTTCAGTCTTTTGGCCATCGCAGAGCTCCTTCAACCTGATCGCGGTCACAACTGCACGGCGCAGGTTTGCGCTGCAGCATGACAATGGTTTCGAAGCATCGGGAAACTGGCAATACGTTTGGCGCACCAGACTCTCTGGTGACGCCCCGCATTGCCCGGTTTAACCGCAGCGTGTCTTTAATGGAGCGATGGAAATGGCAAGGACTTGGGCAATTGCCCGCGTAACAGGCATCAGGATCGGCCGCTGGCCAGGGTCAGATGAACACCGGAATCATTGATCAGACATTCCCCGGTTATGTTCGCTGACTCCGGGCTGGCGAGAAACACCACGGTATCGGCGATATCCTCTGGGCGCGCCGCCCGCTTGAGGGGGCTCGATTCGGCTTGGCGCCGCACGAGCTCTTCGTACTGCTCGCTGCCGAAGCGCTTTTCAAACCAGCCCGTGGCGACGAAGCCGGGACACACAGCATTGACGCGGATGGCCGGTGCCAAAGCCCGTGCCAGTGACAGGGTCATGGTGTTGAGAGCGCCCTTGGAAGCGGCATAGGCGATCGAGGAGCCAATTCCCAGAATCCCGGCAATAGAGGAGACGTTAACGACCGATCCGCTGCCATGGGCTGACAAGGCACTGCGCGCGGCACGTACCATCTGAAACGGGCCGATCGTATTGACCGTATAAATGTGGGCAAAATCCTCGGCGGAGAGCGCGTCGAGGTCGTGATGGGCGGCGAATTTCGTGGTTCCGGCGTTATTGACGAGGATATCGACCCCACCCCAGCGTGTGACCGCAGCTTCAACCAGCTTGCGGCAGTCAGAGTCCAGGGCGACACTGGCCTGTACCGCCTCCGCGGTGCCGCCCGCAGCGCGGATTGTCGCAACTACCTCGTCAGCCTCCGAGGCGCTCTTGGAATAATTGACCAGAACCCGGGCACCTCGGGCGGCCAGGCGCATGGCCGTCGCGGCGCCAATGCCACTGGCCGAACCGGTAACAATCGCGATCTTGCCGTCGAGGCTATGCATGCTCACTCTCCTGTCATGGCCTTCCTGCCGTGCTAGAAGATGCAGGGGAAGCTTATCCCATTCAGTACACATGGGCCGCTCGGCTGCAACGAGGATATGACAGGCAAATTACCTCCCCAGTTTGTGCCCGCCGCAGAGGCGCAGCAGGACTCATGGGACGACGGAGCCTCGGTGGGTCTTTCGGGGCTGCCGGTTCATGACTTCCTGCCCCTTCCGCGCGCCCGCACCAGTTCTGCTTGTCATCGGCGTATTGTGCTCATCCGTCATGGTGAACCGCACATTGACCTGCGTCCGCGCACCGGACATCGTGACTTCCGCGCCTATATCGACGCCTATGATAAGGCGCATCTCAATCCGCAAAGTGCGCCGCCACCGGAACTCTGCACGATGCTGTCACGCCTGGAGGGGGTGGATCGGGTTTTCACCTCGGACCGTCCGCGGGCCCGTGAAAGTGGTGCGCGGCTTCTGCCGCAGGCACGGCTGTGCGAAGAGGCACTGTTCGGCGAAGCCCCTCTTGGCGCACCGCCGGTTCCGCTCCTGCGCATGCGCGTACCCAAATGGGCGATTTTGTCGCGCGGGCTTTGGTATCTCGGCTTCCATCCAGGAATTGAAAGTCCGGAGGCGGCACGCCAGCGCGCCCGGCGCGCCGCCGCAGAGCTTGTCGCCCATGCCGATGCGCGCGGTGCCGCCGTTCTCGTGGGTCATGGCTACTTCAATTTCATGATCGGCAGGGTGCTTGCGTCTGCCGGCTATCAGCGCAGTGGCAGTCACCGCGCACGCTTCTGGAACGTGGTGGTTTACGAGGCCTGAGCCGGGGCGGGAAACTTGGCCGGCCCTTCATGCGCCATCCCTCGCGTTCTGATGGACGTCGCCAAGGGGCAGGCGCGGCGCGAGAGGTGTTATGGAGTTGGCGCTGGCTCTAATGACATTGCCTACAACATCGCCGGAATGACACGATCCGGCGGCTTGTGGCCGTCGACGAAGGTCTTGATGTTGATGATGACCTTTTCGCCCATGTCGATACGCCCTTCGAGCGTGGCTGATCCCATGTGGGGCAGGAGCACCACGTTTTTCAGCCTGAGCAGGCGCGGATTGACGGCGGGTTCATGTTCGAACACGTCAAGCCCGGCGCCAGCCAACTGGCCGGCCTCAATCTGGCGGGCCAACGCATTTTCGTCGATCACCTCGCCGCGGGCGGTGTTAACGAGATAGGCGCTCGGCTTCATCAGCTTTAGCCGCCGGGCAGACAGCAGATGGTAGGTGGCTGGTGTATGGGGACAATTCACGCTCACGATATCCATGCGGGTGAGCATCTGATCAAGGCTGTCCCAGTAGGTCGCTTCAAGTTCGCGCTCGATATCGGGATGAACCGGTTTGCGATTGTGGTAGTGGATCTGCAGACCAAACGCCTTGGCGCGTCGAGCAACCGCTTGGCCAATACGGCCCATACCTAATATGCCAAGCCGTTTACCCCAGATGCGATGTCCCAGCATCCAGTTGGGCGACCAGCCGTGAAACTCTTCGGCCTCAAGACATTTCACGCCTTCAACCAGACGGCGCGGCACCGCCAGCATGAGCGCCATGGTCATGTCGGCGGTGTCCTCGGTCAGGACTCCAGGCGTATTGGTCACGGTAATTCCCCGCTCGAGCGCGGTCTTGACGTCGATGTTGTCGACGCCGGTGCCAAAATTGGCGATCAGTTTCAGGCGAGCGCCGGCGCGGACCAGAACTTTGGCATCAATGCGATCAGTCACCGTCGGTACCAGCACATCGGCTCTTTGGAGTGCGTCGATCAGCTCTGCCTGGTCCATCGGCCGGTCTTCAAGATTGAGCTGCGTGTCAAACAATTCGCGCATGCGCGTTTCGATCGCATCCGGCAGCTTGCGGGTCACGATCACGAGCGGCTTGGTCGCGGGCATGGGCGGTCTGAAACTCCGGCTTAGGGGGCGCCCGGGGCGCGGTTGGGGTTTTGCTTGTCCACTGTGGCGGGCAAACCTAACGTAAAGCAAGCGATTGGTGACATAACGTTGTCTTGCTCACAGCCCCAGGTCTTGGCAGGGTCGCCCCCATGACCACCTATCGCCTTGCCATGCTTGCCATCGCCTTGCCCCTGCTCTGGGGCGCCGCCCGCGCCCAGAGCCAGCCGGAAAAATTCCCACGTTTCGCCAGCCTGTCCAGCGACAAGGTGTTCTTACGCCAGGGGCCGGGCTACGATTATCGCATTTTGTGGGTCTACCACCGCAAAGGTCTGCCGGTGCTGGTCACCGCCCAATACGACGTGTGGCGTAAAGTTCGGTTTTCGGAT
>JAKBAU010000103.1 GCA_021808875.1 Pseudomonadota bacterium | reverse complement strand
CGTCGAAGCCGGATGGGTACCGACGGTCGACAACTATCTCGGCAGGGTGACGAAGGCGCGCATCGTTGAGGCTGTCCGCGAGGCGAAGGGCGACGATTCGGCAGACCGGATCGCCCACCTCAAGAAAGGTGACATGGCGACTGCAGCCGAGCAACTGCTCGCCGGCATGGGCTGGCTGCCCCAACCGCTGCGGACGAGGGGCGTGGACACGCTTGTCGCTGCCGTGGAACCGGAGACCGAGGATAATGTGCAGGAAATTCCTACGACCGTTCCGGCCGAGGAAAGCACCGAAATCCTTGAATCCGAAGTGGACGAAACCCACCCGCGCAACATCGCGGCGGAGTGATCGCTATGCGTGGGGCGGAAGCACCGCCCCACGTCTCCCTATTTCATCCCCAACGAAGCCCGGCCCTGCGCCGGGCTTTCGCATTTCTGGAGAATGATCATGACCGAGACCGATAAAAATGAGCCGCACACCGAACCCGATGCAGCAAAGGACGCCGTTCGGGTAGATTGGGACAGGAAAGATCGTGAACACGCGAGCCGCGTGGACGAATTATTTGCGATAAACAAGGTCACGCTGTTCGACACCTTGGCGGTGGCGGGAATCACAGTGATAACCGTTGAATTCAACGGGTATGGCGACGAGGGTCAAATTGACCCGCCCGTTGCCTATGCCGGGCAAAACCAGATCGCCGTACCGGAGAAGCAGATTGAAATCCTCACCACGAAATGGGGTAAGCCGGACATTGAACACGAGATGGTAACGGTCAATGAGGCCGTCAACACTATAGCGTGGGCGATCCTCGGCCGCCTTCATGCTGGGTGGCAAGATGGTGAAGGCGCGTTCGGCGAGTTTGAATTTGCCGTAGAGGCGCGAGTGATCAGACTCGACTTCAACGCGCGCTATGTTGAAACCGATATCTATAGCTATGAGCTTTGAGGAAAAGAAAATGGCACATCCTTATCACCATGCGCTCTCCTCCGTGAAAAAATGGGGCGGGAATGCAGACGATTTCATCGGGCTGCATTCTTGGTTCGATGAGTCAAAGCTGATCACTGCGGACTTTCGTCATAGGGCTCTTCGGCATCATGCCGAGGGTATTTTTATGGCGGAACGATTCTTCGGCGTGACGCTGACGATCTCGACGGACCGGATCATACCGGTGCGCCTGATCGGCGAGCAGCACGTCAAAGAGGATTTAGGCTTTATCCCAAGTTTCGCCGATTGGGTAAAGTGCATTCGTCCCGAACCTTGGATGGGGCGGGCGATTCCATTACATCTCGACTTCGATCCATTCCCGGCGAATGTCGCCTGAGTTTTCTCTTCTGTTCAATCCAAGCCCGGCCCCGTGCCGGGCTTTTGCATTTATGGAGGTCAAAATGGCCGACTATTATACGCAGACGGTGTTTCAGGAGAACATCCCGAACGCGGATATGACTCCACTGGAGTTTCTGCTGCTGTCTAATATATTCGAGTCCGAGCCGGATGGAGACGAAACTTATTTCTTCTCGGAGACAGGGGCGAACGATTTTGTTTGGGTCAACAAATCCGAACTCAAGAAGGCGCTGGACGCGTCGTGTGACAGTGACAGTCAAGTGAGGCGCGTCGTTGAAGACCAATTGGAAGCCGCCGATCCCGGCGACGAAGAGATTGAATTGGACATGAGTGCCACGTCGTGGGAGTTCATCGTTCAGGACATCGTCCGCCGTTCGGCCACGCTTCGGTATATCTCGGTTTCGGCGGCGTTCACTTGTTCGAAAATGCGCTCCGACGGTTTTGGTGGAATGGCGGTGTTCGTCACCGCCGAAAAAATCAAATGGTTTTCGACAACAGAATTCCTGACCGATTGTCTCGCTGAGATTATTGGCGGTGACGAGCAAGAATAACACCACACCTCGGTTATAAAAGGGCCGCCCCTCGCGGGGTCGGCCCTTTTTCCATGGAGGTCCAATTAAGGTCCGATATGGCTACGCCGGAAACTCAAATCCCGCCAGCCAGATCGGGCCATGACTGTTGCGCAGGGGGTAGAGGAGTGGATGGCTGGTTGGATTCGCCCAATCCTTGCGTAGCTTCTCCTTCCAACCAGGACCGTGTTCCGCGGCGTAATCACGCAGGGCAGACACCTGCTCGCGCATGAGCGGAGGGTAGTCTGTCTCGGGATCTCTTGGCATCGAAAACGATCCTCCGCGCACTGGTAGCCTTGGCATTTGGGCGGGCAGAGCCACCACGACAGCGTCGTCTTTGCCAGCCCCGTCCGAGTCGGGGGTAGGTGCTGCGGCGCAGGCTGGGAGGGAGAGGGCGGCTGGTAGCCGGGTGAACCCGGCACGGTCAAGAGAGCGGCGTCCGGGTTCGTCCCCTTCTCTGCTCTCGGGAGACCCCCCATGTCTAAATCCTCCTCAATCGCCCGGTTCGATTTCCGGCGGTCCGTGTCCTATGACCCCAACGCGAAACAGCAGTTTCATACCCAGGCGCGCAGGCAACTCAAACAGCTTGCCGTGGTGCTTGGCCTCGTTCCCGGTGTTTACGATCTGCGCTCCAATCAGAGCGGTATTGCCGTGTCTGGAGAAATCACGCTGCACGGTGAAAATATCTATGTACAGGTATCTCAGCCCGCGATGGGCTTTGACTCCGGAATTCTGTTCCGAACCTGCCAAGGCCGGCGAGATTATACGGGCGGCATCAACAATTTCGCGTCACTCGATCTGTTGCACCGCCCCGAAGAGCTTGGGCGTCTGATCTGGAGGGTATGCCATGTTTGAAGCCATGCCCCGCAATTTTCATGTCTTCTGGAGACGGAGAATTTCTTCCTGGACGTACCGCATGCGGACACGGCTCAAACGATTTCGCCGTGCCTGCGCCTACATGGCTGGAAATTTGTCCCGCGATGAGGCGCAATGGGTAATCATTGATTGCGAGGATAGGGCTGGGTGGTATCCGCTTCTGATCCTCTCTGCCGAAGACGCGCTTGACCGCGCGCGCGAGATATTTGTGGATCATCCGGACCTGCCCAGCTTCATTGCCGAAGGCTGTGCCAAGGTCCGGCGCAAATGGGAGTCTTACGGTGACGAGATATCACATGCGATAGAGTGGGCCATCGATAACGCCGAGGAGTTCGCCGCGTCCGAAGATATCATATTTGTGAAGCGTGAGGATGAAGAAGATGCCGCCGCCGAAAGCGGGGGAGAAGAATGATGGCCGAATATATCGTGAAGGTTCATTTCTGGCTCGCCTGCATGGACACGCTATCGATCGAGGCAGAGAGCGATATTGAGGCCATTGAGATGGCAAAGCGCGAGGCAGCCTCAGCGATGCAATCTCATGATTGCCCGGATTTCATCGATTATGATGAACGCCGCGAAGGTTCGATTTCATATATTGATCGAATGACTTCGAACGGGCAGGAAGAGGTGACGCAACTGGTCGCGTTCGATGAGGATCGGCTGTATCCTGACTGGCATGAACTCCTGGTAAAGGTCGCCGCATTACCGATTACAATCGAATCACCGGAGGCACGGGCCGAGGCGTTACGCCAATACGTGACGCTGATCGAGGAGGCGAAAGCGCTTCATGCCCAGTTCGCGTAACGATGCTTCTGGCCTGGCACACCGCCTCGCGCGCAATGCAGAGGCGGTGTGCCGCCATTATCTCTCCAATGGCCGCCGCGAGGGTCGCTACTGGCGGATTGGCGACGTGCATAATACGCCCGGCCGCTCCATGTTCGTCCGTCTGACCGGCCCTGAATCCGGCAAGGGCGCAGCGGGTAAATGGACGGACGGCAGTAGCGGCGAGTACGGCGACCTTCTCGACATTATCCGGGAAACCTGCGGTTACGCCGATTTCCACGATGTAGCCGAAGAGGCACGGCGCTTTCTCAGCCTGCCTTCGGCGGAACGCGAGGGGCATGGTGACTTCCAGCATGATGCCTCTCCCGTCCCGGCCGGTTCCCCCGAAGCAGCGCAACGCTTGTTCAAGGCGTCGCAGCCGCTCGCGGGTACCATCGCCGAAGCCTATCTGCGTCATCGCGGTATTACGGCGTTCGGCGGGACTGAATGGCTCCGCTTCCATCCGCGCTGCTACTACCGTCCAGACGAGGGCGCTGCGCCCGAGACCCGTCCGGCGATGATCGCCGCCGCCACCGGCCTCGATGGTGCGATCACCGGCGCGCACCGCACCTGGCTTGATCCCTCTGGGCGAGACAAAGCGGCGGTCGAATGGCCGCGGCGGGCGATGGGCCATCTGCTCGGCAACGCCGTCCGCTTCGGTGTGGCGGTCGATGTGCTGGCGGCCGGCGAAGGCATCGAGACCGTGCTGTCGCTGCGCTGCGCGCTGCCCAACCTGCCGATGGCGGCGGCACTCTCGGCCGCGCATCTCGCCGCCATCCTGTTCCCGGCCACGCTGCGCCGTCTCTATATTGTCCGCGACGCTGACCCGGCGGGCGACAAGGCGATGTTGAGCTTGCTCGACCGGACCAGCGATGCCGGGATTGAGGCGCTGGTGTTGTCGCCCCGGTGCGGCGACTTCAACGATGATCTCAGCAAACTTGGCATCGACGAGCTTCGGGCGGCACTTCGGGTGCAACTCGCCCCGGAGGACGCCGCGCGTTTCATGGAGTCGACGAGGGTGTAACCCGGAACGGCGGTGTGGCGGTGGCTGTTTTGGCGCCGCCATCCGTCCGTTTCCGGTGTTTCCTGGGACACAGCTTGGTGCCGGAAAGGGCCACGCCCCGGCCTTCCCAGAGGGCGATCTGTGCCGGAGGCCGAGCCGGCCCGCAATGGCAGCAGGGCAGCTATTTTCCGCCGAGGGGGTGGCCAGAGGCCACCCCCTCTTTGCATCGCCAACAAAATAGCGGCCCCGCTGCCATCCTCCGCGATGCTCCGGCCCTGGCCACCCCGCAAGCGGGGTGGCTGCGGGTGCGAACCGTCCCGACCTCCGGCCGGGATCGCCATGGAAGGCCGCGATGGGCGCGGCCGTTTCGGGCACAAGGAGCATCCCATGACGACCGAAAATGACGATACCGGCTACGAGCCGCCGCACGCCGCATCCCCGACCGCTAACGTCCTCACCGAACTCCAGATCTACGGCTATCGTCCCGGCCAAGGCGAGCCCGACCCGCGACCGCTTCCCGAAGCCCGCCTGATCACCGGCGCGGTTGCCGACATCTTCGATGCGCTCATTGCCACGTTGAGCGACACGCGCCTCGAACCCGACCTCGAAGAACTGCTCTGGGGCACGGTCAACCTCTTTCACCGCGCAGCAGACCGGATCGAGCGCGATCTCGACAAGAACGAACAGGCGCAGAAGCACAGTCAGAAGGAACAGGATGGCTCCGAGATACGCTCGGTCGAGCTTGAACGCCTCACGGCGGAGGGGCAGACGCTGATCGAGCGCCGCGATGCGATGGAACTCTTCCGCGACCAGGCCGCGGAGCATTTCGAGCGCCATACCGGTTCGACGTGGCGCCCGCGCTCGGGCTCGATGGTCAATCGCCGGGCGCTGACTGCGGCGATAATCGACAGCCGCGATTTTATCGCTGCCAAACACCGGGCAGATGCTCAGGTGCTGATGCCGGCCGGATCGAAGATAGCGTTCACGGGCGGGATGGACTTCAACGATCACATCGCGATTTGGGACCGGCTCGATAGGACCCGCGCCAAGTACCTGGACATGGTACTGTTGCACGGCGGGTCGCCGAAGGGCGCGGAGCGCATCGCCGCCGCCTGGGCCGACAACCGCAAGGTGACGCAGATCGCGTTCAAGCCGGATTGGACCCGCCACAATAAGGCAGCCCCATTCAAGCGCAACGATGCGATGCTGGACGCGCTGCCGATCGGCGTCATCGTCTTTCCCGGCACCGGTATCCAGGAGAACCTCGCCGACAAGGCCCGCAAGCTCGGTATCCCGGTTTGGCGCTTCGAGGATGGCGGCGCATAGCACCTTCGTCTTTTCGCGCGAAGCTCAGGCGGTATCGTTTCTATGCCGTGTGCCGCCTGGAGCGCCGCTTCGCGGAAAACCTTGATAAAATAGAGGTATTTTACTATGTTTTTGGAGAAGGGATATTGTTATGGACGACGTGGAACAGAAGCCGCTATGGACCCAGGAGGAGGCAATAGCCTTCGAGTGTGCCCGCGAGGTCATCTGCGACATGATGGCGATCTGTACGGGCCGGATGGCGGATGAAACGCGCAAGCCGAATCCCGACACTCAAAGGGTTGAAGAGATGCGCGCGCGCCGGGCGAAGCTCGCGCAGGAGCTTACGGACCTACACTTTACGGCATACGAAGAGATCGCGCGCATTCGCGCCGAGTACGGGGCCATCATCCGCGCCTGGCGGGAAGAGCATCGGCTCGCCGCTGAGTAGTAAATGGCGCTTGACCCAGACCGGTATCGGCTGAGCGAGGCTGACCATCAAACCATCTTCGAGAATGGCATAAAGCTAGAACGGTTGTCGAAAGCATTGCCGTCCGTCGAGCCCGTTGCCGTGATTTTCGGCGGCCAGCCAGGCAGCGGGAAAACCATTGCTGTCGATCACGCCGTTCAGGAGTTGAAGCGCAATGGTGGCTCGATTCAGATCATCGGCGACGAATTCCGCAGCTATCATCCGGGCTATGGGCGGCTTACGGGTGAGGATGACAAGACGGCGGCGTTCTATACCGACCGTGACACTGGAAGCTGGGTCGAAAAAGCCATCGCCTATGCAAAAAAGCAGAGGTTCAACATCGTCATCGAGGGCACGATGCGCGACGGCGACAAGGTGGCCGCAACGATGGAAAGTTTGCGCGGAGCCGGCTATCGCATCGACGCCCGCGCGCTGGCGGTGAGTTTCCGATTGAGCGAACAGGGAATCTTGCAGCGTTACGAGGGGCAGAAAGCCGACCGCGGCGTGGGACGCATGACGACACCGGAGGCACATCGGGCCGCCTATGACGGGATGCTGACCACGCTGGAGCGTATCGAGGGCAATAGGCTGGCCGACCGGATGACGATCTACCGGCGTGGCGCGGTGGTCCTCTACGCCAACGAATTGCGGGGCGGCGACTGGATGAGCGAGCCCCGCGCCCGCGCCATCGTCGAGGCCGAACGCAGCCGTCCCATGAGCGAAGCTGAGTTACGCGACTATATCGACGGCTTTGACAGACTGATTGCCATGATGACCCGTCCGGGGCGGCACGCCACCGATGCGGAAATCAAGCAAGTGGAAATGCTGCGGCAGAGTGCGCAGGCGGTGCGTGGCATCAGCGCCACGGATTATTGGGACAATGTCGCGGAACAAGGGCGGAATTCAGTGGCGGGCAAATCCGAAGGCGTCGAACAGGCACAGGATCGTGCCCGCAGGCCAGGCGGCCGGACGCTGAAATAGCTGTTTCACGGGCGACCGGTCGCGCGGGAGCGAGACCGGCGCGGCGCGGTTGGTTCACCGGATAGCAGATGACTGCCCTCTTGCTGGTCATTGGCCGGTCCCACTGCGCTGTTGTCGATGGCCGTTCGGTCACGGATGCGGACGTTGTGCCCTCCGGTCCCCATGTTTCGAGACCAATACCAGCACCTCCGATCTCGGCCATTTCCGCCTGACGCGGCGATAGCCTGGCTCGAATCCTTCGTTGCGGCTGTTTTTCGAGGCAGACCGGGCGGAACGGCAGGACCGGTGTGAACTCATCTTGGACGCTGCCATCGGCGGTCCACATCGGTCTCGCGAGGGGCGGCCACGGTGCCGTCTCAAGGGCCGGCTCAAGGACCATTCCCCTGTACTATGCCGCCTTTGTACGTGCCCGGCCGCCTATGCCGTCAACCCCGCAAGGGGGTTCCCCTCGCTACGCTCGGTGACGGCGGCGTCCGGCCCCGTTCTTTGGCGTCATCGGGGAATGGTCCCCGAGCAACCCAAGGAGACAGACCATGGCTACCATCGCAACCCTGACGCAGAAGGCTGACGGCACCCTCGAAGGCCAGCTCACGACGCTCAGTGTCACCGCCCAGATCGCGCTCGTGAAGAACGCCCGCAAGGTTAAGGATAACGAGCCCGATTACCGCATCGTCAGCCGCAAGAACGGCTTCGAACTGGGCGGGGGCTGGAACCGGGTATCGAAGAACACCGGCGAGGAATACATCTCCGTCTCGCTGTCCGCGCCCGAATTCGGCACCATCTACGGCAATGTCGCGTCGGCGCCCGGTGATGACAAGACCAAGAAGGTCATCATCTGGAACTCGCCAAACTAAGCCGCGCCGCGCCGGCCTCGCCCCCGCGAGGCCGGCTTCTTCGCGAAATCGCTGAGCATGATCGCCCGCTTGGTCACCCAGGCGGGCTTTTTTCATGCCCGCCAATCCACAAGGATGGGGCGGCGTCATGGGGCGGCGGAAAGTTCCATCCGGCACCGCGAAACCTATAGGCTGATGCCATGCTTTCCACCGCCCCGTGACGCAGCCGGGGGCTTCGCGAAGAAATCACGCGCACGGGACGGTTTCGGTGTAGGTTGTGGTGCAAAATGGGGGCGCGCATCATCATGGCATTGCTGATCTTGGGCCTTGTGATCTTCCTGGGCGTTCATTCGATCCGGATTTTCGCGAACGACTGGCGCCGGCGGCAAGTGGCACGTCTCGGGGAAGGCCCCTGGAAAGGGCTATACGCGCTCGCGTCGCTGATCGGACTCGTGCTGATTATTGTTGGCTTCGGCGCCGCGCGGATGAACCCCGTGCTGCTCTATGCCCCGCCCGCATGGCTACGGCATCTCAATATTGTTTTCACCCTGATCGCGTTTGTTCTGGTGGCGGCCGCCTATGTGCCGCGCAACCATTTTAAGGAAAAGATCGGTCACCCGATGCTGGCTGGCTTAAAGGCGTGGGCATTGGGCCATCTGCTCTCCATCGGCATGCTGCGCGATGTTGTTCTCTTCGGCGCCTTCCTGGTCTGGGCCATCGTGGATTTCGCGGTATCGCGTCGGCGCGACCGTGCCGCTCGCGTTGTATATCCAGCGGGCTCGGTTATGGGTGACGTCGTCGCGGTTGTTATCGGTGTGATCGTGTGGGCCGCCTTTGCGTTTTGGCTGCACGCGCTCCTGATCGGTGTAAATCCGCTGCGGTGACGGGTTTCGGTCATCGCCGCGTTAACCCCAATGACTTCGCGAGGGTTTTGGGGCTGGGTCAAGTTACCGTTGCGCCGCGCTAGCCATCCTGCCTCTGTCCAAGCGGTGCAGTATTTCCCGGCGCCCCTCCGGCGGCGGAGGACTCGCGCACATGGCATTGACGACGAGAATCGGCGTGCGCCACGTCAGTTGCGACGACGGCCGGAATTGAGCGGGAATGAACGATGAAAATTCCGGGAGAGTCTTCAATTGACCTTGAGCGAATTGAGATTCTTTCATGTCACAACTCCGGACAGTTTACGCAATTGAATGATGCTACCTCAGGTGCGGAGCGAATCCCGCCCTCGAGTAACCAATCGTGAAATTTGGTGGCTCGCCCCCCATAGTTCGGTCGATGCCTATGGAATCGGGGTGCCCTGTTTCCGTGTAGTGTCGACGGTAAGCTTGTGGCCACCTTATGTCACCAACGCGTGCCGCCCGCACCTTAAACTTCATTTAACTAAAATTGCAAAAAATCGAGGATATGTCTGGCATTTTACGAATTTTTTGTGACATCTATGGGCTGATAAAAGATGGGCGCTGAATAGCATGAAAGGCTTCCATCATTGTTGGATCGGCGGCGTCATCGGATTTAGCCAGGCCGGCAGGAAACAATAGCGGTGACCATCCGCATCGGTCTGAATAGCTTTGCGGCATGCCGGCATGGCTTGTACGGGACAATTATCCGCCATGAGAAGCCCCAATCAACTGCGGCGTCTGGTCCGGCGGCCTGCTCAATTCTGGGCGGCATGGGCGGGCGGGGGCGTTTCCAGCCAGACGGGCAGGTTGCAATAGGCGTAGCCCTCATCCGTTTTAAGAATATTCTCCCGGCATGTCTTCATGATTATCGTGACGTCGTTGTGCTGCATGAGGGACGCCCACTCCAGCGGCGCTTCCGACCCGCCGCGTAGCGCGGAGTTGATGAGTTGTGACGCTTGCTCGGCCTCGCTGCGGCCCTCGCTCAATCCGGCGGTGTAGGTATAAGCGGAAGGCAGCAACGCGACGACGAGAACCGCGATGCCCCAGCCGGCGAGGGTTTTCCACCGCATGATCTTCACATGCCGGCGGACGGTATCGTTGACGGCGCCGGCGATTTTTGGGGCGAGCTGCTCGACGATCCCGGCTTGCTTTGCCTCAAGCGCTTGTTCGCCCTGCTTGATCGATAACTCGGCTTTCTTGATCGTCTCTTGATACTGGCGGTCGAGCCGGTCGCTGGCGTCGTGAAAATATCTGACGGCCTGGTTGTGCAGCCGCCATTGCAGTCGGAGGGATGAAGATAAGAGCCTGACCAGCGGCCAGGTGGGGTCGTTCTTGAGCCCCGCGACCTGGACCAGGCGCTCAAGCTCCGCCTGCATGCGCGCAATGTCACGCCCTAGTTCCTCGCTATCGCGGCGCGGATCGGTAAATTCATGCGGTTCGTTCAGGGAAGCCATGATTTGATGGCCTCGAAATTGGCGTCCATCGCTTCTAGCCATTTTTTGACACGCGAGCGGTCGAATGGGCCGAGCGGCGTGTCGGCCCGCCCGGCCCGCCCCCCCAGCCCTTCTTGGGATTT
>JAKBAU010000102.1 GCA_021808875.1 Pseudomonadota bacterium | reverse complement strand
TTCAACGGCAGTGAGGAGTTCAATTTCGTACGAGCTTAAGGCAATGGTCCGCTTGCCGTCGCGCGAGGGAATCTGGTTGAGCCAGTGGTAGCGATGCCCGCCGAGCTCGTGTCCGTGGGGGAAGGACAGACTTATGGCGCTGCAGCTCGGCGCCTGAGTCTAGCGACTTAATATTGTTGCGTCTCGGTCGACAGCCTTGTTATTCATTGGTTCATTATGCTCCTGGTGCGTGCGCTGTCTTTTGGACGCTCGCAAATTAAGGCGAGATTGCTTCTCTAGAGCCCATGCATTTTCACAAATGCAACCGACGTGAGGTGCCCACTTTTTTGAGGTGTACGCGGGATTTAGGACCGGAGGGACAGTTGCGAGTCCCCTGGCGGGTCGTCTGCCTGCCGCGCGGCAGACAGTGCTACGACCTCATCGTACTGGTCGAGGAAGATGCGCTGACACAGGAGAACCGGAAATTGGCATCCCAATATGGGCGTTACGGCTATCGTCGGACCGCCAGGTCACCAATGCCATGGGGCCTTGAACCGGTGTTTTGGGCAAGATTATTCAAAACTGCGGCAGCTCCCCCCCACCACAAAGTGGTACTAAGGCTCGTTTACCTTGCCATCAAGATAGGCCGTTTGCGTTGGCGGCGGGCATGCGCCAATCCGGCAGCGACTTGAGATGTGGTCCGGAAATGCAACTGATTCTCCGCGAGCCCCTAATCTGCCGTCACCACGTCGACCGCACGTCTCCACCAATTGAACCAGTGGAGTACCCTCGATCCAGCACGTCCTCCGAAGTTCATGGACTTTTCCCCAATTGTCCTGTGGTCCGATCCATGGGGCTTGATTCTCAGAAGCCCAACCATGTTATGGTTGTGAAAGTACTGGGCATTTGCGCCTTTCGGTGAGCTAGGGTTCCACACTTGATTCCATGAGCCAGCTGTCGCGTAAGGGCTTGGCGCGGAATTTTAGCAATGGAAATATCCCAATGCGATTGTTATCTCGATTTGTAACTTTGGCGCCAGGGTGTTGGAGGCAGAGTGGTGCAGGCCGCGTCCGGGCGGTGGGGAGCATAATTTTGAGCCATAGTGCGCAGGTGGCGCGGGTCCTCGTTGCCACGGCATGCATTGCTGGTCCCGCCACCGCTCATGACGCGCGTGGTTTAGCTATCGGGGCCATCGGACAAATTGTCCCCGAGAGTGGCGTCGTGGATGTCATCGGCTCGCCTGGTTCGCGCGTAGTCGCCGTCTATGTTCATGTTGGTGAAGTCGTCAAGGCTGGGACGCTACTGATGAGCACGCAAGGGGTGACACCTGAAAGCGATGTTGCAACGGCAAGGAACCAGCTCATTGCCGCAAAAAGGCTCGCCATTGAGAAAGTGGCGGCACAAACTACAGCTGTCCGTCTCGCGAAGTCTGTCGCCGCGCAGGCAAACGCGTCGGTACGTATCTACCGGGCGATGGGAAGTTCTCTTGTTTCGAAAAGGAAACTCGATCACCTTGAGGCCGCGGCGACCCAAGCGCGCCTTTCTCTGGATGTTGAGCGGGACAAATTGCGAGTTACCAGGACGCAGGTGCAAAGTGCGCTGGCATCTGCGCAGCGACTTTACGATTTGGCAATACAGGGTGCCGATTTACGCGCGCCGATTGATGGGTCAATTTTGCGGATCAATCAGGCGGTGGGAACACAGCTAGGAAGTGGCGCTGCGGTGGAGATGGGCAATCTCGATGCAATGGCTGTACTTTGCCAGGTCTACGAAGGCGATATTCTGCACCTACGTCCCGGCATGCGGGCGACAATCCAGTCTCGCGCGTTAGCGGCTCCCCTTCAAGGCCGCATCGTGGAAATTGGCCGCATGATAGACCCACACACCGAGATAGGTAATGTGCGCATCAAGCTCGATCATGCTGATCCGGCGAACCGTCTCGTTGGTATGGAGGTCAACGTCACCATTGACCGATAGGCTTCGTTCGTTTCTCGAAAGCCGACAAGCGTCCTTTCTTCTGGGCGTAAGGCTGGCAGCATCCGATTCTATCGCGTTTGGCGCGGCAGTGGCAGGCCTCGCAGTTGGCGTGCTGGTGATGTTCGTGGAGATCGGCTTCCTTTTGTCTATTCTGCAGGCCCAGGCACGCATCGCCACCCGCGTGCGCGGCGACCTCATCATCATGAGTGCGGCCCGGACGAGCCTGCACGACTGGAGGCGGTTTGATCGCGTGAGGCTTGCACAGGCTTTGGGCTACAGTAGGGTCGAACAAGCAATCCCTATCTACGAAAGCGGAATGCTACTGAGAAATCCCCCAGCCCGCTCTGTGCACCGCGTGATCGCCTTTGCCTTTCCGGCCGACGCCGTGCCGCTCGATATCGGCAGCCCGAGCGAGGTTAAAGAGGCGCTGCAAAAGCCGAACACCATTTTATTCGACCGACTGTCGCGGCCGTTATTTGGAACAATTTCACCCGGACACCAAATTGAACTCAACGGTCGAGCCTACAACGTCGCCGGCCTTGTCAATTTCGGGCCTGACATGATTATGGACGGGGCAGTCTTCATGAGCGACGGGACATGGCTTTCGTCGGATCCCAACGCGCGACCTATCATGGGCGTCATTCGCCTTAAGCCCGGCACGAACATAACAGTCGCCAAACACAAACTGCGCGCGCTACTTCCTGGTGACGTTACCGTGATGACACCGCGCGATGCCTATGATCGCGAGATTAACTTCACGCTGCGCACCGCTCCAATCGGCTTCATCTTTGGACTGGGGGCGGTGGCGGGTTTGGTGATAGGTGCAATCATATGTTATCAGACCCTTTATAATCAAATTATCGACTGCGCCAAAGAATATGCAACATTGCGTGCTATGGGCTTTTCAAACTCCTTCTTTCGGCGGGTCATGATCGAGCAGGGCACCCTGCTGGCGCTGGCCAGTCTTATCATGGGAGCGATCGGGGGCATGGCAGCGTACTGGCTGTTAGGCGAAGCGACAGGCATGCGCGTTACGCTTGGCTGCAGCATTCTACTTGTGGTTGGCATGCCAACTTTGGGTGTGTCGGCGTTCGCAGCGGACAGGGCTTGCCGTCGCATTATCGGTCCTGAACTCACCGAACTTTACTGACGGGTATAATGGACAGTATCCAGAGAGATCTCAAATCGGCGGAACAGGCTCCGGTGGTGGTCGTGCGAGCTGTCAGTTACGCATATGGCGATGGTGCCTATAGAAAAATTGTTTTGGCAAACGTCGACCTGGTTCTAGAGCCTGGAAAATTTGTCGTCCTTACCGGCCATTCCGGCGCCGGCAAGACCACCTTACTCACCCTGATTGGGGCGATCAGAAGCCTTCAGCATGGTTGCATTGATGTGCTGGGAATGCGATTGACCGCCGGTTCCGACCGGCAGTCCCGCGATGTGCGCCGAAGAATTGGATTCATTTTCCAGGATCACAATCTTTTTTCGGCGATTAGCGTGTTTCGCACCCTTTGGCTTGCAACTGAGCTGCAGGACAGACCGCTATCGCGATCTGAGGCGACGGGAAAGGCCCTCCAAATACTGACTCTGCTGAACATGGCCGAACAGCTTCACGCCCTTCCTGGCGAGTTGTCGACCGGACAGAAGCAGCGCGTTGCGGTTGCCCGTGCGCTCATGAACGACCCAAAGCTGATTCTCGGCGATGAACCGACAGCGTCGCTCGATCACGCCTCATCCTTGCTTGTTGTCAACCTGATCAAGGAGCACGTCCTACGCAATGGCGCCAGCGCATTAATCGTCACTCATGATGAGCGGATTTTCGAATTTGCAGATCATGTTATGCGGTTGGAAGACGGTAAGATGGTTCTACAAAAATGACTTTCTGGCATGCGGGAACGCTACTTTTGGCGTTGGCTATGGGCACCGTCCAGCTTTTGGTGCCGGCTCAGGCCGGGACGAAGACGTTGGATCTTGATACGGTAGTCCAAGCGGCCCTTGATAATGGCCAGAAGGTGAAGCACGCGGATATAGAGCTCAAACTGGCCAAAGCGCGGCTCCGTGAAGCAAAGGGCGCATTCGATTGGCACACGACCGCGCGAGCGGGTTGGAGGCGTCTTTATTTTCCCAAGGTTCTACCCATTCAAGGCTATAACGTTTTGACCAACACTTTGGATTCCAGTTCCAATGTGCAAGTGGAGATGGGGGTGAGCCATCTTTTCCACAATGGCATTCGGATCGAGCCCGGGATCAGCTATTTTCCGGTCGCAAATGCCTCGCGTGCACAGACCTTCGGTGCCGTACGTCCCATTCCCTTCCTTAATCTTCAAATTCCTCTTCTGCACGTCTTCGACGAAGACAACACGGCAGCTGCCAATGAACGCGCCGCTTTCCGGGAGGAGACTGGCTCTGTTTACGAACGAACTGCGGCGCAGCAGCAGGCCGTTTTTGATGCGGTCCAGACTTATTGGCGCTGTACCGCCGCGCAGGAAATGAGACGAATATTGATGGCAGAGCAGGCCTCCTCGAACAGGTATTTGGAGGCGTTGCGCGTTCAGCAGAAGTCTGGGCTAGTCAGCGTGGCTACATTGGAGATAGCTTCCGCGAAGGAACTTCGTCGCGCATCAGAGCTAGCGCAGACCCAGGACAACGTTACACAGTGCCGAATGTACTTTTCACAGCTCATCGACAACAAAGGATCTGTCAATCTACCGACGATGTCGGATGCGTTTCCGAAAATGCGCAACCTGGTGCCAGGGATAGTAAGACTGCGTGACGGAAACTTGAACGAAATTGCGCTGATGGACCGGCCGGATATAGCGGCTTCCCAGCAGGATGTGTCTGCTGCGGAGGACCGCGTGGCCTCGGCGAAGGCCGGCCAGGATCCCAAGTTCGATCTGTCGCTGAACCCTGATGGTGCGTTCCTCTCGTTTTCCATGAGCATTGAGAATAATTTGGCAGACGGAGAGGAGGAGGAGGCGGAAGCGAAGGCCGACGAGGCGCGCCTATCGCTCACCGAACTTCACCAGCAGATTGGCCGTGATGTAACAAACGCGGTCGTAGCGCTACGCAGTTCGCTTTCCGCGCTGAAAGCGTTGCGCGCTTCCGACCGTGTTATGACACGGATAATCGAGGAGACCCGGCGGGCTGCGCGAGCGGGCGGCCTTGATGCAAAGGATGTCCACGTGCGGGAGGAAGAACGGGTCGATCTCGAACTTCAGTTGGTTCAGACGTCGCTGGACAGTGCGCTCGATCTTGCGAAACTACGGCTTGTCACCGGCACAGTGGAGACAAACGGGCCGAGGGCGGCATCCGAGGACTCCGTTCTTTTCAAATCTTTGCAGTTTTAGTCCTTGTCCGTCTGAGCTTGCGGATCTTGCTAATCGTGCCGGAACTTTTGAGATGCCCAAAAGTGTCGCGTCGATTGAACTTGCGCATAGCGAACGAAGACACGTTGGCGTTGGCTGGCATGCTCTAAACCAAGGACCCAATACTCGTGGCCATGGGAGCTCATTGAAAAGGTTGAGCCTCGGAAAGGGTGGCCACGGCGTGGGTAAAGCCTACTTCGGAAAGGCGGCTTCCTGTGGGGCAAAACGCGGACAGCACCCAGTGCAGGTCGCAAGGTGGACGGAGTGTATGTGCTCCTTCACACAAAGGAGCGTGTGTGGCTCTTGGCTTTGCGTCCGCAACACACGTGTTGAGTATGAGTTCCTCAAATTCTAGAACGAATAGTGTGTCGCTAGTTCCACGGCGCCGGTGAATCCATGATAGGGACGCGGCTGGTCGTCCTGCGCGCGAGCCTCCAAGTCGAACGTCCAATTTCGCCACGGAAACGAGACGCGAGCCTCGACGAGGTTGAAGTGGACGGGCGCAGTTGTCACTGCATTTCCCCAAAGGGGTTCGGAATGATTGGTCCCAGCCAGGGGACCCGTGTCTTTAAATTTACCGATACCAACATGGTGATAGGTGAGCGTATAAGTCTGGCTGTGCGCGCCAGTCCAGCTCACCTGTAACGACTCCATCTCTGAATCCGTATCGAGGCTGGAGCCAAGCGCCCGTCCGCGATAGCGCAATCCGTCGAAATATTTTGGCGAGTTGTATGTCCATCCTGGAGTGACAGTAGAAAAGCCGAAAAGAGTGTACGTCGGGATCGTGTTGTCGTATTCGAGCGTGAATCTCACACGATGTCCCGCGATTGGTAGCCATACGCTCGATCCGACAAGATGGGTGGCGTTTATAGGTTGGGGCACGCTGGCGTTGGTGAACATAGTCTCCGCATAGATTTCAAACGGGACGTGCCAAACATTTGAGGTATAGCGGACGTCGTATTGCCCTTCGCTGTTGGCCTGGTCGAGATGAGTCGTTGAATTGGTAACGTTGAAGTAGGATTTCAGCGGATTGCAGGGATGATTGGCGCCGCACATTAGCTGCGTCCTCGAAACACCGATCTCCAGACCGGGCAAAGGACTGAAAGTAATCCGTGTGCCGTCATATATGGTATTGCGATTGAGCCTGGGGCCGTCGAGAAGCCCAAAAAAGACCTCTGCCTGCCAGGGACCGAGCCAGCTCAGAACTGGCCATTTGAAAGGCGTTGTAGAAATTCGGGAGATCCCTACCTGCGGCATCGGTCGGGCATTGTTGGACAGCAGGTCGGCGGATACCCAACCCGGGCCCCACCAATGCGACAGATACCCTGCGTAGACGACAGCATTACCGACGCGTTGGGCGATATAGCTGCCATCGAGTACAAGCACCTGGTGATCGGGAATGATGTTCGGGTAGTAAGGACCACCGTAGCCGTTCGAATCATACGTAGGCTGAATGCCTGTAGGATAGCGAAACGCCGGATTTGTGCTGGCGGATTGAACCCCAACATTAATTCGCACCGCGGTCGAAGACCATAAATACTCTGCAGATACCTGGCCTTGCGCTTGCGCACGACCCATGGCATCGAACCCGCGCACCACATCGGGGTTGTTGGTAAAATCGCTGGAAATGGAAACTCGCAATCGATCGGTTTGCGTTTGTGCTTCGCCAACCTGTCGCACCCGCTCGGCGGCCGCGTCGATATAGCCGGGCTGATTGTAAAGCGCGGAGGGGGAATTGAGGCGGGCGAGGATGCCTCCCCAGGGCAGCGGCCATTGCGTGGTGATGTTGTCGATGACGCCGGCTTCGGCGAGGAGCTCAATGTCAGAACGGAGCTGGGAATTGCCAACCTCCACCCATGGCGACGCCGACGCGCCAGTCGCGAGCCCCGAAAGCACGGTGGCAAGCGTTAGCACGGCTCCGCAGCGCCACAGGCTCGCCCCGAAAGATCTCTTCACGTCGCCCCCCTGCGCAATGATCCCATTGCACCACGTTTAATTGCCTCGGTAGCGCGCCGCGCCCGCAATTTGCCGAAGAGAGAGGCGTTGCAGCGCACGGTGCGCTTAAGTATATCTATTACCTAGCAGGGTTAGCCGAATCAATGGAGAAGGCAGGTACACTCGTCGGGGGCTATGCCGTCTGTCCGTGTCTCTGCCTTGTCCGTGGCGAATTTCCGGCATCATATCGCAGTCGTGCCAGCTTCCCAATGGCATCTGGTGTACGAAATGAGCAAATTGTCGTGGTGGATCTTTTGCCTTCCCATGTCCTTTTGAGCGGTGGTTCAAGCGGGATAGGTCTTGCCCTTGCTAAGAAGCTGGGAAAGACCGGGCACAATATTTCGATCTTGGCCCGTGACGGAGAGAAGTTGAAGTTGGCCTGCGATGAGATCCAGGCTGCGGCAGGAAGATCTCTCGGCATACACACGGAAATGGCCGATGTAACCAACGAGGACGCGGTGACCGCCGCCGTTGATTCCGCCATCGCGAAATTCGGTCCACCTGCATTGGTCGTGACAAGCGCCGGCATTGTGGTTCCCGGAATTTTTTCCGACCTCCCATCTTCGGCCTATAGCAAGACGATGGAGGTAAACTTTCTAGGAACGGTCAACGTCGTGCGTGCGGCGTTGCCATCCATGCGGCGATGTGGCACCGGGCGTTTCGTGATGTTGTCCTCAGGTGCGGGGTTGATCGGCCTTTATGGCTACACGACCTATGCACCGTCTAAGTTCGCCTTGCGCGGGTTTGCGGAAGCGTTGCGGGCGGAATTGAAGCCAGAGGGCATCGGTGTATCAATCGTTTATCCTCCGGATACGGATACACCGCAACTGCGCGAAGAGTTGAAAACGCGACCCGAGATCACGAGTAAGATCGCGGGCTCTACGCGGGTATATTCTGCTGATGAGGTTGCCGACGCCATAATACGGGGAGTTCGACGTGCGCGCTTCACGATTGCACCAGGCTGGGAAATGACCATTTTATCACATTTTCACAGCTTGATTGGTCCGTTTTTGAACTGGTATTCGTTTGACCCGATTATAGCCCGCGCCCATAACAAAAAATGAATAGTGAAGTCCTAAGCCAATTTGATACCACCGCATTGGTCGTTGTCGCGATGTCTTTCGCCCTTGGAGCTGGTTTGCTCTTCGTCGCCTCGATTTATCCTGCTTGGCGACGAGTCGCGCCGGAGCTCTGGCGTTTGTATGTGCAGGAATTCATCATTGTCGGCGCCATCTTGGTGCCCGCGGCGTTAGGAAAGTGGGCGTTTCTGCTTCTGCTTCTGGCGATAGAATACCGCTGTGTATTCGAGCTATTCGACGCCTTCGGTTTGAACAGAAAGGTAGCGATCCGCTGGAGCGCAACCATCTTCGGGGGAGGGCTGGTTGTTCTGGCGCTCTTCGCGTCTACTATTCTTTTTCCCGCCCTGCTGGTGAGCGTTGCGGCTTTATTGATCATGAGTGCGGCAATTGAACGTGGTCACGTATCATTGGCCACTGTGGTGGCCGTTGTGAGTCTCTTCTTTCCCGGCGTGTTGGTCGCGCTGACAGCTATGCTCAGATTTGGACACAATGGCCTCGGTTGGGTCATTCTTGTTTACAGCACAGTGGAAATGAACGACGCATTCGCTCTGCTGGTGGGAAAGCTGGTTGGGCGGCGTCCCGTTCTGCCCCGCCTGAGCCCGCGCAAGACTGTGGAGGGGCTAGTTGGCGGCCTCGTGGTGGGAGGGATAACCGGCTATGCCGCAGCCCGTTATCTGATTGGACTCACTCCATCATCGGCAGCTGCCATCGTCGTCTGCACGCTCGCGGCTGGGGCCACCGGAGACCTCGTGCTTTCCACCGTTAAACGGATTCTCCGCAGGAAGGACTTCCGGCCGGTGCTGGCGGCGCATGGTGGAGTATTTGATATTTACGACTCTTTTCTGTTTGCGGCACCCTTTGTTTTTTTGTTGCGAACTGCCGCGGGCTTTTGAGCGCCGGTTTCGCCGATGAATTCCTCGACCATGCCGCGTGCCTCATGTTCCGGGAATTGCTGTGGCGGCGACTTCATGAAGTAACTGGATGGCCCGATCAATGCCCCGCCCAAGCCGCGGTCTAATGCAAGTTTGGCGCATCGCACAGCGTCGATGACAACGCCGGCCGAATTCGGGGAATCCCATACCTCCAGCTTGACTTCGCAAGCGAATGGAACATTTCCGAAGCCTGTACCTTCAAGCCGGATGTAAGCGAGCTTACGATCAGTGAGCCATGCCACATAATCGCTCGGCCCGATGTGGACATTTTCTGGCAGGAGTTCGCCGTTGAACTGGCTGGTCACTGCGCGGGTCTTTGAAATCTTTTTCGAATCAAGACGCTCTCGCTCCAGCATGTTCTGGAAGTCTGCATTCCCGCCGATATTCAGCTGGTAGGTGCGATCAAGCCGCACTCCACGCTCGCGCATAAGGTTCGATAGGACTCGGTGAACGATAGTCGCGCCGACCTGGCTTTTGATGTCATCGCCAATCAGCGGAAGATTTGCGGCTTCAAAGCGGTCACGCCACGCCTCGTTCGAGGCGATAAATGTTGGAATACAGTTGACGAATGCACACCGTGCGGTCAGCGCCTGCTCAGCATACCATTCCGTCGCAGTTTCCGATCCCACGGGAAGATAACTCACGACGACGTCCGTGCGTGTTGTGCGCAGGACCCTTGCGACATCGACCGGCGGCTCTTTGCTTTCGATCACAATTCCCGAAAGGTACTTTCCAATTCCATCGAGGGTCGGACCCCGTTGCACGGCAACTGGCCCGGGAGGCACCTGTGCAAAACGGTAGGTGTTATTGGGATAAGCCCCAATCGCCACGGCGAGCGGCCGCCCAACCTTGGTATCGCTTACATCGAATGCGGCCGAAAACTCGATATCACCGATCTCATAGCCGCCCAAATTGGCATGCATGAGGCCGGGTATGGGTCCATTTTCGATTGCACCTCGGTAAAATTCGACACCTTGAACAAATGATGAGCAGCAATTGCCGACACCAATGATCGCCACCCGAATTTTGCGTTTCATTGCATGGTCCACATAATACAACGCTGGCTGCTGCCCGCCCGCAGGGGCCGATAACTCAATAACACGGCGAAGATATTTACCCGTCGCGGCGTTCAAACGCCCTTGGGTTCATAACCCATGGCGGGATCGCCGCGAGACAAATGCTAATTTTGACGGTCCCAGGGGTCAACTCCGAGGCGCTCTAAGCTACGGGGTATGATATAATATACAAAATTGGCTCCCGCTACCGGACTCACAGCCCAAAGATGCTCTGGCAAGATGTGAACGGCGAAGATCAGGAGTAATCACGTCATTCGAACTGCGAACTCGTCAGGTCTTATGCGACCAGGATCATCTTCGGGTAGTGGGAGGCGGCCATGG
>JAKBAU010000101.1 GCA_021808875.1 Pseudomonadota bacterium | reverse complement strand
TTTCGACGTCGCCGTAGCTCAGTAGGATAGAGCACGAGATTCCTAATCTCGGGGCCACAGGTTCGAATCCTGTCGGCGACACCACCCAGTCCGAGCTCTCCTCATTTGCCGGGCTTTGGATACCCTCCAGGCTTTCCAACCCCATTCAGGGGCCATTCTCCGTTTGCCAAACCCTGACGCCGGGTTCGGTCGTTCCTAAGTCGCGGTTTGCTGGCCGGATTGGTCGAGATGGACGCAAACCGTGGTCTCTGCGGGCAAGTTAGCGGGCGCGACGTCGAGCGAGAGTTCTCCATCACGGCACATCAGCGGACCGCCAAGGCTACCAATGAAATGGAGGTCTGTTGACAACTGACCGCCTACATCGCGGTTTGGCGGAGGCGTTGTGCTTACCTATATCTTCCGCCAGCGTCGAATGCCCTGATCTGACCTCTGTCGCTGCCCCTCTGGGCCCTTCGGCAGGCAGGATCAGATATGGTGGAAATGTTGAGGACAAGCCAACATCGCAGGCGGCGGATCACGTCGTGGAGGCAGGTCACTTCAAAAAAACTTGGCCTCGGAGTGCCTCCTTTCTGCAGTTATCAGGCGAACTGCTTGCGCAGCGCCTTCTTATCTGGCTTGCCCACCGCGGTCTGTGGGATCGCTTCCACAAACTCTATCCGCTTCGGTGCCTGGATGGGCCCTTTGTGTTTGCGCACCAGAGCACGCAGCGTCTCGGGGTCCACGCTCTGCCCCGGTCGCAGGACGACAGCGGCGGTAACCGCTTCACCCCATTTATCGTCCGGCGTGCCGAACACCGACACCTGCGCTACCGCAGGATGATGCGCGATCACGTTCTCGACTTCGCTGGGGAAGACATTGAATCCGCCGGTGACGATCATGTCTTTCTTGCGGTCAACGATGCGGTAAAAGCCGTCTGGATCCTTGACCGCCACGTCACCAGTATGAAGCCAGCCCCCGGCGAAGGTTTCCTTGTTGAGCTCGTCGCGGTTGAGGTAGCCGTCCATGATGAGTGGTCCGCGCACGCAGATCTCGCCGGGTTCGCCATCGGCAACCGGCTGGTTGGCATCGCCTAGCAGTGCCACATTAAGCCAGGGCACCGGCCTGCCGCAGGAGGCCAAGCGCAGGGGATTGTTCGGGTCATGCTCGGACTTACGCAGGGTGAATACCGTCATCGGCGCTTCGGCCTGGCCATAAAACTGGAAGAACACCGGCCCGATGCGCTCCAGCCCTTCTTTTAGCCTCGCCGGCGACATCAGGGAGGCGCCGTAGAAGACCGTCTGCAGGCTGGACAGGTCGTATCTGTTGAAATCGGGATGATCCAGCAGGGCATAGATCATTGTCGGCACCAGCATGGTGCAGGTGATCTTGTAGTCCTGGATCGCCTTGAGCACGGCGCCGGGCTCGAAACCTGTCATCACCACCATAGTGCCATTCTTCAGCACCACCGGGCCGAACAGGCTGCCACCGGCGTGGCTGAGCGGCACCACAGCCAGAACGCGAGGCTCGACCGGCCATTCCCATTCCGCCAGCATGATCTGCAAGGCCATCGCGCCCACGCGTGGGCTACCGGGGATGGCCTTGGGCTTGCCCGTCGTGCCGCCGGAATAGGACAGCCGCGTGATCGTCGACGGATCGAGCTGAGGGGCTACCAGCGGCCCCGGAGCTAGCTTCTTCGCCTCTGCGAGAAGGTCGGTTCCGATCTCGCCGGGACCGAGCGAGAGTACCGATTTCAGCCGATTGGTGCGCGCTTGCAGTTCGGCCGCGCGGGGGCCGAACTTCTTGGGGTCGTAAAGCAACACGTCCACCTCACCGTCCTCGATGGCAAAGAGGTGGTCGTCCGCCGAGCCCATCGGATGCATCGCCACTAGGCAGCCGCCGGCAAAGCCCAGCGCGTTGTGCAACAGCAGCACTTCGATCGAATTGCCGGCGAGTAGAGCGACGCGCGCGCCGTCCTTGACCCCATGAGCTTGAAGCGCCTGCGATAGCGTGCTGATGGCCGCCAGTATCTCGCCGCCAGTCCAAGGCTTCTCGCCCACCATCTCGACAATGTAACGGTCGTGGTCACGTATTAGCGCGTTGATCAGCGGCGAGACGGGATATTGGGACGGGTGCGTATCAGTCATGTCTTTCGGTCCCCTGGTGATCAGCCCAGACGGTCGGCGAGAGAGGCGAAGGGGCCGCCCAGACCGATCGTGCCGGCGATGATGGAATGATGCATTTCGGTTGTCGCCTCGGCCACCATTTTAGCCCGGGCGTCGCGCATGTAGCGATTGACGCCTGTCGAATGCATTATCCCGCTGCCACCCCACATTTGCAGAAGCTGGCTGGTGCATTCAAAAGCAGTCTCGCAGATATAGGCCTTGCAGGCGCTGCCCATCGGCAATGTGAGACCGCCTTCGTCGTGCATGCGGGTTGACATGTAGAGCAGGGAGCGGCAGGCCTCGATCTTGGTCCAGATCTGCGCCATGCGGTCGGTCACGGGCGACAGTCGCGTCATTGGCTCGCCATAAAGCTCGCGCTGCAGCACATACTCCTTCGTCAGGTCGAACAGACCCTCCATGCAGCCCAGCGAGGTCGCGGCATGGCCGATGAAACTGACCTGGTTGGCGGGGGCGTGATCGGGACCGCCGCTGAGGATGTTGCCGAGTATGTCATCGGCCGAGATGGCGACTTCGGTGAATGCGATCGGACCGGTATTGGTGCCGCGCCAACCCAGTTTCTCCTCGTATTTCTGCACCTGAAAGCCTTCGTCTTCGGCCTCCACGATGACGCAGCCATAGCCCTGCGCGCCGTCCTTCTCGGTGCGGCACATCACGAGATAGGTCTTGGCATGGCCTTGCGTGCAGAACAATTTGTGGCCGTTGAGCCGATAGCCATTGCCGTCCTGTGTCAGACGGGTCTGGTGGAAAGCGACATTGGCGGCGCCGGCGGGTTCGGTCTGCGAATACGCCATCACGCGCTCGCCCGAGGCCGACGCAGGCAGCAAGCGCTGCTTCTGCTCTTCGTTGCCGAGGATACGCACAACTTCGGGGCAGAGTATCATTTCTACCGAAAGCAGTCCCGCGAAGGCCGGGCTCGCCTTGGCAATCTCTTCAAGGATCAGGCACGCTGTGGTCAGATCGGACCCGAGCCCGCCATATGCTTCGGGAATGAAGACGCCGAGAAAGCCGAGTTCGCCACAGCGGTTGGTCACCCATTCTGGCGTCGTCTCCGTCAGGTCGATCTGATTGGCAATGGGCATCAGTTCGTTGCGGGCGAATTTCGCCGCCACATCGCGCATCAGCCTCTGATCTTCGTTCAAGAAATAAGACATCTTCCAACTCCCAGTATGGTGCGCCGTCGCATCGCCGGCAGCGCTCATTCGAATTCCTTGAGCCTTGCCAGAAGACCTTCCAGAACCGGCGGATAGGGATTTTGGCCGTTTGCCCGGCCGGCGCCGACCATGTTGGCAAAGGCGCGGTTATTGTCGTCGCCAAAGGCGGGAAGGACGTAGAGCTCGCCCGTCGCCACTGCGTCGAAAACCATGCGTGCCAGCTCTGCTGCCGGAAGGCCCTGGGCGACGCCCTGTGTCATCAGCGCTTCCAGCGCACTCAGAACGGGATTGTCCTTGCGTCGTCCGACTTCGGCTTCCAGCGCGCCGGGCGTTGTTTTCTCCGGCGACATGATGCCGGACTGGCTCATGCCGGGCATTACGATCGTCACGCCAACATTGGCTATCTTCTGTGCGGCCAGATCGAGATAAAGGGCTTCTGTCAGCGCGACCACCGCATGCTTAGTCATCGAATAGGTACAGAAGCCGGGATTGACGGTTATACCCGCGCCCGAGGCGATGGTGATGACGTGACAGGGATCACCTTGTGCGATCATGCGCGGTACGAAAGCGCGGATGCCGTAAATGACCGAGCGCTGGTTGACGCCGATCACCCAGTCGTACTCTTCGACCGAGACCTCCCAGGTGATGCCGGAGGCAAATACGCCAGCATTGTTGAACAGGAGATTGACTTTGCCGAAGCGCTCAGTTGCCGATGCAGCCAAAGCCTCCATCTCTTCGGCTCTGGAGGCATCGGTCCGGACGGCGAGCACTTCGCCGCTCTGCGCCAGCCGGGCTTCGGCTTGCTTCAGCGCATCCTCGCGGATGTCGCCGATCACCAGCTTGCAGCCGCGGGCCTGGGCTTCTTGCGCCAGGGCGAACCCGAGGCCGCTGGCCCCGCCGGTGACAACCGCGACGCTGCCGGCAAAGCTGTCCATGGCGTCAGACCTTTTCGAGGACGTGGATCGCGCAGGCGGTGCCCATGCCCGGACCGCCGCCGACGACATGGGTGAGGCCCAGGCGGGCGCCGTTGACTTGCCTGTCGCCGGCCTCGCCGCGCAAATGGGTTGCGATCTCGTAGATGTTGGCGATACCCGTGGCGCCGAGGGGATGGCCCTTCGACAACAGCCCGCCAGAAACGTTGACTGGGATGCGGCCGCCGAGCCGGGTTTCGCCATCGTCGATCAGGCGGCCCGCCTCGCCGTCCGTGCATAGGCCGAGATTTTCGTAGTGCACGATCTCCGCCGTGGCGAAGCAGTCGTGCAGCTCGACCAGGCTGATGTCCTCTGGACCGACGCCGGCCATCTCATAGGCGCGCCGGGCGGCGAGCCGTGTGGCGCTGCTGAAATCGGGCATCGCCATCTGGCGGTCTTGGAAAGGGTTCGAGCTCATTTCCGAGGCGCGTACCTTGATCGCCCGACCGACCAGCCCAAGCTGTCGCATCTTTGCTTCGGACACGAGTACAGCTGCAGCCGAGCCGTCGACATTGACCGAACACATCAGCTTGGTGTTGGGCCAGGCGATCATCTCCGCTGCCATAACCTCCTGTAGCGGCGTTTCCATGCGGTACATGGACTTGGGATTCATCGTCGAGTGCCAGTGGTTTTTCACCGAGACGCCGGAGAATTGTGCAAACGTGGTGCCGTATTTGCGCGCATGTTCGATACCGATCTGCGAGAACATCGCAGGCATGCTGCCCGAGCCGATCAGCCCCTCTGGCGATGGTTCGCTGGCACTGCCGCCCAGCAGGCCTTTGCCCATTTGCTCCACGCCGACGGCCAGTACGATGTCGTAGATTCCTGCCTTGATTGCCATCCAAGCATCGCGAAACGCGGTGGCACCGGTGGCGCAGGCATTCGCAACGTTGGTGACGGGAATGCCGGTCTGCCCGATCTCCGCCAGCATGCGCTGGCCTACCATGCCGGACGCCTGGCCGAGATTGCCGCAGTAAAGCGCCTGCATGTCACGGATGGAAAGGCCGCAATCGTCCAGTGCCATCAGTGTCGCTTCCGCAGCAAGGCTCGGCACTGTACGCTCGGGGTAGCGGCCGAAGCGGATCATATCAATTCCGACGACATAGACGTCCGACATGGCTTAGGCCTCTAATGCGGGTTCGAAAACGTAGGATAGGTGTGGCTTACCGGGCTTGTTCACCGGTTCGGCTTCGCGATAGGCGATCTTGACAGGCAGATCGAAGGCGATCGCTTCAGGCTCGGGCTTGACACCCACCAGCGTGCCCTTCAGATGGGCGCCGTCGTCCAGATCGACGATGACGTCGACGAAGGGCGTCTTCACGCCCGGAAAGCTGCGATGAATGATCGTGTAGACATAAAGCTTGCCAGTCTCGGCGAGATGTACCGACACCATCTGCCCACGCGCCGTACATTTGGCGCATACCGTCCTCTCGCCTACAAATACATGGCCGCAGGCCGTGCATTTGGAACCCGCTAGGTAGGGTTTTCCGCTCTCGTCGCGCTTCAGATAGGGCACGATGGTGGGCTGCGTGTCGTCTTTTGCGTTCATGGCGTTCAATCCTTGTCTGCGTGGTCAGGCGCCGCCGCCGCCAGCGCCTGGTGAATAGGAAGGACGGCGCCTTCGTTCCAGGCGATACGCTGGCCCACGGTGAGGCCACCATCGACCACCTGATACGAACCGGTCACGAAACTCGCATCGTCGCTGGCAAAGTAGAGCGCGGCAGCGGCGATATCTTCGGGCTGGCCGGCGCGCGCAATCGGCTGCATTTGCGCCGCGGCCTCGGTCAGCGTGCCCGTCATCTGGTCGGAAACCGCCCGCGACAGGCCGATCGACACGCCGAAGATGGGAGTGACTATCACGCCGGGACAGATCGCGTTGACGCGGATATTGTGTTTGGCAAGGTTCGCTGCCGCCAGTTTGGTCAGGTGCAGTACGCCTGCTTTGGCCGTGCCGTAAGCTATGCCCCAGCCTGCTTCTAGCGCCGCGATGGAGGCGGTGTTGATGATGGAGCCGCCGCCGCGCTTGATCATCAGCGGCGCTGCATGCTTCATGCCCAGCATCGGCGCCTTCAGCAGCAGGTCCATGGAAGCGTCCCAGGCGGCCACGTCCATGTCGATGAGGCCGGTGGGCGGGCCGCCGGCACCTGCATTGTTGAACAGGATGTCGAGGCCGCCGAACGTCTCCTCCGCCGCGGTCACGCTGGCCGCAACGTCCGCTTCGCGTGTTACGTCACAGTGCAAATAGATTGCGCGAGAGGCAAAGCGCGCTTCAAGGCTCTTGCCCTTGTCGTCCTGGATGTCGGCTATAACGACCTTCGCGCCCTCCGCCACAAAGCGTTCGACCGCCGCCCGCCCGATACCCGAACAGCCACCGGTGATGAGGGCGATGCGCCTGTCCAACCTTCCAGTCATGTCAGTGCTCCGTTATAGCTGGCGCACCAGATAGGCCGCTTCGTGGATGGCATTGGCGTAGGATCGCGGCTTGCGGGCATCGCCGATAACCTGCACCGGCAGGCCTTTGCCACGCAGGTCGACCGCCAGCTCGTCATTGGCGACGCGGCCTTGGCAGAGCACCAGAGTGTCGACACTGACATCAATCTGGCTGCCTTCCTTGCTGGCGAAGGTCGCGGTCTTGCCGGCGACGGAGCTCAGGTTCCAGCCCGTTTCGATCTCAATGCCGAAATGGGCCAGCATGCCGGCGATTACCATGGCGCGCGAACCGATGTAGTTGGCTGGCGAATAGGAGGGCAGGGCGTCCAGCAAGCGCACCTTGGCACCGCCCAACATTAGGTTGAGCGCGAGTTCGCCCCCCTCTCCGGCACCCCAGATCACCACGCTGCCGCCCACCCGGGCGGGCACATCGCGGGCCATCACCTCGTCGATGGTCACAGCAAAGCCCGATCGGCGTGCCGCATCCAGACCCTCAATGTCGGGCAGTAACGCACGTGCACCAGTGGCGATGACGATGACATCCGGCTTTTCCGCTAGCACGGTTTCGGTGGTGGCTTCCACCCCAAGTCGTACCGGCACCTGCCACTTATCCATCATTTTGCGATGATAGTTAGGCTGGTTGCGTAGCATCTCCATGTTGGGCAGGTTGGGATAGTTGCCGGCCCAGTCCATCGCGCCGCCGAGGCTTTGGGATTTCTCTAACACTAGGACGTCGTGGCCGATTTCTTGCGCCGTGATAGCGTATTCCATGCCGCCCGAGCCGCCGCCGACGATTACGATCTTCTTCGGTCGGTTGGTAGGGATGATGCGGTATTCGTCCTCGCGTCCGAACATCGGATTCTGCGCCGATCCGGCCCAACCCTTGCCAAAGATGTTGCCTTGCAGCAAAGACGCGCCGGTGTGGGTGGACAGCCGGATTTCGTCTTCCCGTCCCTCGATAATCTTGTTGGGAAAATCAGGATCGTCCAGCGACAGTCTGCACACGCCGGCAAAGTCAGCGCCCGCCTCGTCCACCATGGTGCGCAAATTGTCCGGTGTGATCAGATTGGCCGAGCCGATCAGAGGCATGTCGATACCCTTTTCCTGCAATAGCCGGCGCAGCGTCTGGATGTTTTCCTTGTTCACCACCTTGGGCGTGTAGAAGGATGGGCCGATGAATTCGGTAGAGTGGCGGTCGGGTCGGCGGCTTTCCGCCATCAGCATGGAGCCGAAAGTGCAGTCCAGTACGGCGATGCCCAGGGCATGAAGCCGTGGCGCATAGTGCTCGACAAAATAGGCGATGTCGAAGCCGCCCTTCAGGTTCTCGTCGACGCACAGGCGCGGAATGATCGGGAAGTCCTTGCCGCACAGCACTTGGGTACGCTGGATGATCTCCTCGCACATCAGGAAGCGATCGGCATATTTGTCGGTACGCTCTTGGTTAGACAGCAGAGAAAGATTGGCGTGAGGCAGGGAGCCGTGGCAGAAGTGGAAGGAGAGGAAGTCGAAGCCCGCCTCCTTTGCCCGCCGCGCGGCCTGCGCATAGCTCTCGACGATGGCCTCATATTCCTCCGTCGGAATCACGTCGCACCGCGGATTGCCAATGAAGTATTTGTTCGATGGTCCCCAAGAGACGGTGCCGGGAATCCAGCCCTTCCCGGGCTTCAGCGGCACCGTGGCGCCAAGGCCGGGAATGAGTCCGCCATAGAACAGCTGAATGCCGGCTAGCGATTCGTTGTTCTTGATTTCCGCCACCGTGTCGCGGAATTCCAGCACATAGTCGTCGTCGTAAAGGCCAAGCATGCGCTCGTTGATCAGCCCGTCGCGACGTACGCAGGTCGCCCCAACGACGGTGGCTGCATAGCCGCCTCGTGCGATCGAGCCATAGGCCGCGGTCAGACGCCGCGTGGCATAGCCCTGAGGATCCGACATGTTCAGCGTGGTGGGCGCGTGGATGATGCGGTTCTTGAACCGAAGACCCATCACCTCGAAAGATTCAAGCAGCTTGCTCATAAGCCCTCCCACTTGTCGTACGGATATTTTTGCGGCCGGGTATTTTAAGTCGAACGACTTATTGATATCCAGTTCTGCATGCCTGTCAATCAGCGCTCGGCCGAACGCGACACATCGTCAAAATTACTGATCAAACAGGTCGCCCGTCGCCTGTTTGCAGAACGCGGTGTGCATGATGTCTCAGTCCGCGAGATCGCCATGGCGGCCGGACAGCGAAACTTGGGGGTGGTAGCCTATTATTTCACTACCAAGGACAATCTGATCCGCGAGATCCTAATCGACGGGGCTGAGCGGATTGAAGCTAGACGGCATGGCTACCTGGCTACATTGGAGGCTGCGGGCGGGCCAGTTGGCGTCGAGGACGCTGTGGCGGCCATCGTTCTTCCCTGCGCCCAGTTCGCGGATGAAGACACAGAGTATGGCAGCTTCTTCAATCGCTATCTTTATCAGCTTTCGCTCTTCAGTAGTGATCTCATCGATCGCACACTCGAGGGCCGCTGGAACGAGGGTTATCAGCGCTGCCTGGGCCATCTGCGCCGCATGCTATCGCATCTGACGCGGGCGCAACAGAACCGACGCTTCTTGTTCATGGCCGCTTATATCGGCGCGCTGCTGGCGCAACGCGAGTTGATGCTAGCCGATCCGGTCAATAGTCACCCGACCTGGAAATCGCAAGAAACACTTCAGGATATCGTGCACACGGCGGCTGCTCTGCTGCAGGCGGCCTAGGGTCCTGCTCAATTGAACAAATAGGTGACGGCGGAAGCGATCAGGACTGCGCTCAGATGATTATGAGCAAGCTTGTGGTATCGACTCGAGAGTGCTCCATTGTAAGCCTGCATGAAGGCCTCCGAACCAGGTATATCTGTAAGGTGATTTTTTGCGCTGTCCTCCTGTCGAAAATAGAGGTGAACGTTGCCGTGGCGATTCCCGTCGTCAATGACGTGAGTTAATCGTATTCTCGCCTTCAGATGGCCTGCTCCACCATTGCCGCTAGCGTATCCCAGGCGCCGGCGCCGGCTTTATCAGGTAGCCCGTCGAATGCCTCAGGCGTGGCCGATGGCAGGCGCATGAACAGGGCGATGGCCGTTGCTTATCTTCGCTTGCGCAGTGGGTAGGGGCAGGACGATCTGGCCACGCGGCTGAAGGAACCGGGGACCGAGACCACCGGGTTGCGACGAGCGGCGTCGAAGCTGACGCGGGTCCCCAATGTGCCAAGTTCCCTGATTCAGCCCGTCAAATTCCCTGACAACGGAGGAAATTTCTCGATTTCCCTGGAATAAATTCTCTGCTTACCAGGTAATTTGGCTGATCCGAGCGCAGTGAACCAGGCCGAGCGCAGTGAGCATCTGACGGTCTCCTACACCATAAAATCAATGCCTTACTCGGTTACCTGCTGGTGCCGCGATGGATGATACTTGCAAGGCCCTCGCCACCATCTTGGGTGCATCGGCCACATTGATGCACGTGATCGATGCAAACACTACTCACGCCTGGGACCGGCCGGTGTCCGAACCTGGCATTGGTTCGGCCCGATAGCCGGTCAGACGCTGTGCGCCTTCGGTGATCTCGCTCATCTGGGAGCCTGGAGGGTAAACCTCGACGCCCTGTGCCTCGAGTTTCTTCTTTGCCCATGGCGGTACCACGCCCCCCACCATCACAGGCAGGTCCGGGCGGACTTTGCGGGCCTCTGCAATTGCACGCTCGGCGACCTCCATGTGTCCGCCGATCGAAATTCCCAAGAGGTCGACTTCCTTGTCGGAAATAGCCTGGACGATCTCTTCCCAGCTGCTCATACCGGCCATCACCACGTCGAAACCTGCCTCGCGCAAGGCGCGGGCGACCAACGAGGCGCCGCGCCAATGACCATCAAGTCCTGTCTTGGCGATAAGAATGCGTGCAGAATTCTTCAATCGTACCTCCTGGTGCCCTAAATCGTGATCTGGGGGGCAACCCAGTCCCCGAGCACACTGCGCCACACATCACCGATTTCACCCAGCGTAACCTCCG
>JAKBAU010000100.1 GCA_021808875.1 Pseudomonadota bacterium | reverse complement strand
ACCACAAAGATGCGCCAATGGTGGTTCTGGATGTCCCGCTGCTGTTTGAAGCAGGCGGTCATGGCCGCGTCGATGTCATCGTTGTCGTCTCGGCGCCAGCCGAGATGCAGCGCGCCCGGGTTCTTGCCCGCCCAGGCATGACACCTGACAAGCTTGACCTCATTCTGTCGCGCCAGCTTGACGATGCGGAAAAGAAAAAACGTGCCGATTTTGTGGTTGATACCAGTGCCGGTCTTGACCATGCGCTCGCTCAGGTTCGATCTATACTTGATCAGTTGAGGCGCCGCTGATGATTCGTGAAATCGTCTTTGACACCGAAACCACCGGTCTTGATCCCAATGACGGCCATCGCATCATCGAACTGGGTTGTGTTGAGCTGATCGACCATGTGCCGAGCGGCGCGCATTTTCATGCCTATCTCAATCCGCAGCGCGCAGTACCGATTGAGACCACGCGGGTGCATGGGCTGACGGATGAATTCCTTGCCGACAAGCCGCTTTTTTCCGATGTGGTCGATGAATTCCTGGCCTTTCTCGGTGAAGATCCTCTCGTCATTCATAATGCTGTCTTCGACATCAAGTTCGTCAACGCGGAACTTGGCCGGCTGGGTCGGGCGCCCATCGCGTTGACGCGGGCGATCGACACCATAGAAATCGCCAAGGCCAAACTCCCCGGCGTGCGCTATTCTCTCGACGAATTGTGCAAACGTTTCGGCATAGACCTGTCGGCGCGCAGCAAACACGGCGCACTGCTTGATGCCGAACTGACCGCGCGCCTTTATCTCGAATTGATCGGTGGACGCCAGAAAGCCCTGGAACTGGCGCCCCTGGTTGCTGAGGACAACTCAGCCTTGCGCGAGGGCAGCGCAGCACGACCGCGTCCCCAGCCGCTCATGGTGCGGCTGAGCGCGGAGGAACGGGCCGCCCATCAGGCATTTGTCGCCGAACTGGGAGATGAAGCGCTCTGGAACTGGGGTCGTGAACGTCTCCCGCCAGCCTAGGCGTTGCCGAGGGTCTCGCCGCCTTGCTCCATACGCGCCCGATAGAGGCTGGCAAAATCGATTGGCTCGATCATGAGCGGCGGCATACCGCCGTCACGCACGCAGTCGGCGACAATCCGTCGCGCAAAGGGAAAGAGCAGATGGGGGGCCTCGATCAGGAGCACCTGCTGCAAAATCTCCGCCGGCACATTTTCGATCAGGAAAAGTCCACCATAGGACAGTTCCATGAGAAACACCGTTTTGTCTTCGGCCTTGGCCCCTACGCGCAATTTAAGTTCAACTTCATAATGTGTGTCATCGAGACGTCGGGCCTGCAGATCGACGCCAAGATCAATATTGGGTCGGATGTTGAGCCCGGCGGGCGCCGCGGGGTTTTCGAAGGACAAATCCTTCACATATTGCCCGATCACCTGGATGCGGAATCCTGGCTGCTGACCGTCACCGAGCGCATCGGCTGAGGTGTCGCCGGAAAAATCGTCACTCATGGAACGTCCTTGTATCCGTGCAAAGAAAGCGCGGGCTAGCACGGATAGCCGGAGCTCACAAGCGCAGCGGTCTTAAACTATGCCAACCTGTACCCCATATAGGCGCAAGCAGGTGCGGCGAGGCTGGACCCCGGTGAGCCCCGGCGCTAGGTTGGCTGCCAAGCGGGCTGACACCTAGCCCAAAGGTTCATGAATGAATTCCCAGGTTCTCTTCATCGTCTTCATTGCCATGGTGGCAGGCGTCATTCTCTTCCGGCTCTACACGGTGCTGGGGCGCCGGACAGGACAGGAACGCCCGCGCGACCCCTTTGGCCGGATAGCTCGGCCAGATTCCGGCAAGGTCATTGGTTTGCCGGAACGCAGCGCACGGGCAGAAGGCCTCGATACACCGAGCGATCCGCTGTCCCGCGGGCTCTACGATATTGCCCTGGCGGATCACGGCTTCAATGAAGCCCATTTTATCGAAGGCGCTAAATCAGCCTATGAGATCATCATCACGGCCTTCGCTCACGGTGATCGCGCCGCATTGCGGCCCCTGCTGAGCGATGAGGTCTATGCCGCATTTGACAGCGTGATACGCGAGCGCGACGCGAAGCACCACAACGTCAATTTTACTTTTATCGGCTTTGGCGAAGTGCGCATTACCGAGGCCGTGCTCAAGAAACGCATGGCGGAAGTAACCGTCAGCTTTGGCGCCAATTTCATTTCGGCGACGACGGACGCTTCAGGCGCTGTCGTTCATGGCGATCCAAACAGCGTCCGTGGCGTTGCCGATGTGTGGACCTTTGCCCGTGATGTGCGGGCCACGGATCCCAACTGGACGATTATCGCAACCCATGGTGACGAGGCGGCGTGACGCGGGCGCGGCCGCTGCTCTATGCTGCTGTCCTTGCGCTGGTGCTGGCCGGGATCGCAGCCTGGTTACTGCTGCAGAGGCCCGTGACGCCACCCCGCGGCCTGCATCTGCTGCCAATGCACTACCGAGATCTTGCCGGCTGGGAGCAAAGCGATCCGCGTGCGGCCCTGTCCGCCTTGCGGCGCTCCTGCCGCGTTCTGGGGCAAAAGCCCCCGACGGCTCCCATGACCGGGGCCGGCTATGCCGGAACCCTGGCACCCTGGCAAAGCGTCTGTGCCAGCCTGCCACAACTGCCTCCATCACCACAGGAGGCGCGCCGATGGTTCGAGCGTCATTTTCGTCCCGCTGAGATTGCTGAAGATGGACACCGTCGGGGTCTTTTGACGGGCTATTACGAGCCAGAGATTGCTGGCCGACGACGGCCCGATACCTCTTTTAAGATCCCGGTTTATGGCCGACCGAGTGATCTAGTCAGTGTCGATCTTGGCCGTTTCCGGCCGCGTTGGCATGGACGATATCTTTTCGGGCGGCTTAGAGACGAGGAGCTCGTGCCCTATCCCTCGCGCGCGATGATCGCGCGCAAAGGCCTTGCCAGCGCGCCAGTGCTATTCTGGACGAATGATCCGGTGGCGTTGTTCTTCCTGCAGGTCCAGGGTTCCGGTCGCGTCCGTTTTGGCCATGGCAGGGTCTTTCGCGTCGACTATGCAGGCCAGAATGGTCGACCCTATACCGCGATCGGTCGGATCCTGATGCGCATGGGCGCGCTCAGCCCAGATGAGGTCTCCTTGCGGGGCATCCGCAACTGGCTTCTCAGCCATCCAAAGCTGGCACCTAAGATCATGGACCGTGATGAGTCCTACGTCTTTTTCCGCTTGGCGCCACTTTCTCCTGCCAACTCCGGCCCCGTCGGTACCCAGGGCGTGCCTCTGACCCCCGGGGCAAGTCTAGCCGTTGATCCTCATTTTCATCCTCTGGGAATACCCTTCTATGTCGTTGCTCCGCCATCTCATCAGGGCGTTGCACCGCTGCATCAGCTGATGATCGCTCAGGACACAGGCGGTGCCATTAAAGGCCCTTTGCGCGGTGACGTGTTCTGGGGATATGGCGCCAGGGCCGAGCAACTGGCCGGGGACATGAAGGCACGCGGACGGTTCTTTGTGCTCCTGCCGCTGAGCCTGTGGCAACAATTGGCGCAGCAGCGTTTGGCGGCGGGAGGCTGAGCATGAAGCGGCGGGAGCCGACAGAAGATGAGGTGACGCTGTTCGAGGCGGTGCTGAAGGACGCAGCGCAGCTGACACCTAAAAACCAGAGCCCCAGGGGCCGGACCTCAGGCAATGGCAAAAAGCCAGCCGCCCGCCGGCAGAACGCGAATGGTCAGGCAACCAGCCCGGTTCCACGCGGTGCAAAGCGACGCAACAAACAGGGGCCTGACATTCTCGCTCCTCCGCTTCCACAGGAACCAGGAGAGGTTGACGACGCCAGGGCCGGGCGCGCCCTTATGGCAGACGAACGGGCCCTCTTTGAAGCCGCACTCAAAGATGCAGTACCTCTCGCTGTCAGATCCGCAACCGCCATGCGCCATGCGGCTATGAAAGGCAAAGCGAAGGCCCGCCCGGCCACAGCCGGACCTGCCGCAGATGCACCAGGCCCTACCGGTCTCGATGGGAGAAGGCGCGCCAAACTCCGGCGAGGCAGTCTCGAGCCTGAAGCCAGACTCGACCTGCACGGTCTCACAGAAGTCGCAGCCCATCATGCACTCACGCAATTTGTGCATCAGGCCATGGCTCGAGGCCTGCGCCTTGTTCTTATCGTCACCGGCAAAGGAGGCAGCGGGCCACGCGATGGAGCAGAAGACAGCAATCCCTTCGTCCGGCGCCGCGGCGTGCTGCGACACCTGACACCACGCTGGCTCAAAGAACCGGAACTGGCGCATTTTGTCGCTGAAATGACCCCGGCCCATCGTCGTCATGGTGGCCAGGGTGCCCTCTACGTCTATCTGAGGAAGCCAAGATGAAGCAGGTTTATCACGACCTCGTCGTCGCGTCGGCTGGCTCTGGTCTCACCGATATTACCGCCGACGTACTGCGCTTCGTTGCACGCAGCGCGATCCGCGACGGCCTGCTAACACTCTTTGTGAAGCACACCTCTGCTTCGTTGTTGGTTCAGGAGAATGCCGATCCGGACGTCGGTCGGGATCTGGAAAACTTCCTGCAGAAACTCGTTCCCCACAATAACGATGTCTATCGCCATCGCACTGAAGGTCCCGACGACATGCCGGCCCATATCCGCAGTGCCCTGACGCTGACCTCGCTTGGCGTTCCGGTACGAAACGGCGAACTCCAGCTTGGCGTGTGGCAGGCCATCTACCTCTTCGAACACCGCGATGAGGCGCATCAGCGCCAAATCGCACTTCACCTCATCGGCGACTAAAGCAGACCCGCTTCGACAGCACGGGCACGCAACGAGGTTTCAGGACGGGCACCGTAATGAGCGATGACCTCTGCGGCGGCAAGCGTTCCGAGCCGACCGCAATCCGGCAAGTTCCGGCCATGGCTGTAGCCAAAGAGAAATCCCGCGGCGAACTGGTCTCCGGCTCCGGTGGTATCGAGCACCTGGGAAACCGGGTCAGCGTCCAGAACATGCACCTCCTTGCCTGCCGCAATGACACAGCCCTTGGCGGAGCGGGTCAGGGCGGCAATGCCCTTGAAGCCGCGCAAGGATTGCAGCACACCATCAAAATCTCCGCTCTCGAACAGCGCCATGGCTTCGGCCTCATTGGCAAAAAGAATGTCGATCCGGTCCTTCAGCAGAGCCATGAATTCGCTGCGCCAGCGCTCGACGCAGAACGGATCGGACAAGGTGAAGGCGACCTTGCGACCATTTTTCCTGGCGATCCTGATGGCCTTTTCGATTGCTGTTTTGGCTTCGGGTTCGTCCCATAGATAGCCCTCGATATAGAGCACGGTGGCCGCAGCGATTGCGGCCTCATCGATGTCCGCTTCGCGCAACTCGCGGCAGGCACCCAGATAGGTATTCATGCTACGCTGCCCATCGGCGGTCACCGCGATCAGACAGCATTCGGTTTGTGGGCCCACGCTTGCAGGGGGAGTCGGAAAATCAATACCGATCGTCTCTAGTCCACGAGCAAAGGACTTGCCCAGCTGGTCGTCGCGAACCTTGCCCATGAACACCCCGCGTCCACCAAAGGAGGCCAGCCCGGCCATGGTGTTGGCTGCGGACCCACCGGCAAGCTCACGGCCTGATGGCAGCACCTGAAGCAGCTGCTGCACGCGGTAATGATCAATGAGGTTCATCACGCCTTTGGCAATGTTGTTCTCGAGCAGAAAGCGATCATCTGTGGAGGCAATCACGTCGACAATGGCATTGCCCAATCCGGCAACGTCGTAATGCTGTGTCATAGTCTTTGCTCTCCAGATGTGGCGTAGGGCGGGCGAAACTCCCCCCGATTAAGCGAGGAGGGCACGGCGCGCAAGCATGGAGCGTTGCAGGACGCAGGGATTTTACGTCCTGGGGGGGTGTGGTCTCCTCGGAGCTCGCGATGTTCCCCGGAGCTCAGCTGTCTTTACGGTGACCCGCGCCGCCACGTGCGGCATTCGCCTTTTTGACGCGTGCTTTGGCCTTTGGTGCCGTCCTCTTTGCGGCCCCAGCCCGCTGCTGCAACCGGTTACCGCGCCGTCCGGTGCCTTTGGTGTCCTCAGGCGTTCCTGCTTCCGGTGTCTTGCCGTCAAAGCGGCATAGCTCGCGGACGATGCAAACCGGGCAATGGGGCCGGCGCGCTACGCAGACATAGCGGCCATGCAGGATGAGCCAGTGATGGGCATGGAGGCGATAGACGCTGGGGACGATCCGTTCGAGTCCCATTTCCACAGCGAGCGGGGTCTTTCCCCGAGCAAGTCCGGTGCGATTTGCGACGCGAAATATATGTGTGTCGACAGCAATGGTCGGCTCACCAAAGGCCGTGTTGAGTACGACGTTGGCAGTTTTCCGTCCGACGCCTGGCAGCGCTTCGAGCGCGGCACGATCGTGTGGGATCTCGCCGTGATGCCTGCTGAGAAGGGCGCGGCTGAGCGCGACCACATTTTTGGCCTTGGTACGGTATAAGCCGATGGTACGAATGTGGTGTGCCACGACCTCCTCACCGAGCGACGCCATTTTATCAGGTGTGTCAGCAAGCGCGAACAGCGCTGCAGTTGCTTTGTTCACACTTCTGTCGGTCGCCTGGGCCGAGAGCACCACGGCCACCAGCAAGGTAAAATTGTTCAGATAGCAAAGCTCGGTTTTGGGCTCCGGCTCCGCCCTACGCAGCAATGCGAAAAATCGTTCCACATCCTGCTTCGAAAATGATCGCTGCATCACATGTCACAGATATGTCCTTCGCAGTGTTCTATAGCCCAGATCTGCGCGGAACGCGTCTTGTAAATGAGCGTTTTGGAAGATACCGAATGTGGAGGACAAACATGTTGCGGAGCCTTGCCATGGTCGCAGCGCTTACTGGCGCCCTGACGCTGGCTGGATGTGGGACGACCACGTCTGATCGAGCACTGTCTGGTGCCGGGATCGGCGCTGCCGGCGGTGCGATTATTGGCGCGATGACCGGATCCGCAGCAAGTGGCGCCCTGATCGGCGCTGCTGCAGGTGCGCTCACGGGCGCGGTCACCAATCCCTGCCAACTTGATCTTGGCAGCCCGTTCTGGAAAGAGCATGGCGGCCGGCGTGGCTATGAGCGCCGCTGCCATCGCTAGCGCCAGGATGGGCGGGGACGACGAGGCCCTTGCCTAGGCAAACGCGCGCCGGCAATTTGGTGCCATGAGCCAGTCGGGTTCCGATCCGGTTTTTCTCGATGCAGTGCTGCGGCCCGCGCCTCCGCTCACTGCGCAAGCCACGGTCCTCGTCCTCGGCGCGGTCGGGCTCGCCAATTTCACTTTGGGTGTGATCTTCATGCTCAAGGGTGCATGGCCGGTAATGCCTTTCATGGGCCTAGACGTTCTGCTTCTGATTTGGGCCTTTCACCGCTGTCGACGGGCGGCGCAGAGCTATGAGCATGTTGTGCTCAGCCTCAGTCGCCTTGACATCACGCGCCATCGCCAGGGCGAACAGACAAGCGAGATCTCCCTCAATCCCTATTGGCTCAATGTGGGGATCGAGGAGGAAGCCGAACAGCCGCGGCATCTGCTGCTCTCAAGCCATGGCCGCTCCATTGAATTGGGCGCATTCCTTGCCCCTGAGGAACGCCTGCGTCTGGCGCAGCTGCTGCGTCAGGCGCTTGTCGCGGCAAAGGCCTATCGCAACTGATCCAGACCGAGCACGTCACGCATGCCGTAAAGACCAGGCTTGCGACCCTGCCCCCAGCGTGCAGCCACAAGCGCTCCATGCGCGAATATGGCTCGATCTTCGGCGACATGGCTCAGTTCAATGCGTTCCGAAGGCCCGGCGAGGATGACATGGTGCTCGCCAATCACAGTTCCCCCCCGCACCGAGGCAAAACCGATCGCGCCATTCTGGCGGGCTCCGGTGTGACCCTCGCGGCTGAAAACTGCATGCTCCTTGAGTTGCACATCACGGGCTTGCGCCGCGGCTTCGCCCAGCAGTAGTGCCGTACCCGACGGGGCATCAGCCTTCATGCGATGGTGCAGTTCGATGATTTCGACGTCATAGGCGGTCAGCACGCGCGCGGCCTGGCGGACGAGATCAGCGAGGACGGTAACGCCGAGGCTCATGTTACCCGATTTGATGATAACCGCGTGCCGCGCCGCGGCGCGGATCTTTTCATTCTGATCCTCACTGAAACCCGTGGTGCCAATCACATGTACGATGCGGGCCTGGGCACACAGTCCGGCTAGCTCGACGGAAAAGGCCGGCGCCGTAAAGTCGAGGACTGCATCGGCCTGTGTGATGGCCGCAAGAGGATCTGCGGTCAAGGTGACATCAAGGGCCGTGGTGCCGGCCATCGTGCCCGCATCCTTACCGAGCTCGGGGTGAGCGGTGATGAGCAGGGCAGCGCTGAGCCTGAGATCATCGGCCTCGGCGATGGCGCGGATCAGTGCCCGGCCCATGCGTCCGTCGGCACCTGCCACCATGAGGCGAAGTCTGCTCATGCTTCAGTATCGAGCTTGGTGCCGGTGTCACGCTCAGCACTCCCCTCGTGGCGGGCAACCGTGACCATCGCGGGGCGCAGCAGCCGGTCACCAATCTGATAGCCAATCTGAACCACATCGACGATGCTGCCAGCGGGTTTGCCCCGCCCCGGGACTTCGGCGATGGCCTGATGCAGATTGGGGTCAAACTTGCCCGAGGAGGTATCGATCTGGCGGATGCCATGGCGTTCGAGCGTGGCCATCAGCTGCCGATCCGTCACTTCCACGCCTTCGATCACTGCCTTGAGCTGGGGCGCGGCCTGCTCGCGCACGTCGGCCGGACAGGCCTGAACTGCACGGGCAAAATTGTCGGCGACCTGCAGCATGTCGCGGGCGAAGGCGGTGACGGCATACAGCGAGGCATCCTTCTTGTCACGCTCGGCCCGCCGACGGGTGTTTTCCACCTCCGCCAGCGCCCTTAAGGTCCGGTCCTTGAGTTCGGCAATCTCCACACGCAGCTGGGCGATTTCCGTGTCAGCTTGCTCGCTGCCATTTGCGGCAGCTTCGGTTTCGGGCAAATCATCTTGGTGTTGATCACTCATGAAGCATCCTGTTCAGGCGATAAGCCGGGTTACCAGCTTGGCGGTGTAGTCCACCATGGGAATGATACGCGCGTAGTTGAGGCGGGTGGGCCCCAGCACAGCAATAACGCCTATGATCTTGCCTTTGGCATCGGCATAGGGCGCAGCGACAATCGAAGATCCAGAAAGGCTGAACAAGCGGTTTTCTGATCCGATGAAGATGCGCACGCCATCGCCGTCGCGGGCCAGTTCAAGCAGGCCCACCAGATCGTTCTTGCGTTCGATATCATCAAACAAGGTACGAATCCGTTCGAGGTCAGTCTGGGCTTCCACACTGTCCAGAAGGTGGGAAGCGCCGCGCACGATCAGCACCTTCTCTTCGGCCTGCCGCGCACCACCGCCGGTTTCCGCCAGCATCGCGAGCCCTTCAGCCACGATCTTGGCGGTCAGGGCGTCAAGTTCCGCACGATGGGTTTCCAGCTCCCGCGCGACTTCGCCGCGCGCACTCTCAAGGGTACGCCCACGCAGCCGGGCATTGAGGTAGTTGGTCGCCTCGGCCAGTGCCGAAGGGGGCAGTCCGCTGGGCGTGGCGATCAGCCGGTTTTCGACCTGACCATCCTCGCTGACCAGCACCACGAGCACTTTGCCGGTGCCCGCAGGCACGAATTCGATATGCTTGAGGACGCCGTCCTGACGTGGCGCCACCACAAGTCCGGCGCAACGCGACAGTCCGGAGAGCATGGTGGTCGCCTGGGTCAGTACATCTTCCAGGCCATGGCCGCTGCCGCTTATTCGACTTTCCAGCGCCGCGCGCTCGGAAGGGTCAAGATCACCGACTTCAAGCAGGCCATCGACAAACAGGCGCAGGCCTTTTTCGGTTGGAATGCGGCCGGCACTGGTGTGCGGCGAGGCCAAGAGGCCCAGCGCTTCTAGGTCGGCCATGACGTTACGGATGGAGGCCGGTGACAGCGACACCGGCAGGCGCTGGCTGAGCGTCCGGGAGCCGACCGGCTCACCCGAGGCTAAAAATGCGTCAACGAGATGGCGGAACACCTCGCGCGGGCGCTCTCCGAGCTCGGAGGCGAGCCTGCGGACATCATCGGTATGGCGAGGAGCTGCGTTCACCGGACTTAAGCCTCTGTTCGGGTTGAAAAAGGGCCCGCCGCCGGGCTTGCATTGCGCACGCGCCCCGAGAGGGCTAGGTAGCGCCGGTTATGATCAACTTCAAGGTACCTCATTATGCGCCCTTCTTCACGCACGGCCGATCAATTGCGCGCCATCCAGCTTGAACCCGGCTTTGCCAAGCACGCCGAGGGCAGTTGTCTTATCAAATGTGGTGACACCCATGTGCTGGTCACGGCGTCCTTGCAGGACAGTGCACCGGCATTCCTGAAGGGTACCGGCCGGGGTTGGGTGACGGCTGAATACGGCATGCTGCCACGTTCCACCCATGACCGCATGCGCCGGGAGGCGGCACAGGGACGGCAGTCAGGTCGCACCCAGGAGATCCAACGCCTGATTGGCCGCGCGCTGCGCGCGGTGTGTGATCTTTCCGCCCTTGGCGAGCGCCAGATTGTGCTCGATTGTGATGTATTGCAGGCCGATGGCGGTACCCGCACGGCGGCGATCACTGGCGGCTATGTTGCTCTGGCCCAGTGTGCCCAGTTCATGCGGAAAACCGGCATGCTGAAGCAGCCACTGCTCAGGGACCAGGTCGCAGCTGTGTCCTGCGGTATCGTCAAAGGTGAGGCTGTGCTTGATCTCGATTATGCC
>JAKBAU010000099.1 GCA_021808875.1 Pseudomonadota bacterium | reverse complement strand
AACCGTGTCCCAGGAAGCCTTCGATTGGCTTGATGCGCCACCGATGAAGGTAACCGGCAAGGACGTTCCCATGCCATATGCGGCCAGTCTTGAGAAACTCGCGCTGCCAACCGTGGAAGACGTGATCGATGCGGTTAAGGCGGTTTGCTATCGAAGGTGAATCGTGGCGGAGATATCTTGGAAGAAGGGAGGCTGTCATTGTGGTGCGGTAGCCTTTGAGGTTCAAACCGCGGAAGAGATCGAACTTCTGGAGTGTAATTGCTCGATCTGTTGTATGACCGGTTTTTTGCATCTCATTGTGCCTAAATCTCAATTTCGTCTTGTGCGTGGCGAGGGCATCCTAACCACCTATACGTTCGCCACACATAGTGCCAAACACCTGTTTTGTTCGTGCTGTGGAATTAAATCCTTCTATGTGCCACGTTCCCATCCAGACGGTTTTTCAGTGAATTATCGCTGTTTGGAGGGGTTTGATTTTACCTCGGTCATAACCACACCCTTTGATGGCCGCCATTGGGGTAAAAGCGCGGCGAAGCTTAAGCCGCTGGAGAGCTAGCGTGTCCACGAATATCCTAATGCCAGCCCTGTCTCCCACCATGGAAGAGGGCAAGCTCGCCAAATGGCTCGTCAAGGAGGGTGATGAAGTTCACGCTGGTGACGTCATTGCCGAAATTGAAACCGACAAGGCGACCATGGAGTTTGAGGCGGTTGACGAGGGTCGAATAGCAAAAATCCTGGTACCAGAGGGCAGCGAGGGGGTTAAGGTCAATCAGCCCATCGCGCTGCTCGACAATGAGGAAGAGGCTGGGGTTAAGGGTACAAACTCCATTTTCTCTGCAATGGCTTCGATCAAGGTCGCCGTCGCAACGGAGGCAAATAAGCCACCTGCTAGTGCCAAGCATGGCGCGGTACCTCGTACGCTTGACCACTCCGGGCAGCCTGTGCAACTCGCACCTTCTGCTGCGACGCCACAAAAGGCCACAATCGTGAAGGAGGAGGCAGACACCAAGGCACGAATTATGGCGTCGCCTCTGGCGCGTCGTATTGCGGCGCAAATTGGGATTGACCTGAGTACAGTGGCAGGAACTGGTCCGCGTGGCCGCATAGTCAAGTCGGATGTCGAAGCTGCGCGAGCTGCCGGGCCCACGCCGGTCACCGTGCAGGCAGCGGGCAGCCCAACTGCAGCTGCTGCCAAGAGCATTGGCATGTCTGGTGTGGCGCCGCTTCCCGACGCGAAGCTGTTCTTCAAGGCCGAGGATTATGAGCTTGTACCTCATGATGCCATGCGCAAGTCGATCGCCCGGCGTCTGTCTTCTGCAGCCTCGTTGATTCCTCATTTTTACCTGACGATCGACTGCGATATTGGCGCTTTACTGAAGATTCGCGCCAATCTCAATGCGCAATCGCCGAAGGGACCAAGTGCTTACAAACTTTCCGTAAACGATTTCATTGTCAAAGCGTCGGCGCTGGCACTCAAGCGGGTGCCTGAAGTCAATGCCAGCTGGACTGAGGAAGCGGTCCTACGACACCGTCATGCCAATATCGGTGTTGCGGTGGCGCTCGACTTCGGACTGATCACGCCGATCGTTTCAAATGCTGAAGACCTAGGTCTCCTAACTATCTCGAATTCGATAAAAGAACTGGCCGAGCGTGCACGGACAAAGCAGCTCAAACCTCAGGAATTTGAAGGCGGCACTTTCGCCATCTCCAATCTAGGAATGTTTGGCATCAAACAGTTCACCGCTGTAATTAACCCCCCACATGCAGCCATTCTGGCTGTAGGTGCAGGAGAAGCTCGACCGATCGTGCGTGATGGTAAGATAGAAACTGCCACTATAATGACTTTGACGCTATCCTGTGATCATAGGGTTGTCGACGGTGCTACGGGCGCGCGGTTTCTTTCGGTTCTCAAGATGTTTCTCGAAGATCCGGCCGCGATGTTGCTGTAAGGGTGTGCCGTCACGGAGGGCAGCATGGGCAGCGACGCTGACGGCTTGGAGGGTGTAGCAAAGGAAGATGCGATTGAAGCGTCCAATTTTTCCGGACCGTCGCATCGAGAATTCTGTGGCAATTGCGGCACCAAATTTTCGAGTCACTTCTGCTCTGACTGTGGTGAGGAGCGTGATACACACCGTCGCTCGCTCGCACGACTCCTGCATGATCTGATCGAAGACGTACTCAGCTTCGACAGTCGTATCCTACGTACCGCGAACGCTTTGATCTTTCGTCCCGGGGAACTGTCCTGTGCCTTTCGCGAAGGGCGTCTACGTCGCTATGTTCCACCGATACGTCTATACTTCTTCGCGACACTACTGTTTTTCCTGACGCTCGGCGCTACAGGTGTTGCTTTGATGCGACTTGAGATCATTGGACGTCCTATGACGCCGGCACTGCGCGCTCAAATCGCATCCCGACTGGTCAGCATAGAAAACAAGACACATTCGGCGTTTGCTAAAGTACGAAGCGCGGCCCGTAAAGATAAGCTGCCATTGCAGCTACCAAGCAGGGGCACTGGCCATGACAACATCTACATTGTCGGCACCAAGGGCCAGGCCATGATTCCAAGCTTACAAGCGGATTTCTTTGTGCGCAAAGACACGCCAGCTCCAAAGCTGTCAGCAGAAACCAAGAAATTTCTTGCCCAGGCTAGACTCCGTCTCAAGCGGGAACAGACCTCTTTGGCAACGCAGAAATCTGAATGGGGCATTGGTGACTGGATTTTGGGTCATGCGCAGCGAGCCACCTTGGTCCTTGAGCGTGATCCAGACGCAGTAAATGGCCCCTTGATGACCTGGATACCGCGTGCGCTATTTTTGCTCCTGCCAATCTTTGCGGCATTGCTTGCCCTATTTTACCTAGGTATCCGTCGAGACTTTTACTTTGTAGATCATCTTGTCTTCTCACTAAATCTACATAGCTTTGTATTTATCGTCCTCACGCTAGTCGCAGTATTAACGAGCGTTGGGGTTCAGCTTGAACTCGGGTGGTTTGCGTTTGCTGCCGTTGGGATTTACATGCTGCTCGCGATGAAGCGCTTTTATGGGCAGAGTTGGATCAAAACGTCTCTGAAATTTTTTAGCGTTTCGGTCATCTACTTTTTTATCATTTTCGTTCCGGCACTCTTCATAGTAGCAACAGTGAGCGCTTTGGAATCGTGATCATCGGAGCCTTTGATGTCTGACAGTTTTGATGTTGTTGTTATAGGAAGCGGTCCGGCCGGATATGTCTGTGCAATTCGTTGCGCACAGCTTGGCTTCAAAACGACGATCATTGAGCGTGATGAGCTTGGCGGCATTTGTCTCAATTGGGGCTGCATCCCTACCAAAGCTTTGCTGCGATCAAGCGAGATTTTCCATCTGATGCAACGAATGGAGGAGTTTGGCGTTTCAGCGTCAGGAGTAAAATTTGATCTTGGAAAAATCGTTGCCCGTTCAAGGGCAGTTGCGCAGAGATTGTCCAGCGGCGTCTCCTTTTTGATGAAAAAGCACAAGATAAAAGTGATTTCCGGGGAAGGACGAATTGAGGCTGCAGGAAAGGTGGAAGTCAGAAATGGCACGTCCGTCAACCATCTGACAGCAAAAAATATTGTGATTGCTAGTGGGGCTCGTGCCAGAACGATGAAGGGATTGGAACCAGACAGAAAACTGGTATGGACCTATCGCGAGGCCATGGTACCCGAGTCGCTTCCGCGTCGTCTCCTAGTCGTTGGATCTGGTGCGATCGGCATAGAGTTCGCGAGCTTTTATAGAACGCTGGGTAGTGAAGTCACCGTAGTTGAGGTTTTGGACCGCATTCTCCCTGTGGAAGATGCGGAAATTTCAGCGCTCGCCGAAAAATCCTTTAAAAAACAAGGCATGGTTATTGCTACGAATACGACTGTCGATGAACTTATCAAAGGCAGCGACGATGTTACTGCGACGCTGAAAGACAAGGATGGCAAGACGCAAACATTGACAGTTGACCGCGTCATACTTGCGGTCGGAATCGTTGGGAATGTGGAAAATCTAGGTCTTGAAAATGTCGGCGTAAAGGTTGAGCGTACCCATATTGTTACTGATCGCTGGGGCGCGACACATGTGCCCGGAATATGGGCGATTGGAGATATTGTCGGCCCGCCTTGGTTGGCCCACAAGGGCATGCACGAGGGCGTCATTGTGGCTGAACGCATCGCGGGAATGTCTGACACTCATCCTCTGGACACAAGTAGAGTGCCGGGCTGCACTTATTGTTATCCGCAGATCGCCAGCGTTGGCATGACCGAAGCTAATGCGAAAAATTCGGGATACGATGTCAAAGTCGGACGCTTCCCATTTGTCGGCAATGGCAAGGCGATTGCCATGGGTGAACCGGACGGACTTATCAAGACGGTGTTTGATGCCAACTCTGGCGAACTGTTAGGCGCACACATGATTGGCGCAGAGGTCACCGAACTTATTCAAGGTTATGCCATAGCTCGTACTCTTGAGGCCACAGATAGTGATTTGAAGACGGTGATCTTTCCCCACCCGACTCTGTCCGAGATGTTGCACGAAGCAGTGCTAGATTCTGATAAGGAAGCTTTGCACATCTAGGATCTGCTCGGCGCACAAGCCTTTTCTGTGGAGGCGGCTAGAGCGCGAAGGCTCCATTTGGCAGTTCAGCTCTAGTCCCGTTCTCAGTGTGGGCGCTGGTGCAGAAGCCTGCGTACGTCACCAGCCAGTCCGTTTACGTTGCTGGTCGAGAGGGTAACCAATCGCGCCTGGCCGAAACGGTCAAAGATGAACACTGCGGCTGAATGATCGACCTCGTAGGGGTGGTGGGGGGTGGCCTTGTGTACGCTGTAGGCCACACGGAAGCGGCGGGCAAGAATTGCAATGGAATTGGGGGTTCCCAGCAATCCGTCCATGTAAGGCGAAAAGGCGTGGACATAAGCTTTCAGAACTTCTGGCCGGTCGCGGGCGGGGTCCACACTGACGAAAAGTACACGCACATAGGTTGCGGCGGGTCCAAGTCTACGCAACATTTCTGAAAGATTGGCCAAAGTTGTCGGGCAAATGTCCGGGCAATTTGTATAGCCAAAATAAAGCAGTACGACGTCACCGCGATAGTTGGCGGCCGTGACTTTGCGGCCGTCATTTACGCGCAACATCGAAAACTTTAGAGATGGCAAAGTGCCAGTGATATTTTTGCTATACCATCCACGGTTGCTCAGGCCGCACGCGGTCAGGCCCAAGGCTAGAAGCAGAAGAGGCACAAAGGAGGTAAGAAGTCGTCTAAGCATGCTAATTCTTACCACGCAACCGGGTGGGGGAAGTGATGTTCCCTGTGACCAATCGCCTCGCCTGATAACGCCATTCCTGTCTTATAAACTAGGTCCACTGATTGAGGCGAACAGGGCGTGCCGGCTGCTCTTAACCAATCACCTAAGACCTTGACTGCGCGGGCTATGTCCAATTGGCTGGCCTATGGCGGAGTGTTGGGAGTTGGTCTGGTCTTCTACGTCCTCTGCGGCTGGTATCCGGCAGATCTTCCGTTCTGGATGCCATGGGAATTTTCCTGGAAGATCTACCTGACAGTCAGCTTGGCTCTTACATGGTACGTGCGGGGCTGTCTGCGCCTGTCTGGCGCGGAACGCCCAAATATCTGGCGTAGCACCTCCTTCGTATTGGGCGTGATGCTGATGTACGCGGTGGTGCAAACCCATTACGATTATCTCTCCGAGCACATGTTCTTCTTTCATCGCTTTCAGCACCTGGCGTTGCACCATCTTGGACCTTTTCTCGTCGCGCTGGCATGGCCGGGAATGGCATTACAGGCTGGTATACCGAATTTCTTGCGGCCTATCACCGGTAGCGCTCCCGTCCGCTGGATGGTGGATTTGGTTCAACACCCGGTGGTAGCTCCCTGTTTGTTCGTGGGGCTGATCTACATGTGGCTCATTCCCAGCGTTCACACCTTTGTCATGCTGAATGACAAACTGTACTACTTTATGAACTGGACAATGGCGATAGATGGATTGTTCTTTTGGTTTCTCATACTCGATCCCAACCCGAAGCCTCCTGCTCGAATAGGTTTTGGCGTCCGGGCGATCCTTACGATGGTCGTCGTTCCTCCGCAGATTGCTGTTGGTGCCGTCTTAGCACTGTCCAATCACGACTTTTATCCGGTATATGAAATATGTGGTCGAATATTGCCAATATCACCAATCACTGATCAGCATTTTGGCGGACTCATACTCTGGATTCCAAGCTCCATGATGAGCGTTGTGGGATTGATCCTGGTCCTAAATAATCTGCGTAAGAGCGATGAACGGAAGGAACATGCACTTGCTACGCTCAATTAGTGCGGCTCTTTTGATTACGTTGGCGGGTAGCGGTGCTGCTCACGCGGCAGACGTCGTAATCACAAACGCCTGGTTCCGGGCGCTACCGGCAGGCTTGCCGGCGGGAGGATATTTTGTGCTAGGCAATACAGGCACCCGCGCGGCAACTTTGAGCAGTGCTTCGTCACCGGCCTGTGCCCAGCTTATGTTACATCGGAGCATTGAAACGGGGGGTATGAGCCGGATGATGATGGTGCGGACCATTCGTATTCTGCCCCACCATCACGTCGTCTTCAGACCAGGTGGAGATCATTTGATGTGCATGCATCCTGACCCCCTGAAGATGAAGCCGGGCAGCAGAGTCGCCGTTACCCTGGACTTTACCGACGGAACAAAAACCGCGACGAGCTTTATCGTTCGCAATGCATTGGGCCAATAAGTTTAGTAACCGATCGCTGCGCCATCTTTACGCATTTCTGAGGCGCCCCGGTAGACGCGATTTCTCTCATCAAACTGTATAGCCTCATACCCTCCGAATGCCCCGGTGCCTGCAACCACCTGGTAACCGCGGCGCCTCAGTTCTTCTTTAACTTGCGGGAGAAATCCGGGTTCCATTTCTACTGTACCAACGCCTTGAGCCGGCTCACCAGTTGGTTCCGAGCTGCCATAATGGCGCCACCGCGCGGCATCGCCGGCTTGCTGTATATCCATTTCAAAATCGATCATGTTTACGAGTACCTGGACATGACCTTGAGCCTGCATGTCTCCGCCCATGACACTAAAGGCGAGCCAGGGCCTTCCGTCCTTGGTGACAAAGCCTGGAATTATGGTGTGGAAGGGGCGTTTACCTGGAGCATAAACATTGGCGTCGTGTTCGCTGAGTGAAAAGAGTTCTCCACGATCCTGAAACATGAAGCCCAGATGATCGGCGACAAGTCCTGATCCCATGCCACGATAATTCGACTGAATCATTGACACCATCATTCCGCCTGCATCAGCAACAGCAAAGTTGGTCGTATCTCCCTCAAACAGCCAGGGATCACCGGGACCTATATCAGGATTGGCGCGCGCCATATTGATCAGTTTGCGTCGTTGATTTGCGTATTCGTCCGAAATAAGACCCTTCATGGGGATCTTGGCAAAGCGAGGGTCGGCGTAATGCTTTGCCAAATCTTCATATGCTAGGCGCTTGGCTTCAAGCATGGCAGTGATTGCGTCAGCGGAACCTGCCCCCATCTTTTTTAGATCGTATGCTTTGAGGATCTGAAGCATCTCCAAAACCGCGAACCCCTGACCGTTGGGAGGCAATTCAAAAACGTCGTACCCGCGATAGTTTACCGATTGGGGTTCAATCCATTCGCCATGAAAATTTGCCAAGTCTTCGTAGCGAAGATCCCCGCCGATGCGTTTGAAGTACGCATCAATGGTATGGGCGATTTTGCCCTTATAGAATGCATCACGACCATGCTCGGCGATCTGCTTCAGGGTTCGGGCAAGATCGGGATTTTTGAAGATTTCGCCGTGACCGGGGACATGGCCATCAATGAGATAGGTTCGACGAGCGTTATCGAACTCTTCAAGCATTGCCAGATTCTTCTGAAATACCGCCATATTGCCTTTCCAATAGGCGGCAACCAGTTCGGTCACGGCAAAGCCGTTTTCAGCATAGCCGATCGCTGGAGCCAGAATTTCAGCCAATGGCAACTTGCCAAAACGTTGGTGAAGAGCTGACCAGCTATCAACGGCGCCAGGAACCGTAACAGATAGCGATCCAAGTGGCGGAATGTGATCTTTGTAAGGAAGTCCCATGCGCGCATAAAGATGGCTGACATCGGCTTGCATCCTGGCAAGGGTTCGTCCCATGGGCGCAGGGCCGGTACCGTTATAGCCGAAAAGCTTCCGGGTCTCGGGATCCCAGACGATCGCAAAGCAGTCGCCGCCGATGCCATTGGCGACTGGCTCCATAAGGCCAAGAACCGCGTTAGCAGCAATGGCCGCGTCGACTGCGCTACCGCCCCTCTTGAGGATCTCGATTGCAGTCAAAGAGGCAAGCGGCTGTTCACTTACAGCCATGCCATTTTGGCCCAATACTGGTGAGCGCGAGGCCCATGGCACGCCCGTATAGCGCTCGCCACCACTTATGCCGGAGATTTCCGCGTCCGCGGTCGTCACAAAACCCATAACCATGGCAAATGCTTTCTGGACAAGAGTAATATTTAGGAGACATCGAGCTCCGCAAAGCTCAGGTGGCAGGAGGGCAGGTGGTGCTTTTCAAAATAGCGTTGATGATAGTCTTCAGCACGCCAGAAGGGTTTTACGGGTTCAATCGTGGTGACGATGGGCGCTCGATAGCGCCCTGACAGGTTTGCCCGTGTTCGTTCCTCTTCGGCAATGCGCTTCTGGTCATCTGAATGGTAGAAAATTACCGAACGATACTGGGTTCCAACATCAGGGCCCTGCCGATTTAGGGTGGTAGGGTCATGCATTTTGAAGAATAGCTCCACCAGACTCGCGTAGGTGCGCTGCAATGGATCGAACGTCACCTCGACCACTTCGGCATGCCCAGTTCCGTCCGAGCAGACCTGTTGATAGGTAGGGTGATCGACATGTCCGCCACAATAGCCGCTTATGGCATCGATGACCCCGGGCACTTCCCGAAAGAAGCTTTCTACCCCCCAGAAACAACCAGCCCCAAAGGTCGCTTTTTCCATCGTTGTCCTCGTTTGACTCGCGAAACTGCCTCGGAACGGACTATAGGAAGCCCTTCAGGTTGGGTCACCTGCTAAAGTGGTTTGACGGCAGGGCGCCAAGGCCCTAGGCGTCGAGACGAATAGAGGGCGCGAACGGAAGCACATGAAGGTCATCATCATTGGTGCGGGGGTAGCCGGACTGGCAATTGCCTGGCGTATGGCCAAGAGCGGGGCGCAGGTGCTGGTCCTGGATCGTGCCCAACCGGCGCGTGGCGCGACCTATGCCTCCGCAGGCATGATTGCGGCAACTGCTGAAATTGCTGTGGCGGGTTCTCCCGGGGTTCTATTTGGGCGCAGATCTCGCGATTTATGGCCTGATTTTGCCAAAGAACTTGAGTCCGCTTCGGGTGTGGAGATCACCTTTCGTCAGGACGGAGCTTTGATTGTTTCAGCTGGGTCCAAAGACGCAGAGCGTCTGCAACGGGAGGCTATGGGGGGGGAGGCGGAATTTCTCAGTCCCGAGCAAGCCCGGATGCGTGCACCCATGTTACCACCAGATATTGCAGGCGCTCTGTGGGCCCCGCGTGATGGCCAAGTGGACAACCGAGCTCTTGGACAGGCCCTGACAAACGCGGCCATCCGCGCAGGTGCGAAACTGTCCGCCAATGAAGCGGCAGTTCGCATTGAGCAGGCTGACAGCGGCGAATTCGTCGTCCTTACAGCTTTCCGAATTCATCGCGCTGACGTGGTTGTACTCGCGGCCGGCGCGTGGTCGGGTCAGATTGGCGGACTAGCTGCGGATCTTCCTATTCGCCCGGTTAAAGGGGAAATGCTAGCACTTGCTGCCCCAGAGGGTGAGGCAATGCCCGGGCCATTGCTTTGGGGCCATGGTGTCTACCTGGTTCCGCGTAAGGATCGGATTTTCATCGGAGCGACAGTTGAAGAAGTCGGATTTGACACTAAGCCGTCGGCCCATGCGCGGTCCTGGCTTCTGGAGCGGGCACACGCTCTCGTGCCCGGTCTCCGGGAGTGGTCAGTTCGTGAACATTGGGCGGGACTGCGGCCGGCGAGCCCTGATGGCCTGCCAATTATAGGAGAAAGTGGCATCCCCGGACTTTTCATCGCTAGCGGCCAGTACCGCAACGGGATCTTGCTTGCCCCTGCCTTGGCCGAGGCCGTAGCGCAGCTCATCTTGAAGCTGGAGCCGGCAGAGGAGATCGCAGCGTTCTCCCCGGTGCGCTTCGATCGGGCTCTGTAGAGCGCATAGGAGCCTCCATTATGGAACGATTTGCCCTGGATCCTCGCCTTGCCGCTGACACCGAGTGGGTTACGGATTGGGCACTCTGCACCGTGCGCTTGATGAACGATGCCCGCTTTCCATGGGTAGTCCTGATTCCTCGTCGCCCGCACGTCCGTGAGCTCCACGACCTCGGCCATGGGGAATCTCTGGTGCTGCTTCAAGAGCTGCAGCGCGTTTCCAAAGGGTTCCAACGCATCTTTGAGCCAGACAAGATCAATATCGGCGCGTTGGGCAATATTGTCGCGCAGTTCCACATCCACGTGGTGGCACGAAGGAAGGACGACGTGGTCTGGCCCGGGCCCGTATGGGGCAAGGCTGGCCGAGAGCCCTATAGCGAGCAGGCTCGTCAGACGATGATCGAAACTCTGGTTACCGGTCTTTAACCACGTTAGTGCTACTGCGGCAGTAGTATGAAGTTTGGCTTATGGACGCCGCAGGATAACCACAGGCGATGATTCCGCAGTCTACTGGACCAGATACATCATTACGTTCGGAGGTGATTAACGCCCTTCGGCAGGCAAGCGCTGTGACCGGTTCGGAC
>JAKBAU010000004.1 GCA_021808875.1 Pseudomonadota bacterium | reverse complement strand
AAAATATGCTTCGACGTGTCGATCGATATGCGCTTAAATTCCATGGGACGGCCCTTTCATGATGGTCTTCGAACAACCTCATTATGGCACATCCGATGCCGCGGGCCGTTCCACCCCAACAGTTCTCAGCGCAAATCAACAGGCGGGCGCCTGGTGGCGATTTCGGGGGCGAATTTTGCGCCGGAGGCGCCGGCCTGGCGCGACTCCTTCGTTCGTTTGCAAGAGCGCGGGAGGGTCGTGTTCACCGCCGCAATCGGCGGTGCCGTCTATGCCAAGCATGGCACGAATGTTGAGACGCGGCTGACCGTTATTGACAAGGTGCCGGCGGATGACCCGTCCAGCTTCCCCGTGTCGCCGGGCATTGCACCTGACGTTGCCACATTGCTCGGCTGGATCGCCGGACAGGTGCCGCCACGAATGACGGCTGCGTCCGCAACTGCTTCCTTGGTGCCGGCCGTGGCTGCGCCCCGTACTGTGCGGGGTTATCTCGCGCGTGCCGGTGTACGAACCTCCAAGCCGAGCATTGCCGATCCAGAAGCGATCGATCTCGCTTATGAGACGATCGATTGGACCTCACCTGATGGTGCGCATCTCAGCGACGGAATCTATGAGGAATATCGGCTGCAATCGATCCGTATCCCGGGCGCGCAGGCGCACCCGACCAAGTTGGTGCAATCCACAGCCATGGCGTCTGTCGCCCCACCGAAGCCGAGCTATCGGCCGCGCTTACCTGCAAATCTCATCACCGATGCCCTGCTATCTGACGCCCAACTTGAAACGGTGATTTATGCCGGCGAGGCGCACAGCGATTACCTCACCGGGAATTGGACAGTGGATGAGACATTCGATGTTGTCAGCGCTGCGCGCGACGATGAGCCGAACGCTGTTCGCTTCCGCCGGGGTTTCATGTTGGGTGACGGCACGGGCGCGGGTAAAGGCAGACAGTCCGCGGGCATCATTCTCGACAACTGGATGAAGGGCCGGCGCAAGGCGGTGTGGATCAGCAAATCCGACAAGCTGCTCGAGGATGCGCAGCGCGACTGGTCGGCGCTGGGGATGGAGCGGCTGCTTGTCACACCGCTCTCGCGCTTTGCGCAGGGCAAGGAGATCCAGCTCTCCGAGGGCATCTTGTTCTCAACTTATGCGACATTGCGGTCCGACGACCGCGGCGAGAAGCTGTCGCGCGTCAGGCAGATCGTCGAGTGGCTCGGTTCTGATTTCGATGGGGTGATCATCTTCGACGAGAGCCATGCCATGCAGAATGCCGCTGGCGGCAAGGGTGAGCGTGGCGATGTCGCGCCGTCGCAGCAGGGTAGGGCGGGCCTCCGCCTGCAGCATGCGCTGCCGAACGCGCGTGTGGTCTATGTCTCGGCAACCGGCGCCACCACGGTCCATAACCTCGCTTATGCCCAACGTCTCGGCCTTTGGGGCGGCGAGGATTTTCCGTTCGCGACACGCGCCGAATTCGTCGAGGCGGTCGAGAATGGCGGCGTTGCCGCGATGGAGGTGCTGGCGCGCGATCTGCGCTCACTTGGCCTCTACATGGCGCGTTCATTGTCCTATGATGGCGTCGAGTACGAGCTGGTCGAGCATCAGCTGACGGATGAGCAGCGGCGCATCTACGATTCCTATGCCGGCGCCTTCAGCATTATCCACAACCATCTCGATGCGGCCATGGAGGCGGCCAATATCACCAGCGCAAGTGGCACGCTGAATGCCCGCGCGAAATCTGCGGCACGCTCGGCCTTCGAGAGCGCCAAACAGCGCTTCTTCGGCCATCTCCTCACCAGCATGAAGACGCCGACCCTGATCCGTTCGATCGACCGCGATCTCGTCGATGGGCATGCTGCCGTGGTACAGATTGTCTCGACCGGCGAAGCGCTGATGGAGCGGCGTCTCGCGGAAATCCCGACCGAGGAATGGAACGACGTGCGCGTGGACATCACCCCGCGCGAATATGTGCTGGATTATCTGGCCCATTCCTTCCCGGTGCAGCTTTACGAGCCTTTCACCGACAGCGAGGGGAATCTTTCTTCCAGGCCTGCCTTTCGCGACGGGCAGCCGGTGGAAAGCCGCGAGGCCATGGCGCGGCGCGACGAGCTGATCGAGAAGCTGGCGAGCTTGCCGCCGGTGCCCGGCGCGCTCGACCAGCTCGTGCAGCGCTTTGGCACGGATGTCGTTGCCGAAGTGACGGGCCGTTCGCGCCGTATCGTACGCAAAGGGGATAGGCTTGTGGTTGAAAGCCGGGCGGCCGCGGCCAATCTTGCCGAGACCTCGGCTTTCATGGACGATCAGAAGCGCATCCTCGTATTCTCGGATGCCGGTGGCACTGGCCGGAGCTATCATGCCGAGCTCTCGGCGCGGAACCGCAGGCTGCGTGTGCATTACCTGCTGGAACCAGGCTGGAAGGCGGATGCTGCCATCCAGGGTCTCGGCCGCACCAACCGGACGAATCAGGCGCAGCCGCCCTTGTTCCGGCCCATTGCCACAGATGTGAAGGCGGAAAAGCGCTTCCTCTCCACCATCGCCCGCCGTCTCGACACACTTGGCGCCATTACGCGTGGTCAGCGCCAGACCGGCGGTCAGGGCCTGTTCAGGCCGGAGGATAACCTCGAGTCCCATTACGCCCGTGATGCGCTCCGGCAGCTCTACCTTCTGCTGGCGCGCGGTAAGGTCGAGGGGTGTTCTTTGCAGATGTTCGAACAGTCCACGGGCCTGAAGCTGACGGATGAGAACGGCATCAAGGATGATCTGCCGCCAATCACCACCTTCCTGAACCGGCTGCTTGCGTTGACCATCGATCTGCAGGGTGTCCTGTTCACGGTCTTTGAGCAGCTCCTCAACGCCAAGATTGAGGGCGCCATTGCCAGTGGTACCTATGATGCCGGGTTGGAAACACTGACGGCCGAGAGTTTCATCGTCACCGATCGCAGCACGATCTATACCCACCCGGCAACTGGTGCGGAGACCCGGCTGCTCACCATCACCGAGCGCCGGCGTAACCGGCCAGTGACGTTGGACCAGGCGCTCGGATACCTCATCGATCCAGCTGCACGGCTCTTGGTCAATGACCGATCGGGGAGGGCGGCTGTTCAGGTTGCCGCACCGAGCATGATGCTCGATGACGGTGAGATCGAGCGCCGTGTGCGGCTCGTCCGGCCCATGGAGTACCAACATGCCTCGCTGAAAATGATGGGCGAAAGCCATTGGCAGGAGGCGGACCGCGAAACGTTCGCTGCCGTATGGAGCCGCGAGGTCGCCGAGGTGCCAGAGTTTGCCGACAGCACGCTCTACATCGTTGTGGGTCTGCTGTTGCCGATCTGGAAGCGGCTGCCGAATGAATCCACCCGCGTCTACCGGCTCCAGACCGACGATGGCGAACGCGTCATCGGCCGGCGGGTTTCGCCGGCCTGGGCGGCGGATGCCGTGCAATCCGGAGTTGGCGCCCTGAGTCCGGATTCTGCCCGCGGGAGGCTTCTGGAGGGGCGGACTATTATTGATCTCGCCGAGGGGATGCAGCTGCGCCGTGTTCGTGTGATGGGCACCTATCGCATCGAGTTGTCGGGTTTCACAGATGTCATGCGGGAGCAATTGCGCGCCCTTGGTCTTTTCAGCGAGATTATCTCTTGGAAGCTGCGCATGTTCGTGCCGACCGATGCGGATGGTACGGGCGTACTGGCCAAGCTGCTGGGGCGCTTTCCGATTGAGCGGATTGGTGAGAGGGAGGCCACGTGATGGCGCACCATGATTTTTCCGAACTGGCGGGCCGCCTCGCGCTTGATGCCGAGGCGGTCTGCCGCCGCTACCTTTCCGCTGGCCGGCGTAAAGGGAGCTATTGGTTCGTGGGTGACATTCATAATTCGCCCGGCAGCTCCATGTATGTGCGGCTCATACCGTCTGCCAACAGGCCAGCCGGCAAATTTACCGACGCAGCAACGGGCGAACATGGCGATCTGCTCGACGTCATCCGTGCAAGCTGTGGCTTCGACGATATTCGGGCGGTGGCTGATGAGGCGCGCGCCTTTCTGAGTTTGCCGCGGCCTGACCCGGAGCATGTGCGTGTGCGATCGCGGAAATCAGGAACGCCGTCAGGCACTCGAGGTGCGGCGCAGCGGCTTTTTGCCATGTCGCGGCCTATAGAGGGCACGCTTGCCGAGTCGTATCTGCGCCATCGCGGGATTACTGCGTTGGGCGGGGCCGAAAGCCTGCGTTTTCACCCGCGTTGCTACTACCGGCCGGATGATGCAGGCCCGAGCAAGACCTGGCCTGCGATGATTGCCGCTGTTACCGACCTCACGGGGAAGCTGACCGGCGTGCATCGCACCTGGCTTGACCGGGGTGGCTTCAGCGAGGCGACGCTTGGCAAGGCGCCTGTGGAAACGCCGCGCCGGGCAATGGGCGACCTGCTCGGCAATGCTGTCCGGTTCGGTACGGTGGAAGATGTGATGGCAGCAGGCGAGGGCATCGAGACCATGCTGTCGCTGCGATGTGTCTGGCCTACCATGCCGATGGTTGCTGCACTCTCGGCGGCACATCTCACCGCCATCCTGTTCCCGGCGACGCTGCGTAGGCTCTATATCGCCCGCGACGATGATCCTGCCGGCGACGGCGCCACGATAAAACTGGAGGACCGGGCACGCGCAGCCGGGATCGAGGCGATCGTGCTGTCGCCGCAGCTTGGCGATTTCAACGAAGATCTTCGGCTGCTCGGGGTGGATGCGCTGCGTACCGCATGTCAGGCGCAGATCGCGGCGCAGGACATGGCCCGTTTCATGGAGCCGGTAGTGTAACCCGGCCATTGAGCGGGACGGCGGTCAGCGTACCATTATCATCGGTTGATTAGGGGCAAAGTTCCCCGCGCCGGCGCGGCCGCCCCCACGGCCTTCCAAGAGGGCGATCGGGCGGCAAGCGGTCCGGATATGCAACCTCGGAGGGCGGGTATTTTCCGTCGGCGGGCAAGCCCGCCTTTACATCGCGAAGCAAAATACCCGCTCCCCGAGGTCCTCCGCTGCGCTTCGGCCCTGCGGGTGCAAATCCGTTCCGCCCGCCGCCTTCGTCGCCATGAAGGCCGCGATGGGCGCGGCTGATCCGACGAGGGCAACAATCATGACCCAGAACCATGCCGATGATTTTGAACCCCATCACCAATCCTCTCAAACCGACCGGGTGCTCACCGAACTCCAGCTTTATGGCCATCGTCCCTTCCACGATGAACCTGACCCCAGGCCACTTCCCGATGCGCAAATCCTTGCCGGCAGCATCGCGGATATTTTCGATGCCCTCGTCGTGGGGCTGACGGACACCCGCCTCGAACCCGACCTTGAAGATTTGCTCTGGTCCACCGTGAATATCTTTCATCGCGCCGTCGACAGGATTGAACGCGAACTCGACACAAACGAGCTGGCACAGCAGCGCTCGCAGCGGGAGCAGGATGGCAGCGAGGTGAAATCCGTCGAATTGGAGCGGCTCACGGCTGAAGGCCAGACAATGCTCGAACGGCGCGACGTTTTCGAGCTGATGCGCGATCATGCCGCCGAACAATTCGAGACTCACGCTCACATGGCCTGGCGGCCGCGCAGCGGATCAAAGGTCAATCACCGGAATCTCACCGCTTCGATGATCGACAGCCGGGATTACATCGCGGCCAAGAAACGCGCCGACAACCAAGTGCTTTTGCCCGCGGGCCCGAAGGTGGCCTTCACCGGTGGACTCGATTTCAACGACCATCAGACGATCTGGCACCAGCTCGACCGCGTCCACGGCAAGCATCCGGACATGGTGCTGCTGCACGGTGGCAGCCCGAAAGGCGCGGAACGCATCGCTGCCGCCTGGGCCGACAATCGCAAGGTGCCGCAAATCGCCTTCAAGCCGGATTGGACGAAGCACAATAAGGCGGCACCGTTCAAACGCAATGACGTGATGCTGCAATGCCTGCCGATCGGTCTTCTTCACTTTCCCGGTACCGGCATCCAGGACAATCTCGCGGACAAAGCGCGGAAACTTGGTATCCCGGTCTGGGCATTCGGCGGCGCATAAGCGCCGCCTCGTTCCGAAAGAAAAATCTGCAATATAACATTGCAGACTTTTCTATTTCTACCCACGATGAAGGCACCCTCTCTATCCCAAGATCACTCGCACAGGGAGGTAGACTTCACGTGCTCACCGGTAGCCTCATCGTTGCGGTGTTCTTCATCGCCTACCTCGCTTGTGCTGCCGGCGCGCTGTGGTTGGGGCCGCGGCGCCGGAAAAGCAGTGACCGGGCCGTCCAGCATGGCAATAGCGGCGAGCAACGGGTTGCGCGGGCACTGACCCAGGCGGGCTACTCTGTGCTGACCGATTTAACGGTGCAGCTGGGCCGAGGAACGCATCAGATCGATCATGTCGTATGTGGCCAGGGCCGGTTGTTTGTGCTGGAGACGAAAACTTGGCGAGGATGGATCGAGGGGAGGGCAGGGGACCAGAAATGGATATTGCACCGGCCGCGCGGCCGCGATCCCATCACAACCTACAACCCCTTACTCCAGAACCAGACTCACGCCGACGTCATCAGCGCGCTGTGTCGAGTGCCAGTGACGCCGCTTGTCGTCTCGGCCGGGTTTCTGCAGGTGCCGTCTGAACTGGCAGGGCACATTTTACCACTTGCCAGTCTCCCGGCTTTTCTCGGGCCGCCGGGGCCGCAAGCGGGGCGCATTGCATGTGCATTTGAAGAATTGAGCCGGCGCAAGGCTGCCTGGGGACAGGCCGCCCTGGGCTGCCGGCATCAGCGCTGGATGTCACATGCGCGCCGGTTCGATCCTGCGCGCGCGCTATGGGTGGGGAGCGCCGTCAGCCTTGCTTGTTGCCTCCTTGCGGCTGCGCGGATGGTCTAGAGGGGAGTTCCCGATCAGTGTCCGAAGTGGGTGACGGCAATTTTTCGCCACGAAGTCTGGCATCGAGCCAGGCTTTTGCCCGTTCGTGGCTGACCGTTCGCCCAGTGGCGATATCCGCTTCAGCCTGCGTATCCAGACGTCCCGTTTCTTCCTCATTTTCGACATTGCCGAGCACCGAATGGCTGGGGGTGGTCTTTTTCATGGGCTGAATATAGGTCGCGATAAACTACTCGCCCATGCATATGTGAAATCTGAGTCAATTTTCCCAAAATCTGGAGTTGTGTATCGCGTCCGGCTCGACAGGGAGTGGCTCAGTGGGGTGCCCTGCGGGAATAGGCGGCTTGGCATGATCATGGCAAAAAATGCCAAGAATTTTGACAAACTTTTATGATTGATGGTATTGTCCTTTGATAAGGAGAACCTCATGGCGACGATGAACGTATCACTGCCCGACGTTATGAAGGCGTGGGTCGAACGGCAAGCTGAGGACGGCCTATATGGTAACGCGAGCGATTACATCCGCGACCTGATCCGCAAAGATCAACAGCGGCGGGAAGCAATTGCTACCTTGCAGGCTGCTATCACTGAGGGGTTGGAAAGCGGGACGTCAGTGCCCTTTGATCCGGCCGAATTCAAGCTTCGGATGCGGGAGCGCCACATTGTCCGGTGATGCCGGACGCTATCGTCTATCACCGCGAGTACTCGAAGACCTGGACGACACTTGGAGATACACAGCGGAAAGATGGGGGGTTGAGCAGGCCGATAAGTATATCGACGAGTTAGTTCAAGCCTTTGAGGTAATTGCATCCATGCCGACGCTGGCCCGAGAACGTAGCGAATTTACGCCACCGGTGCGGATACACACCCACGAAAGCCACCTGATCATTTTCAGGGACTCGGCTGATGGGGTGGACATCTTGCGCTTGCTGGGGGGTGGCCAGGATTGGGTTGCTGTTCTGAAAGCAGCGGACCTGTGATTGGGTGGAAATGCGCCCATTATTGCCGTCGCAGCCTAGTTTCGACGCACCCGACAGCAGACATAGGATAAAGGGGGGGCGCTGCCTGCCCGCTCACTCTTTGAACCTGAGCGTCTCCACAAAGAGTCGAAAAGCAGCAGATGCGTGCCGTCGGTTTGGATAGTACAGATGATACCCTGGCAGGTCAGGTGTGAACTTGCCGAGCACGCGTGTTAGCCGTCCAACTTCGAGGTAGGGTTGAACCTGATCGAGCGGTAGATAAGCAAGACCATAGCCATCAAGGGCGGCATCCAGGATCAGATCGATGGTATTGAAGACAAGCGGGCCGTCAATGCGCACCCGCGTTTCGCGCCCGCCGCGCATCAGCCGCCAGCCGTTCAGCGTGCCGGAACTCGGCAACCGCAAATTAACGGCTCGATGATCAATGAGTTGCGCTGGAGACACGGGAGCCTGATGCAGACGAAGATAGTCTGGTGACCCAACGATCGCCATCGGAGTATCCGGGCCAATTCGTACAGCGATCATGTCCTTAGCGATCTCTCCGCCCAACCTGACGCCCGCGTCGAAGCGGTCGGTTACGATATCGGCGAGACCGTAGTCGATGGTAATCTCAACTTTGATGTCAGGATTATCGGGAAGCAGCCGCTTCATGGCTGGAACGATGATCGTTTTGGCGGCGTGCTCTACGGTGGTGAGGCGGATCGTTCCAGTTGGCCGGTCGCGCAATTCGCCGAGCGAGGCAACTGCACGGTCCAGATCGTGCAGCATGGGGCCGAGCGTCGCAATCAACCGCTCGCCCGCCTCAGTGGGTGCCACGCTGCGCGTCGTGCGCGACAAAAGCCGCATTCCCAGCCGCTCCTCGATCCGCCGCACAATCTGGCTGAGCGCTGATTGTGCCATTCCCAGGCGAACGGCTGCCTTGGTAAAGCTTCGTTCTTCGGCGACTACGACAAAAGCCGCCAGATCGGCAATCTCATCTCGCCGCATTAATCACCTCAATGATAGGCTCAATATTAATTATCCGTCTAATCCACTTAATGATTTTGTCCTAGATAATGTCCATCGGCAAGGGCGATTTCTCATGGCCCATCGCGCCGGGCAGCAAGATTTCAACCAAAGGAAATTGCAAATGGGCAAGATCAGCTTCGATAACACGAACAACACGACGATTGTCATGTCGGCCGTGATTAACTTCCCCGAAGGCTTCGACGAGACGAAGAGCTATCCGGCGATCGTCGTGTCACATCCAGGCGGTGGCGTGAAGGAACAGACTGCAGGCACCTATGCGCGGAAGCTTGCCAAGCAGGGCTTCATCACCATCGCCTATGACGCTTCCTATCAGGGCGAGAGCGGCGGCGCGCCGCGCCAGCTCGAAAATCCTTATATCCGCACCGAGGACGTCAGTGCCATCATCGATTACCTCACCACTCTGCCTTATGTGGATAGGGAGCGGATCGGTGCAATGGGCATCTGCGCCGGCGCGGGCTACACGGCTAATGCCGCGATCCAGGATCGCCGCATCAAGGCGATCGGAACGGTGAGCGCCGTCAATATTGGTTCAATGTTCCGCAACGGCTGGGAAAACAACGTCAAATCCATCGACGCGCTGCCCTATGTCGAAGCTGGATCAAACGCCCGGACCTCGGACGCCGGGGATAAGGGCTATGCGACGATGCCGCTGGCGCCACTAACCGAGAAAGATGCGCCGAACGAGGAGCTGCGCCAAGCTTGGGAATATTACCATACACCGCGCGCCGAATATCCCACCGCACCGGGTTTCGCGACGCTGCGCAGCCTGAACCAGATCATCACCTATGACGCCTATCACATGGCCGATGTTTACCTGACCCAACCGATCCAGATCGTTGCGGGCAGCGTCGCCGGTAGTAAGTGGATGAGTGACGACCTGTTCGATCGTGCCGCCAGTACCGACAAATCCTTCCATATCGTCGAGGGCGCCAATCACATGGACCTCTATGATGGCCAGAAATTTGTCGAAGAGGCCGTTTCGGTTCTGGCGCCATTCTTCCAAAGCAAACTTTCGGTTGGCGTCGCCGCGAAACAAGCGGCCGAGTAACGGACGCTATCAACGCATAGAACTATCGATACCGCAGGAGAAACTCATGGAAAGCGTGAGCATTCGCAATCCCGGCATGTATTGGGATATTGCCGCAAATATTCACTTCCCGCCCAACTTTGATGCTAGCAAGCGCTATCCGACGGTGGTTTCGAACCATCCAATCGGTAGCTGCAAGGAGCAGACTGCTGGTAACGTCTATGGCGCAGCATTGGCCAAAGCTGGGTTCGTCGTCATCGTACCCGATGCCAGTTTCCAAGGTGGCAGCGGTGGTGTACCGCGCTGGGTCGAAGATCCCGAGCAGCGGGTCAAGGATTATCGAGACGTCATCGATTACGCTCAGTCTCTGCCTTATGTCGATCCTAACCGCATTGGCATTCTCGGCATCTGCGGCGGTGGCGGCTATTCAATCAAGGCCACAATCATCGACAAGCGGATCAAGGCGTTGGTCAGCATTACGGGCGTGAACTTCGGACGGCTGATGCGTGAAGGGTTCAGCAACTTCGATCCGGTTGGTGCACTCGAAGGCATGGCCGCACAACGCACTGCCGAGAACGGGGGAGCGGAAGAACAGATCAACATCTTCCTACCTGCCAGCGTCGAAGATGGTAAGGCCGCCGGCATCACCGACATCGATGTGCTGGAGGCGACCGACTATTACCGCAACCGTTGCCCGGCCGAAGGATCGGGCACGCGGATGCTCGTTTCGCATGCCGCACCAGCCATAGCATGGGATGCTTTTGCCTTCGCCGAAACGCTGCTGACCCAACCGATGATGGTGGTATTTGGTGATAAGCCCGGAGGCTTTGGCGCCTATCGCGACGGGATGGAAATCTACGGTCGTGCCGCATCGAAGCACAAGGAATTGGTCGTGGTCGAAGGCTGGTCACATTATGACCTCTATGACAATCCGATGCCGACCGGCATTGCACTGGACCGCATCATTCCCTTCTTCACCGAGCATCTTGGTGAAGCCGTCGTCTCCCGAGTTATGGAACCCGCTGCGTAAGCGATTGGGCACAGTCCCCGTGTGAAGACTGTGCCCACGTCCGCTTACCTGCGTCCTAACTCCATAGCGGAAATTCTCCTTACGGCCCAGCATCGCCAGAAAGGGAATGTCCGATACCCGACTTAGTCAGTTCCGAACCCGCCGTTCCCAGAGCAAGTTGTAACCACTCTCTGCTATCGTGACGTGCGCAGGAACGGGTACTCGTGGGGATGATCTTGCCCATGGTAACCCAATGGCTTCATGTCTTTTGGAGCAACCCAGATTGGCCTTCTGCCCCTGGCCCAGGATAGGGTGCGGAGAGGTCTGTTCAGCATTCAAGCGTTGTGTGCCAGTGCGGACGTGGGCAGTATCGCTTCCCGGCCGATACCGTCAGCCTGATAAAAAGCCACCTCTGTTGCGCTGGGGCTCGTCCTTTATTGCCCGGGCCACCTAACGGCCTCTCTCATGGGCACGATTGCCGGGGACCGGAGGCTGGGCAACCTCGTCAGCGATTATTTTCCCCTGCTCGCTGGCGCTCCCATTCCTCGCGAAACAAAATAACCGCTGCCTTCGGTCCTCCGCTGCGCTGCGGCCGCGGCGCGGTGCCCAGCCTCCGGCCCCCGGCATTTCATCGTGCCATCGAGGCCGATAGGCGGCCCGAGCAACAAAGGAGTTTACACCATGGCGATCATCGGCACCTTCACTCTTCAGTCCGACGGCAAATATACCGGGAAGATCCACACCCTCACCATCAGCGCCGGCGTTACGCTCGTTCCGAATGCCAATCAGACCTCTCCCGAAGCCCCTGCATATCGGGTCTTCACCGGCAAGGCTGAAGTCGGGGCAGCTTGGCAAAAGACTTCCGAATCCGGCAACGATTACCTCTCGGTCAAGCTGGATGATCCCACTTTCGAAGCGCCGCTTTATGCCGCGCTCGTCGAAAGCAATGAGGGCGGTTACAACCTGCTCTGGGAACGGCGGGCCCGGGCCTGACGAAGCAAGGCGGCGGGCCAAAGCCCGCCGCCAACGATGCGCGGAACTGTGGAATGCTGAACAGACTTGCATCTTATCGTCACGACGCGTACTAATCGCATGCGGCCAACGGCACTGGCGCATGAGTTTGGGTCGAACTCCTCACGGGGTTCGGCCCTTTTTCATGGGCGAACATCACCGTCATTCTTCTGTATCATTCGAAAATGTGCCTTTTTCCTGCTCAGCCTTTTGCATCGTCATGCGCATTGCACATGATCCGTGTGAATTCAGCCACTCGGCATGCCGATACAGATCAGCATCACCTGAAATCCCGCACATTCACTTTGATGGCTGCATCGCCTCGTCGGCGTGCTCCATAGCCTGTTATATGGGAGCGTGCTGACTCATCATCCAAAGTATGATGAGGTTTGGACGAAATCTTCTCAAGGGTAGAGCCTTGACGCCATGCCACCGTCGCTAAAAGATTCGAGGCATCGGCCAACCGCCGGGCCACAATATGGATGACCTCGCCTTCTTTCTGGACGCGCCCTGCAATGCGGAGCATTCGCGCCGCCAAAATCACCTGCCGACATTTTTCAAAAACATCTGGCCATACGACAAGATTGGCCACGCCCGTTTCATCCTCAATCGTGATGAAGACCACACCTTCCGCTGAACCCGGCCGCTGCCGTACGAGTACGAGCCCCGCCGTCTCGACCCATTTGCCATCCGGCAGTGCGACGGCATCTGCGCAGCTCGTGACCTCATCTGCGGCGAGTTCTGCCCGGAGAAAGCGCAAAGGATGTGCGCGCAAGGAAAGCCCAATTTGATGATAATCCTCCACGACCTCGCCGCCTGCAGTCATCGGCCGCAGCATGATGGCGGGTTCAACCAGTTCCTCGACCATTCCACTGGCAGCAGTGCGATCCGAAGCGGCAGCAAATAGCGGTAGGGGCTCATCTCTGAGCCCCTTGAGCGTCCATTGTGCCTCCCGTCGGCCGAGCCCGAGCCCTGGCCGGAAGGCATCCGCCTCGGCGAGGCTGACCAGTGCGGTGGCCGGAACGCTTGCCCGCCGCCAGAGATCATCGACCGAGACATAGGGTCTGTCCGCTCGCGCACTGATCAGCGCCGCGGCATGAGCATTTACCAGCCCCTTCACCATCCGCATTCCCAGCCGCACGGCGAACCGATCCCCCTCCGCCGTCGGCTCCAGCGTGCAGTCCCACCGTGACGCGTTGATGCAGATGGGCAGGACCTCCACCCCGTGCTCACGCGCGTCGCGCACGAGCTGCGCCGGCGCGTAGAAACCCATCGGCTGTGAATTCAGCAGCGCTACACAAAACGCGTCTGGATGGTGGCATTTGAGCCAGGACGAGGCATAGGCCAGCAGTGCGAAGGATGCGGCGTGGCTTTCGGGAAATCCGTATGAACCGAACCCTTCCAGCTGCGAGAAGATGCGCTCAGCAAATGCCGCCTCATAGCCCCGCGCCACCATGCCGGTGATCAGTTTGTCCCTGAACCTGTCGATCGTGCCGGTGTTCTTGAAGGTCGCCATGGCACGGCGGAGTTGGTCGGCCTCAGATGGCGTGAAGCCGGCGCATTCGATGGCCAAACGCATGGCCTGCTCCTGGAACAAAGGCACGCCCAGCGTCTTGCCGAGCACCTTCTCCAGCTCCGGCGAGGGGTATGTCACCTCTTCCTGTTTCTCGCGCCGTTTCAAATAGGGATGCACCATGTCGCCCTGGATCGGGCCAGGCCGGACGATCGCGACTTCGACCACGAGGTCGTAGAAGGTGCGTGGCTTCAGTCGGGGCAGCATCGACATCTGCGCCCGGCTCTCGATCTGGAACACGCCGATCGTGTCAGCCCTGCGGATCATGGCATAGGTCGGCGGGTCCTCTGCCGGGATGCTGGCGAGGTCGAGAGGCAGGTCCTTATGGGCCGCCAGCAGATCGAAGGCGCGCTTCATGCAGGAGAGCATGCCGAGCGCCAGGCAATCCACTTTCATGAATTTGAGGATGTCGATGTCATCCTTGTCCCATTCGATGACCTGCCGGTTCTCCATCGCCGCCGGCTCGATCGGTACCAGCTCGTCCAGCCGGTCCCGTGTGAGCACGAACCCGCCAGGATGCTGAGAGAGATGCCGCGGCGCGCCGATGAGTTGGCCGGCAAGTTCGAGGGTTAGCTGCAGGCGATGATCCTCCAGATTGAGGCCCAGCTCCTTTGCCTGGGCAGGATCGAGCCCCTTGCGCGACCAGCCGGAGAGCTGGCCGCTCAGCTGGGCGATCAAATCTTCCGGCAGGCCGAGCGCCTTGCCGACATCGCGCAGCGCGCCCTTTGCCCGGTAGCGGATGACGACCGCGCAGAGTGCAGCCCGGTCACGGCCATAGGTGTCATACACCCACTGGATGACAGTCTCGCGCCGCTCATGCTCGAAATCCACATCGATGTCCGGTGGTTCGCGGCGTTCCTCGGAGATGAACCGCTCGAACAGCAAATCATTTCGTGCTGGATCGATCGAGGTGATTCCGAGAACATAGCAGACGGCGGAATTGGCGGCGGAGCCGCGCCCCTGGCAGAGAATGTCTCTGCTGCGAGCGAAGCGGACAATGGCATTCACCGTGAGGAAGTAAGGCGCATAGTCCAACCGCTTGATCAGGCCGAGCTCGTGGCGCAGCGTCGCGGCGACATCATGCGGCACGCCGTCCGGAAATCTTTGCGCCGCCCCTTCCCACGTCAGCTTCTCCAGCGCCTGTTGCGGTGTGAGGTCTGGCAGCAGCCGCTCCTCCGGATATTGGTAGGCGAGCTCGTCCAGGGAGAAGCGGCAACGCGCGGCCAGATCGAGCGTGCGCGCCACAGCTTCCGGGTGATGCCGGAACAGGCGTGCCATCTCCGCCGGCGGCTTCAGATAACGATCGGCATAGCGCTCGCGCTTAAAACCCAGCTCGTCGATGGTGCAGCCATGGCGGATGCAGGTGACCACATCCTGCAGCATGCGGCGCTCCGGGGTATGGAACAGAACGTCGTTTGTGGCGACGGTGGGCACCCCAGCCCTCGCCGCCAGATTGGCCAGTTCTTGCAGCCGCCGCGCATCGCCCGGCCGGCGGCGCAGGGTCAGGGCCAAATAGGCACGATCGCCAAAGACCCGGGCCAGCTTGTGCAAGTATTGCGCGCATCCGTCATCGGCTTCGTCCGGTACGAGCACCGCGATCAGCCCTTCGCTGTACGCCTCGACATCCCGCCACTGCAGCTCGCATTTGCCCTTGCCCGCGCGCCCCTTGCCGAGCGATAGCAGACGGCACAGCCGGGCATAGGCCGGGCGGTCCGTCGGGTAGACCAGCAGCGACATGCCGTCGGCGAGATCGAGCCGGCAGCCGATGATCAGCCGAACACCAAGTTCCTTCGCGGCCTCATGTGCACGGACAATGCCACCGAGCGAATTGCGGTCCGTAATGGCCAGCGCCTCGATGCCCAGCGACGCGGCGCGTTCGAACAATTCGCCGCATGAGCTGGCACCACGCAGGAACGAAAAATGCGAGCTGCATTGCAGCTCGGCATAGCCGGCGCCGTTCATCCGAAAAACCCGTGCAGGAACCAGGCATGCGATCCGGTCTCCGGATCTTCGCCGTCACCGGCGCGGTAGATCCAGAAGCGCTCCCCCGCCTCATCCTCAACCTGAAAATAATCCCGTACCGCGACGGCTTCGTTGCGGCGCTTCCACCATTCGCCAAAAATGCGTTCGGGCCCATCCGCTCGCTTGATCTTGCGGCGCACACCCTTCCAGGTGAAGGCCACGGGTGGATGGTCCGGCATAAGGGCCATGGTCTCGATCGGTTCGGGCCGTGTCAGCAGGCGCGGTGGCCGCGGCCATTGCTGTTGCCAGCTCTTGCCTGACGGCGGTGATAGAGGTGGGACGCGCTGCACCGAGCGCTCCGGCACTTCGCTCTCGACCGGCTCGCATCGGTAGATGTTTTGCCCTCCCACCCGGTTGGCGAGCGTGTCGATCAGGTCGGAGATGTCGGCAAGCCCATCCTCCGCCACGAGCGAGACGAGCTGCTTGCCTGCGAACGGCTCGGCCAGCGGGACGCGCAAGCTCATGACATCGACACCGAAACCGGGGTCGATGGTTTCAAGTTTGTCGCAAAGCAGCCGGGTTAGGCGTTTGACGTCATGAAGAGGTGCAGACGTGCCGATCCGGATCGCCTCGACCTGGTTATCGACACGTTGAAAAATCAGATCGAGCTTGCGCGCGCCAAGGTTTCGGGCTTCGAGGGTTTCGCAAAGTTCGGCCGTAAGTATACCGGTGTAGCGCGCGAGCGTCTCGGGTGCGCTGATCGGCTCAGCAAAGCTTTGCCGCACTTCGATGAGTTCCGGCAGACGCACGGGCTCGATCATCTCATTGAGCGTGCCCAGCGCCTGGTCGAGCCGCACATGCAGTGCCGGCCCGAACCGCAGCGAGAAAGGTGCGCGGGGCTGCTTCGCCAGATCATCGATCAGCTCGAAGCCGAGCCTGTGCAGCTGATCCACCATGACCGGCGTCAGGCGCAGCGACTGGAGCGGCAGATTTTGGACCAGCGCGGCACTCATGCCGGGCGGGACGATGAGGTTCGTTTGCCCGCGGGCAAATTGCCCATAGCGCGCAAAGGCATGGGCTGCGCCCCATGTATCGGCCATGGCGGCGCGCGCGGTGATGCCGGCGGTGCGCAGCCGCGCGATCATCTTGTCCAGCATCGCGTCCTCGCCGCCATGCAGATGCGTGGCGCCAGTGACATCGATGACGATGCCATCTGGCGCGTCCGCCGCGGCGACCGGAGAAAAATGTTGAAGGGCCCATTCTGCGAGGGAGTCCAGGCTGGCTTGGTCGGCCGCCAAATCGGCATCCATCACGGTGAGACCAGGCAGCATGGCCTGGGCCTGCGAGACAGCCATACCGATCCGCAAACCTTTCAGCTGTGCCGCCCGGTTGCGCGCATGGATGATCCGGCGATTGCCGTCGCGGCGCGCCAGAATCAGCGGCGCGTCATCCGACGGCGCGCTGTCCCCCATGGCCCGCGCCAGCCTGTCGGTCGGCCAGCTCGGCAGGAAGACTGAGACGACCCTGCTCATCACAAGCTCCCACGATAAAATCAGCGCTCCCGCCGCCGCGGCACCGGATCAATTCGACCTGCCAGCGTGCCCGTTCCAGGCCCGGCGCTGATGATGAAACCTGCGGGAGGGCTGTCACTCGCCAGCGCGTGGCCGAGGCCGTCGCCTGGCCAAAATCCACGGCGTCCGCCTGGTGCCGCCAGCGGCGCAGTGCGATGCCAATGGTTCCGCCCGCCTCGGCCGCCAGCTGCAACCGCCGGGAATTGGTGAGCGAGAAGCGTGTGACCTCGGCCACCACCGCGCTCAGCCCGTTATGGCGCAACCCCTCCTCAAAACAGGCGAGCACGCCCTCTTCGTTCCCCGCTTCGGCGTAGACGAGCCGGTCCTGCGGCAGGCCGGCCTGCGCCATGGCCGGTGCGAACAGGTCCGACCGGGCAATGCACCAGAGGACAGGGCCGCCGCTACGCGCTGCGATCCCTGTGGCGAACAAGGCCGCCGCCGCGCCATGCACGGTGCCATTACCGCCGCCAGCAACCTCATGCAGCGCCCCGCGCGCCAGACCGCCGCCGGGCAGACGCCGGTCCATCTCCGCCACGCCGAACGGCAACACACCGGAGGCGCGCCGCGTAATGGATTCAATTCGCCGGATTTTGTCGCGCAGAACATCGATCGCGGGCAGGGGCTGCACGCAGAGAGCCTTTCAAGAATAGAGAAAAAGAGTTCTCTTTATGTTCTCCTCCTGCTAGGAGGAGTCAAGCTGGAAATGTTTGCTTCAACCCGCGTCCCCTATGACCGAACTGACCCGTGATATGAGCGTCTCGACCGATCCCATTGAGCCACAAGAGAGAATCTGCGCCACCATGGGCGATTCAGCTGGGGTAAAAAAATTATCGGAACCGGCCCCCGATACTCTCGATTATCTCGCCAAGCTGAACCCGGCCCAGAGGGCGGCGGCGGAACATGGGATTGGCTCGGGCACGATCGGCGCCTACCAACCCCTGCTGGTCATTGCCGGCGCTGGGTCGGGCAAAACGGACACATTGGCGCGCCGTATGGCCCATCTCATCGTCAACGGTGCCGACCCGGCACGCATGCTGATGATGACCTTCTCACGCCGGGCGGCATCCGAGATGATCCACCGGGTCGAGCGGATTACCGCTCATGCCATGGGGCCAAAGGCCGAAATTCTGATCAGCGGGCTGACCTGGGCGGGAACGTTCCATGCAATCGGTGCCCGGCTGCTCAGGGAATACGCGCTCCGGATCGGCTTGGCCGAGGATTTTACGATCCATGACCGCGAAGATTCTGCCGATCTGATGAACCTCGTCCGGCATGAGCTGGGCTATTCGAAGACGGAGAGCCGCTTCCCGACCAAAGGCACCTGCCTCTCCATCTATTCCCGCTGCGTCAACACGCAGACGCCGTTGGACGAGGTTCTATTCGATTCCTTCGGCTGGTGTGCAGATTGGAAGGCTGAACTGAAAGCGCTGTTTGCCGCCTATGTTGAAGCAAAGCAGCGGCAATCCATCCTCGATTACGATGATCTGCTGCTCTACTGGTCTCATATGATGGCCGCGCCGGCTCTCGCCGCGGATATTGCCAGCAGGTTCGACGATGTCGCGGTGGACGAGTACCAGGACACGAACAAGCTTCAAGCCTCGATCCTGCTTGGCCTGAAACCCACGGGCGAGCGGCTGACGGTGGTTGGGGATGACGCTCAATCGATCTATGCGTTCCGGGGGGCCACCGTCCGGAACATACTCGACTTTCCCAAACATTTTGCGCCGTCAGCCCGGATCATCACGCTGGAGCAGAATTACCGCTCGACCCAGCCGATTTTGGAGGCGGCGAATGCCGTTATCGGGATGACCAAAGAGCGCTTTACCAAGAATCTCTGGACCGACCGAGCCTCATCCCGCCGGCCGTTGCTGGTGAGCGTGCGCGATGAAGCCGACCAGGCCCGCTATGTTGTCGAGCAGGTGCTGGAGGCCCGCGAGGCCGGTACAATGCTGAAACAGCAGGCTGTCTTGTTCCGTACCTCGCACCATAGCGGCGCGTTGGAGGTCGAGCTGACGCGCCGGAACATCCCCTATGTGAAGTTCGGCGGGCTCAAATTTTTGGACTCAGCGCATGTGAAAGACGTGCTGGCGCTGCTGCGCTGGGTGCAGAATCCGCGCGACCGGATCGCCGGGTTTCGGGTCATGCAACTATTGCCTGGCGTCGGGCCGACATCGGCCGGGCGGGTGCTTGAGCATATGCTGGGTGCACCTGATCCGATTGCCGCACTACGTAAGGCGCCACCGCCGCAACGCTGTGGAGAAGTCTGGGATAACTTTGTGGAAACTGTGTTGGCAATTCGTGCTGGCCGGGCTGGCTGGCCGGGTGAGCTGGGGATGGCACGGCTCTGGTACGAGCCGCATCTGGAGGTGCGTCACGAGGATGCCATCACGCGCCGGGCTGATCTGCTCCAGCTGGAGCAGATCGCCGCCGGCTACCCGTCCCGCGAACGCTTCCTCACCGAGCTGACACTCGACCCGCCGGATGCCACCAGCGACCAGGCCGGTGTCCCACACCTGGATGAGGATTATCTCATTCTCTCAACCATGCATTCGGCCAAGGGTCAGGAATTCAAATCGGTCTTCATGCTCAATGTGGTGGATGGCTGCATCCCTTCCGATCTCGGCACCGGCCAATCGCACGAGATCGAAGAAGAGCGGCGGCTGTTCTATGTCGGTCTGACACGGGCGAAGGATGATCTGCATGTGATCGTCCCGCAGCGCTTTTTTACGCATGGGCAGCGGCCGATGGGGGATCGGCATGTCTACGCGGCACGCACACGGTTCATCCCCGCCGATTTGCTGGACCTGTTCGAGCAGCGTGCCTGGCCCATCGCCGCGCCGGGCACAATTCAGCCATTGAGTCCGGACTTCAAGGTCGATGTTGCCGCACGCATGCGTGACATGTGGCAGTAGGATCGGTAGCACGTGTGTAATCTCTACTCTGAGACAAAAGGCCAGAAAGCAATTGCTGAAATCGCCGGCGCCATGCGCGATCGCACGGGCAATCTGCCGCCTTTGCCTGGCATTTATCCTGACCATGCGGCGCCGATTGTGCGCAACCAGCCGGATGGCCGTGAGCTGACCATGGCACGCTGGGGCATGCCGACCCCGCCAAATCTGCTGAAGGGTAAGAAAGTGGATGGTGGCTGGACGAACATCAGGAATCCGGCTGCGCCTTATTGGCGGCGCTGGATGACTATCGAACATCGCTGCGTGGTGCCTTTCACCTCTTTTGCCGAGCCGGAACCGCGGCCTCTTGCCGATGGAAAGCGTCCGCCAGTGTGGTTTGCGCTCGATGAGAGCCGGCCGCTCGCCTTCTTTGCCGGCGTGTGGACCAACTGGACTTCCGTACGGAAGATGAAAGAAGGCGAGGTCACAGCGGACCTCTATGCCATTTTGACGACGCAAGCGAATGCCGACGTCGCGCCAATCCACGAGAAGGCCATGCCAGTCATTTTGACGACACGCGCCGAGATCGACCTTTGGATGACCGCGCCGCTGGAGCAGGCATTGGCACTGCAACGCCCGCTGCCTGACGGCATGTTGAAAATCATCGCTCGTGGGCCGAAGGAGGATATGGGCGACTTTACCGTCTGACCGCTATGCTGACGATCGATGGCAACGATCTTGATGATGAGAAGGTGTCCGACGAGATCTGGTATCCGGCCTTGTTCCCGCGGGCTTCCTTGAAAACTGTCAGAAAATCGTATATATTTCTGACAGGAGAAAGATGATGACACGGCTGACCGAACAGATTCTGGCTCATGCGACGGGACTGCCCGAAGGCGCCCCCGTGTCCGCCAAGGGCCTGCTCCACCTCGGAAACCGGGCGGCCGTGGATCAGGCATTGTCGCGTTTGTCGGAGCGCGGGCAGCTTATTCGCGCTGGTCGCGGCGTCTATCTGCGTCTCATCGCCAGCCGGTTTGGCACGCGCTCTCCTTCAGTTGAGCAGGCTGTCGAGGCCCTTGCGACCCAAAAGGGGGAGATCATCGTCTCGAACGGCGCTGCTGCTGCGAACGCCCTTGGCTTGACGACGCAGGTGCCCATCCGCTCGGTCTATCTGACCTCCGGGCGCAGCCGGAAAATGCACCTTGGCAGGCAGGTTGTGGAATTACGGCACGCGCCGCGCTGGCAACTGGCCCTGGCCAACCGCCCGGCGGGGGAGGCCGTGCGGGCGCTCGCTTGGCTTGGCCCGGAAAAGGCGGAGGCCGCGCTCACGACATTGAAGCGGACGATGTCGCCCGGTGTGTTCGGCGAACTGGTCGCCGCAGCGCCGCAGTTTCCAACGTGGCTCGCACAGTGCGTCGGAAAGGCGGCCTATGGCTGACGTCTTCCTCCAGCTTTCGGCTGAGGATCGGCGCGATGCGTTGGGCGTCGCCGCTGACCGGTCGGGCCGTCCTACCCATCTCCTCGAAAAAGATGTGTGGGTGGTATGGGCGCTGGCGACCCTCTACGCCGCGCCGCTCGGGGAACATCTGGTATTCAAGGGCGGCACGTCGCTGTCGAAAGCCTATCAAGTCATCCACCGGTTCTCAGAGGATGTGGATCTGACCTACGACATTCGGGCGATCGCGCCCGATCTGGTCGGGGACAATGGCGAGGGCCTGCCGAAAGCCCGGAGCGAGGAAAAGCGCTGGTCCAGCGAGGTCCGCCGGCGGTTGCCGGTTTGGGTCGCGGAGGCCGTGCAGCCCGTGATCGCGAACGCGCTGGCTACCGAGGGTCTGGCGGCGGCCATTCGCGTCGAGGGTGACAAGCTCTACATCGACTATGAGGCGACCGCGGCCGGTTCTGGCTATGTCGCGCCCAGCGTCATGCTAGAGTTCGGCGCCCGCTCGACGGGCGAACCCGCAAGCCTACGCGATGTCGTTTGCGATGGGGCCGGCCTGATCGAGGGGCTGATATTCCCGGCGGCGCGCCCGCGCGTCATGCACGCGGAGCGGACCTTCTGGGAGAAGGCTACCGCTATCCATGTCTTCTGTCTCCAGGAACGGCTGCGTGGCGACCGTTTTGCGCGACACTGGCACGACGTTGTCAGGTTGGATGAAGTCGGGTTTGGGGAAATAGCTTTCTCCGATCGCGAGCTGGCCAATGCTGTCGCCCGCCACAAGTCGATGTTCTTCGCGGAGAAGGCCGCCGACCGCACGCCGGTCGACTACGCGGCGGCCGTTAACGGCGGCTTGCGCCTCGTTCCGGCTGGCGATTGCGCAAAAGCGCTGAAGGACGACTATACCCGCATGGTCGAGGATGGGCTGCTCTTCGATGACGCGGAGCCGTTCGAGGCGCTCATGGCGCGGTGCGCCGATATAGCCGCGCGCGCGAACAGCGCAGCCAAATAAGAAACTAGGGGGATCGAGAGCGCTCGTCAGGCGCTTTCCCAGACCATGAACGCCGAGAATATCGTGTTTCTGGTCGGCGGCGGCGGATGTTCCCCTCTGATGAAGGACAAAAAGGACCTTGACATTGCGACCATGGCGCCCTGAGCCAAGGCGTTCTGCAGGTCATCAAAGCGGAGCTCAGTTCCGCCTCATTTTGGATTGATCTTAGTTTCATCCAGAGACGTTCATCATTGCGGCGGAACCGTCGGCCTTTCGAGCCAGACCGGCAAATTGCAGAACTGCCTGCCTTGTGCATCCGTAGAGATCGATTTTTTGCAGGCAGCAAGGGCTTGTACCGGGTCGTTGTTCGCCATCAAGTACGCCCAGGCTGTTGCGGCATTTGGTCCCGCGGCCATGGCCGCGGCTATTGTATGCGCCGCCAGTTCCCCTTGTGACCGCCCGGATGAAAACCCGGCGGCGTAAGAGACACAAGCGATGAAGCCCAGTCCAACCGTCAAAGCCGCCAATCCGCCGAAGATAACCCTCAGGCGAGCGGTTCGCATTCGTGAGCGGCTTGTTTGCTCAACAACTGACGTCAGACGTGGTGTGAGTTGTTCAACAATGTCGAGGCCCGATGCATGTACGCGGGCAATTGCCGCGTTTGCCACCGCATCTGTTTCGACACGTAGCTTCGCGGCAATATCGAGTTGCGCGTTGGCACTGACCTCGCAAATTTCGCCGAGCGCCTCGAAGGAGGCGGCCAAGGCATGTAACTGCTCAGAGACAGGGTCTCCTGTCAGCACCGAAGCGGACGCCGCTCGCCGCATGGCATCGCATGCCGCGTTCAGCTTTGTCCGCACATCGGTTCGGCGATCGGCGGCGCCTACGGTATCCATGAGCTGATGCCGGCGAAGCGGTGGTCCATGGCTTCCAGCCAAGCCCGCAACCGCGCGCCGTCAAATAGACCGAGGGGAGGGGTGACCTTCCGATCCCGTGCATCGAAGAATCGGCATTGCCGCGCTTCGATTGCCTCGGCCGCGAACAAGCGAGGCATCCATACAGGTACACTGGCTTTTGCCAATTGCACGAAGCCTGGGAGATTGGTGATGCGGCTGAACGCGCTGACGCGCGTCATGCCGGCGTCAATGGCAATCTCGTTGAGCACGAGGGCTTGCGCCTTTGGCGTGAAGCCGCGTGTGCTCAGGGTGAGCGCGGGGGTCAGGTCTTCCGCCTGTGTACCAAGGAGGTAGAGCATCACCGGCGCCACGCCTGAACTTTCCATGGCTGCTGCCAGACCTGGCATTTCGGTCGCGAGCGAGCGCAGTGTGGTGTCACCACCGCCCAAATCGACAATGGCCGATTGGCGCTCACCGATGCAGTGCTCGATCAGCTCTTGCAGCCAGTGGGCAATGGCTGCCGGGTTGTCGGTCTCCGGGCGAGCGACGTCATCGAAATAGCGCGAGAAGCTGGCATTACTGGGGTCGATATCGGCGAGGATCGGGCTGCTGACGCGTTGCAGGGACATTTCGGCGATCCAACGCAGCAACGTGGTTTTGCCCGTCTTGCCACGTCCCGCAGCGAATACGATCTTTGGTTTGCCGGCAAGGTCAATGCCTTTGGCGATTGTCGGTTCGGCTTCCGGCTGGGGCGCCAGTTCCCCGAAATCGACAGTCTTGCCCAAGAACGGTTTGGCACCGGGTTTGTACGGGGCAGCCGTCGGCTTCTCCGTCAGCAGGCTGGGAGATTGCGGCGTGTTATCCGGCATTGATCATTCCTTTCATCCGAATATGCGTTTTTGCTGTCGCTCTCTCTCCTCGATGTCTTCTGGGGTTGGCGGGTGTGGGGGTTCATAGGGCCGCAATGAGGCCGGTTTGAACCTGGGAACGGTAGGTGTGTCTGGTATCCGCGAATGTGACACCGCGCTTGGCGTAGAGCTCGCAGCCGTATTTTCTGATAGCGGAACGGTTGCGCTGGTGCCACTTGTATCCATTATGACTACGGATCGTTTGAGCGGCCGTGTCGCTCGTCGCACGTCGACGCGCAAGCCTTCTGCAGACCAAGGGCGTCCCGTGCGATATGTGATGCCGGCCCTGGTGAGGGCTGCGGCAATGGCTGCCCAGGACCAGTCACCATGGACCAACTCCCGGAGCCGAACCGCATGTTTCCGAAGCCAAGGCCCGACCACATCGCCTGTGCGCCATAGCGCGCGGAATTCTGCTGCGAGGGCATCGATCTCTGCATCGGATGGTTGACGTTTCATCGGCATGGGTGCGCGCAAATTGCGTTACGTTCAGCTGCTGGTCAACTTAATCAAGGTTCATGTAGGGGTGCATTCCGGGGCATATTTAGGGGCGCTTTTCGAGGCACATAAAGGGGCACATTTCGGGGCGGTAAAAGGCGTGTTCAGGGGAGTTTGAAAGTAGGTTATCTGCAGCAGACCAAGGCATCCTTTGGATGCGTGCTTGCGGCGCTTTGCCATTCCCGGTAGCCTCGTCTGTGGAGAGAGCATTTCGAGGAAATCGACCGCCAGGAGAAATTCATGGCCGAAACTCCGTGTGCCGAAATAATAGCAGCTCGTCTCTCAAGCATCGAGTCCGGGCAGTCTTTAATCAACCGTGCGCTCACCCTCGTTGTTGAGACACTGCAACAACAAATGGAAATGCTCAGCAAAATTGAGGCCTCGGCAAAGGATGATGCCGCGCAGTCGCCTTTTGTACAGAGTTTGGACGAACTTACCCAAGCGGTGATGCGGATGGGTGCAGACATGCAGACAATATCCGCCCGACTCGATGGTCTTCCCGGTGATACTGCCGCAGAGGTGATAGGCCGCATTGGTCTGTCGGCAGGTCAAAGTGCAGGGAAGGTTAGGTAACATGCTGACCTACCGAACAGGCGCCGCTGGTGCACCGCGCGCAGCGCGGAATATGGCCGAACATCTTTTGCAACAGACGTTGCCGCCGGAGATGGCAGTTATGGCGGCATATTACGAGCAAGGCGTGACACCACCAACGCCCGCCATCGCGGCATTCAGCCGATACAGCCGTCTTGCCGAAAACGGCCTTCTTGCTGACGGCGATGCGCTCGATGCATTGGTGGCGGACGAGGTGATCAGGTTGAGCGAGAGCACCTCGGATTCAAATGGCACGGATGACAACATCGGCGCTTTGCAACTACAGGCGCTTGGTGCTTTTGCGGGTGCTGAACTTGTCACGCGCGATGCAGCTTTGGCCTGCCTCGCCCGGCTGGGTCATCCGGTCACAGGTGAAGAGTTGGATGCTGCCATCGTGGCGGCGTCGGTCGCTCTCGATTACAGCAGTGCCGTGGCGTTGCCGCGCCGTGACATGGACCCGGCGCTTGCGCAGCGTTTAGGCATCGACCCGGACCGCGGGCTACGGCCAAGCGAGGTAGCGTATTTGCTGAATGGCCAACGGGCGGACGGTCTCGAGATCGAGGGTAAGCAAAAGCGTGCGGCGACGTTGCCGTTGACGCAAATCTTCGGACTGAAGACTGGGGCGAAGCCCGATCTGATTCAGTTGGGACACATGCTTGCTGGCCGCACTGCCGCTGGTGAGATGCTCCCGGATAAGGTTGCCCGTTCCGCGATTGTGCGCCTGGAGAAGGCTTTGGGGGTTAAAGGCAAGCTGATATCGGATGAGGAACGTGCGCATATTCTTGCCGGCCGTCTCGCTGACGGGCGTGAATTATCCGATCGTTCCTATATGGCGGCCTTGGAGGTGTCGAAAGCGCGTATCGGCTATATTGACCTCACCTTCTCTGCCCCGAAATCGCTTTCTGTGGCCTGGGCATTCGCCCCGACCGATGCCGAGCGCGCGATGATGCACCAGGCACATACGGACGCCATCGAGAGCGTGCTTCACATCATTGAAAAGCAGATCGGCCGTGCCCGAAAAGGAGATGGTGGCAAAGACGGCTATGAAGCCGGCTCAGTCGGCTGGGTGTCTTTTGATCATTATGCCGCGCGCCCCACGGTGCCGGTTATCACCAGAGACGAGGCCGGGAATGAAGCGACTGAACTCTTCAGCCTCACGGGCACCGGCGGACGGGTACCAGGTGATATGCAGGTCCATACCCATGTCGCGATGTTCAATGTCGTGCAGACGGCCAGTGGCCGGGTTGGCGGGCTTGACCTGGCTCAGCTCGAGGGGCGCATTCATGAATGGGGCGCGCTTTACCAAGCCTATCTGGCCGATAACCTTCGCCGCCATGGCGTCGAGGTCACTTTAGACCCTCGTAACGAGATGGCGCACCTCGCCGCGGTCCCCGCGAGTGTTACGGCGCACTTCAGCAAGCGGACAGTCGGGGGTACAGATGCGGCGCGGGCCTATGCCCAATCCGTGGGTTTGGATTGGGACAGCCTGGATGCGGACCGAAAGATCGGCCTGCTCAAATCGGGGGTGCAGGATCCGCGCGCTGCAAAATCTGACGATGTGAGCGACGTTGCCACTTGGCGGCGGATGGCAGAGGAGATCGGATATACTCATCGCAGTGTGTTGCGGCCTGACGAAATCAGGCCGGTTTTGTCACGCGCCGAACGGCTCGAAACGGCCTACCAGGCTGCGATGCCGTTGCTCGGCAAGCAGTTCGACCGGCGCGCGGTTATCGACGGGTCAGATGCGCGTGTTGCCGCCGCCAAGGGGTTGATCCTGTCCGGCATTGAGTCGGCCGATGATGTGAACAGTTTGACGCAAGCTTTCCGTGAACGCGGCATCAAGCGCCGGGGCGAGGATGCCGGGCTGATCTGGGGCACGGTCGGAGGCGCACAGGGCCGGGAACGTACGGCCGTGACGACAAGCCTTGACGAGCGCGAGGAGAGGACGCTGATCGAGATTGCCGGCGAGAGCGGGCGCGATCGCAGCGCCGCGCTCACGCCCGCGAAAATCGCTGCGGCGGTTCGGGCCTTCCCGGAGCTGGATTTTTCAAGCGAGCATGGTCGGACGCAACGCGCGGTCATCGATAAATTGGGCACTGGCGGCCGGATTGGGCTTGCCATTGGCGTGGCTGGATCCGGCAAGACCACGTTACTCAAGCCCATGGTGCGCGCTTGGGCTGAGGATGGACGAACCGTTCATGGCATTGCCCTAGCCTGGCGTCAGTCCAACGATTTGGCAGAGGCCGGCATTGAGGGCCGCACGCGGGCTGTGGCCTCATTTCTGAAGGCGGTTGAGCGCGGCAAGGTGGTGTTGGATGCGAAATCGGTCGTGGTGGTGGATGAGGTCGGGCTGCTGGGGACCCGCCAGCTCAATGATATCCTTGTGCTACAAAAGCGCACGAGGTTTCAGCTTGTGATGCTGGGCGACCCGAAGCAAATGCAATCCGTGGAGGCGGGCCCGGTCATCGCACTGCTGCGCCGTGCCCTCGGTGCCAATACCGTTCCGGAACTGGGCAGTGCCGTACGCCAAAAGGATGCCGACGAGCGAGAAACGGTGCTCATGTTCCGCAATGGCCAGACCGAGGAGGCCATGCGGCGCAAGGCCGCTAATGACACATTCCAGGTGGTGGTGGGCGGCTATCGTGAGGCCATCGAACAGGTGGCCACCCTCTGGCAAGAGCGGCGCGAGGCGAACCGTAGCCGCCCGGATTTTACCATCACGGTGAGCGCGCCAACCAATGCCGAAGCCCATGACATCAGTGTGGCGATTCGCGACCGTCGACGGGCTGCCGGTGAAGTCGGGCCCGACAGAATAACGATCGCCGCAACAGATGCTCAAGGCGAACGCAGCTACGCGCTGCCTCTGGCGGAAGGGGATCGCGTCAGGCTGTTCAAGCGCATCAATGCGACATTTTCCGATACGGGCTGGAGTAGCAATATCGGACAAAACGGCACGGTCCTTGAGGTTGTGCGTATTCAGGAGGATGGGCTTTGCCTGCAGACAAATTCGGGCAAGGAAGGCTTCGTGCCCTGGGATCGGCTGCGCGATGATGCCGGCCGGGTTCAACTTGCTTATGGCGACGCGTTGACGACGCACACGGCTCAAGGGTCGACCGTCTCTGAGCATATTCACGCCATGCCCAGCGGCAGCCGGCTTGTGACTGCGTTTGGTGCTTATACGAGCGGTAGCCGGCATCGTGAGCAGAGTTTTATCCTGACATCCGATGGTGCGGAGCGTGCTGAGGTCGCTGGTCGCCGCCCGCTTGGGGACCGCCGTGAGATCACGGCGAGCGATGTGCTGGCCAATGTGACACGAAATTTATCGCGGCAGGATGAGAAGGAAAGCGCGGTATCGTTGATTGAGCGCGCCGCGGATTTACGTCGAGGTACAATCCGGATGGTGCAGGCCTCGCTGCAAAGCATGGAGGCACGGAAGGCAGAGGGACGAATCCCAAGCCGGCTGGTGGAGCGGCTGCAAAATCGCCGGGTTGTTCGTATCTTGGAGGAACGGCTGCCTGCGATCATTGAACAGCTCCGCGCGCATGGTGATCAGATTGCGCGCATGGCCGAACGCGTGACGGCTCTGACGCAGGCGAAGCGGCCCTCGTATGATGCGGAACATGAATATTGGCAGGGTGTGGCGCGGCGCGCGTCTGACGTTCCAGAGCCTGTTGAGGGTCAGAAGCAGGTGCGCCGAAAGGGGCCGCGGATCTAACGCGTCAGGCGGCGCGATTTGAGAACGTCAAGCGGCGGTGCCTCTAGATTATTGAGTGTTGGTTGGCTCGCACTATCCGGGATGCGCGCTTCGGCGCGCGCATCGCGGAGCAGACTTTCTGCTTGTTGCAATGCCGCCGGTTTGTTCGTCCCGGCCTTATTGGCCACGGACATCCAGTAGGCCGCAGCCGCGCGGTCGAGGTCAGACTCGATTTCAGACATGGTGCTTCTCCTCGTTGTTCAATTTGGGTGTCTTGTAGAACCGGTTTGACCCCACCTTGGCTACGAACTCCGGCCGGCGAAAATAGATCGCCCGGCCGCACCGCATAGGAGGGGTACTGCGCGCCAGGACGAACAACTCATCCGCGCGGGCGTCGTGCATCAACTCGGCCCTTCGTATGAGAGGACGAGATATTTCATGATAGCTGACATTGGATCCGCGTGAGCGGGATGCTGATTCCAGTGCTTTACCGGCACTGCCGGTGTTCGTGCCTTCGGAGCTCGCCATGACGCCATAGGTGCCGAAGGTGCTCTCCAACTCGGTAGCGGTATCAAGATCCTGCACGGCGGCGTAGCAGCGGAAAGACACCCCCTCATACCAGGCTCTTTTGCCTTGTTCGCCCCATTGGTCGACGATTTGCCCGATGGATTGATAGAGGAGCTGCAGGGTGATTTTATACTTGCGGCCAGCATCGCGGGCGGTCTCGAGGATTTTCATGTAGCCAAGGCGGGCGGCCTCATCGAGCAGATAGAGGACGCGCCCATTCACGTCGCCATCAGCTTCATAGGCGGCGTTGAGCAACGCGCCAATGATAGTGCGGCTTACCCCAGGTGTCGTTTCCAGGACTTTCAGAGGCATTTTGAGAAAGAGGGTCATCTTTCCCTTCAGCAAGTCGGCCGTGGTAAAACTGCTGCCGGAAACCATCGAGGCATAGGCTTCATTGCCGAGCCAGGTGGTGAGCTCAGCAGCCGCGCCGACGACACCGCTGAATGTCTCATCAACCAGGCCGCATAATGGGCCCGCGAGCTGGCGCGCGTAGGCGCTGGGGCTGGCTTCATAGATTCCGCGCAAAACTTTGCGAATATGTTCGGTCGGCATGGCGATAGCCCGGCGGACGGCGCGAAGTGTTTTCAGCTCTTCTGGGGCTTCCGGATCGTAAAGCGCGTGTGCCACGAAGCACCGCACGACATTGCGGCCCATGCTCTGAAAGAAATCATCGCTGCGGTTCGTGCCAGGTTTTTGGTCGCCGCAAATCCAGGTCACGACAGAATCGATATTTGTCGAAGCGATCGGTGAGGTAATGTCGATCCAATCGAGAACATTAAAGCCAACAGGGGTGGCAGGATCGAGCTCGTACACCTCCTGACCCATTGCGGCGCGTGCTTCGTGCAACATGGGTGCGATTTCGCCGGCGGGATCCAGGACGATCGCGGATCCGGTCCAGTGCAGCAATGTGGAAATCGCGGTTGTCGTTTTATAGCCGCCGCTGCCGACGATGATAAGCGAGTGTGTCGGTCCTTCCCGGCAGGGATCGATGAGCAGCGGCGCTTTGCCGCCTTTGCCCCAGCTTTTCGGGTCTTCAGGATCAAACCGCTCTTTGGCCGCTTTGTCTTCGTCCACGCGGTAGGCTTCGCCGACTACAATGCCTCCATAGACTGGGTCAGGCCCCGGGAAGCGCTTTTGTGCGGCTTTCATATTGATCCACTCGGCACGGCCATGATTATCCGTCACTGCGAGTGGTGATTTGACGGCTCCGCCGAATAATGGGCGCCGCAACGGGACCCCCGTGACGCGATAGGAGCGTACGGCCAGACCGATGGCAAACATTACCAGCGGAACAGCGCCGACGGCCGCGCCGATTTTGAGCCAGTGATCAACCCGCGTATTGCCACGGTCCCCCAACGCATAGAGCCACCATTGGTAAAATGGGTGTGGAAAGTCATGCAGGAGCCCGGTACCGAACAAGAATGTCAGCGATGCCACCATTGTCCAGGCCACGACTGCCAGGATCAGGCTGAAGCCGACTTTGGCGATGAGCTGACCTACAGCTTCGGTCATTTTGCGGACCCCTTATGCTGATCTCAACAGATGCGCGGCAGTTTCTCCGCGCCGTGCCGCATCGGCGGCGAGCCAAACCTCGCGAATTTCGTAGATGTTGCCCTCATTGTGGAACGGGATGATCACATCGACAGCCGATGCCAGAAAATCGATCAGTGTTCCGTCGTCCCATTTACCTCCCTGCGGGCTGCCCTTGACCAGTGCAAATAGCTTTTTGAAGGCATCCTCGGGATTCTTGCCATGGATCGTGGTGATGGAACCAGGATGACCGCTCACCACCTCGTTCACATACGTCCAGGCGGCATCATCGCGCAGCTCCTGGAGGAGCACTCGGTCTGGCCGCATGCGTAAACTCGCCTGCAGTAGGGATTCCGCTGTGACATTGGCCTGGCCGATATTATCCTTGCTGTAGAGCAGGCGGACATGGTTTGGTTGGGGAATCGTCAATTCGAGCGTGTCCTCGATGGTGATGATGCGCTCGGCCGGAGGGATAGAGCCGATGAGCGTCTTGCTCATGGTGGTCTTGCCTGATCCGGTGGCGCCGCAATTCAGGACAGTCAACCGCGCGGTCACACATCTTTCCAGGAAGGCTTCGAGGTTCCCCGAGTCATAGAGTTCGAGCAGGTCGCCAAGATCGCGTTGCTCTGCAATCTTGCGGTTTTCCCACCGATTCCAGCGCGAGGTGTTGTACCGGCCGGCAACGGATTTGATCGGGGCGACAGACCCGCCGGGCTTGCGGATGGTTAGGCTGACTGTGCCAGCCGGGACGGCCGGCGGCATGCAGATTTGGAGGCGTTCGCCGCCAGGGAGTTCCGTTGCACAGAGCGGACTTCGAGGCCCAACATCCTGCTTGCGCAGCGCGCCCGCAAGGATGGCGATATCTTCCAAATCTTCAAACGTGAGGGAGACATGCTTCGTGCAAAATGTCCCGCGTTGGCGGATGAATGCCTCGCCAGGGCGGTTGATGCAAATTTCCTCGGTGAGGGGATCGTTGAGCCATGACGCCAACGGCTTCATCAAATGGTTCAACTGAAGAATGACCTCACCCGCCATTGGTCAAGCTCACGGGTTTGTCGATCTGGAGATGATAGACGTTCGAAAAATCGAGATCATGCGCCACGATCAAACCAACCGTGTCGCCCTGATTCTTGGTCAGGGTGGGAGGTATATTGATCGTATTTTGTAAGGCGGTGTTGGCGACGCTTTGCCCATTTGATTGTGCCGAATAGACGAAGCCAAGGGCTGCTTGCTGCGAGGCTGAATTGCTATTGCCGTTGCCGGCGGCCATGACGGTTGCCGCGTCAAGCCCGCCTTGTACGAGGGTGAGCATGAGTGCCCCGCCAAAGCGTTGCCAGAAATGTGTGTTGACAGCGCCGGGCAGACCAGAGCGGCCCAGCTCGTCCGTCCCAGGTGAGTCGAGCGTAATGACGACATGATCCGGCGTCTCGGCGCGCGTCCAATTGACAAATACGCGGTCCTGCCCCTGCAGAAGCCCGCTTTGGATCTGCCCGACGATCTTAGTGCCCCGGTCGAGTAGCACGACGTTGCCGGTTGCGCCTCGGATGTCGATCGGTACGACGCAGGTAACGAGGCCTGGGAGTTGGCTGTTGATTGCCGTTTGCAGGGTACAGGGAATGACCGTGCCCTCGGTGATGGTGAGGTTCGGGTGGGCCAATACCGCCGCTTGTTCGGCATCCATCGGCGTGGCCTTCAGGCGCGCCCCAAGCGGGGATTTATCAGGGGTCTGTGTCGCCGGTAGGGACGGCGATGGGCCCGAGGTTGATGCCGCGGCGCTGGCCATACTGGGCGTAATGTCGGCTTGTCCCGAATAAGCCATGATCGGGGCGCTTGCGGGTGTCTCCTGGTTCCGGGCGCCCCCCAGCAGAGGTTCCGCTGCTGGAGCAGGTTGCGGAAGGGGAGGAGGAGCAGGTTGCCGTACCACGGGCGGCGGTTGTGTGAACTGCTCCCCTCCGTTGGTATAGGCGGTCTCATTCGCCGCGGGCGGTTGCTTTGGCCGATGGGTGTAGAAGGCGTTCAGCCAAACGAAGCTGATCCCAAGAATACCGACGAGGGCGAGAATACCCAATTTGGTGCCCATCGAGAGCTGGCGGCCGCCCTTGCCGGCGACCGGCGACTGGCCTTGCTCGACAGGGGAGTTTTGCCCCTCACTCATGGTATAGTGGCCGTGCCGGTGGAAACTGTTCGCGTTACATCCGGGCTGACCGTACCAGTGCCGGGGTTGCGCCCCACTGTGTTGTAGCCGAGGTTATAAATGTTCAGCACGGTCCCGCCGTAGCGCAGGCGGATCTCGCGCGTGATCTGGCTGATTTCGATTGTGTCGTCGTGGACGGAGTAGGTCGCGGTAGCTTCTTTACCGTCCGGGTTGATGATGAAGACCGACGGGATGGCTGTGTTTCCGGGGAAGGTCAGCACCGTGGAATAGCCATTATCCCAGATTGCCTTCGGGGCGAGCGCATGGTCGCCTTGTGCAACGTAGCGGTAATTGCGGGCGCCGAGATAGGGATTAGTCCGCTCGGCATCCATGATGTCATTTACAGCTATCTTGTGCGCTTGTTTGGCCGCCGCGGCATTGAGTTTTGCGGTCTGCGCGGCTTCGGCTCGCGCTCTTGCCGCGGCGGCTGCGGCCGCTTCGGCAGGGTAGGTGAATTGGACTGAGTAATAGACACCGCTGGTGCCGCTTGCCATGGACGCATTGTTGATCGTCTCAAACTCGAACACGTAATGCCGCAGAGTGCCGTTGGCGAGCCGTGTCAAGACGTCAATTGGCTGGAGGTGGAGTGGGGCGCTGGGCTTTAGGAACAGGTAGTTTCCTTTGGGCATGGCCGCCAGGTGCATGCTGTCCGTCTCGGCCACTGATGTTACGGTTTCATTTTTACCGAAGATCACCATCATCGTTGCGCCTACAACGGTTGATAGATGCACAACCTGACCCGGATTGTAGGCTATGATCCGCATGCGCGAATCATATTGGTCGCTGACGGGCTTTTCATCGGCGAAAGCAGGGTATGCCGCGCCGGCGAGCATTGTTGTGCTCAAGAGCAACCAAACCGTCCAGTTCTTCATGGGGCGGTGTCCTCTTCGCTTTGATAGCTGGTGACGATGACGCCGCCCGGGTTTGTCAGGCGGCTAGCGGCAGGAATGGATTTGAGCTGCCGGAATTGCAGTGTCGACGTCCAGGTGGTGGTCACCGGTGCGTCTGTTCCCATGGTAACTTGTCGTTTGAAGCGCACTTGAGCGACGTCCGGCCCGATGAGTGCAACCGAAATCGGCTCCACAGTGACGACGCCACTTTTGCCGACTGTGACTTGCGGAGATTGAGGGTTGGGATAATTGAACCATGCCTGATAGATTGAGCGCGCGTTTGCGTCGGACATGCCGGAGACGATGTTATAGCGGTATTGCGCTGTGTCATAGCTGTAGCCCTCGCGCATTTGCACATATTGCCAGAGGGCAGCGCGGACAACCGCCTGACTAGCCGATGTCGGCATTGTGGAAAGGGCAACGGACGTGTCGATCGTTCCATCGGGCCGTACCAGAAGATATACCGGCACCAGTTTTGTGAGGGGGAGCATGGATACGATCGCCCAGCCCAACCCGGCGTTGGTGCAAAGAGAAATCGCTAGTGCCACTATCAAACCACGTGAGATGTAGCGGCTTAAACGTGCACGTAGTTTTTGGAAGGAAGCAACTTCATGATAATGAGCTTCAAGCTGTGGTGCGGTCAGCGGGAAGGCCGTGTCGGCATCATTCATTGCCAAGTTCCTTCAATTGTGTACCACAGAGGGCGGTGCTGACAATTCTTGAGATGTTGCGTGCCATTGCCTAGTATTGAGCTGGTATAGGGGGCCGGATGCGACAGCGAGTGGATCGGAATTAGCGCAGCCAGATAGCAGAAACCCTATGCCGAGGATCAAAACAAACAAACGAATCATTCGTCCAGGAAGCCAAAATATTATGCGCAGCAGACGTGGCGCAGATCTCTTAAAACTGAATTCGAAGATTGTGACGAGAATCCAAAAGACAACGCATACACTTTCGAAATCCATGGCAGTTTGCCGGAATGCTAGAAAGTTCATCTTATCAAACCTCTGTCATTTCTACTGTGTACGGCTACGTTCATGATAGAATTTACGACTTGAAGAGGGCTCACGGAAATGCCGCCGCCTATAAAACTGGCAATAGCAGGAATAAACGTCATCGGTGCTGCAGAGAGAACCAGAAAAACCACGAGCTGAAGACACATAATGATAGTCGTAGTAATATTCTCCTCCGTGCCGAACCACCCAGCCGATTGACCAGACGTGATCATTGATACAACGTCACCACAGTATGTATTGATGGCAACATCAATAATTGAAAGAAGAACGTCGACAAAGACTATTAAGATAGACAATGCGATAAGCTTGCTGACGAAGCGATCTGCTACACCACGCGTAGTAGCAAACAAATAGCCTGGGAGAACGAATGGACCGACACAGACAACCAGATCCATGAGGATCTTCGTCAGCTCATAGAAAAGAAACAGTACAAGGATAGGGAATGTAGATGCAACATCCAATATCCCAAATGTAACCGCAGCCGCAATGTTGACGGGGCTAATACCTAAATTAGCTTGCGTAAAAACCTTCTGCGTATTTAAGAATATTTGATAAAATGTATCCGGTCCGGTCGTAGCTGTGCCGTTACTCAAGGCTGTGCCGATGAAATTTGGTATGCTCTGCGTGAAGAAATTCACGACGTACTCGTCGTATAACGTCGTCGACATTAGGAGTCCAACGACCAGGCTTACCCCGACCATTCGAGTAATGCCTGTACGTACACCGACATCACCTCGCATAACCAGAATGCCCGTCACGATGATCCATAAAACAACCAAAGCCGTTAGAGGCCCCTGGATAACCGACATGCTACTTTGTACCGTTCCGGCAACACCGTTCGTGAACGGTTGCTGAATAAACGCGTCCCAATCGGCAAAAGGATCATTGGATAAGGTGGCGACCACTGTCACGGATTTGTTCCGGCTTGGGAGCTCGCTTGATCCAATGCGTTCAAGGCATTTTTGTTGCTGACATATTGATCTGCGATGGCGACGTTGGCGCATAGGCCATGTGGCATATTAGTGCCTTCTTGGGCGCAACGCCGATTGTCGATCTGCAAGGCATCGCGGTGAGCTTCATACCATGCCGGAGTTGGTACGGTAGGCTTTTGCGCCGGGGTTTGCACTACAGTTGCTGGATTGTTGGATCCCGCTGCAGTGTGCTTGACGACAAGATAGCCACCAGCACCGAGTATAACCAAAACGAGCGCTGCGCCGATAACCTTCTTACGTATCATTCGGTTATATCCTTATGTTATTGTGCTGATGCGGCGTCCAGCGCAGCGAGAGCATTGGCGGCGCTTTCTTGGTGGGCTTCTTCTTGCTGCTGCAGTTGTGACGCCTGCTGCTCACTAGCGAGCACTTGTAAATTTTCAGCCTGGGCTTGCTGTGCCTGCACGAATTGCGACTCCGCCGCGATGCGTCCATTGATTGCATCCACCTGTGTAATCGAGTTTGCGGCGCTTAAATCAGACTCGAGATTGGGTAAGTCCTGCAACCGCTCCTGTATTGCAGCCAGGTTTGTTGATGCGATTCCCTCGATATTGGCGATACTCTGGCCGTTATTGATGATCTGTGTGGATGTGGCTGTTCCAGTGGTCGGCGTGTAGATATGGTTTTGATCATAATAAGACGCGGCCGCACCGGATGGTGCTGTTTGACCCGTCAGTAAACCGGCAAGCGCGTTTGCCGACGGCATTGGGTTTTCGATGGTGGAGTTCTCCAGCTCGGGGACCATACCCGTGATGTTTGTTGGGGTGGTGAACATCGAATAGGTGTTCTGTAATTCCGTAAGCTGAGACTTCAACTGTGTGACCGCCTGCTCATCCTGTGCCAGTTCCTGGACGGCTTGCGCCAGATTTGCAGCGTCGATCACCGGAACCTGAGCGACGGCCTTCGGGGGGAAACCGAACGCCACGCCCCAGACGATCATTATGGCAAGAAACTTCCGCATTGTTTCTCTCCTCTCAATCGGTTGCTTCGCGATAGCGGCGCATATATTCAGGGAGCCATTTTGCCGGATCATCGTCAAACTGTGTGCGCAGTCTCTCCGCGAAGCGAACCGTGTTCGCGCGACCGGACAGTACCGCGACGTATTCATGCATTTCAGCGAGGTCGAATTCGCAAATGACGCTGCCTTGCTCGCGTTTCAACAGGAAGCGCCGCTTGCCAACCAGCATGTCCTCGCGCACGGCGCGGAACTCGCCCTCTGTGCACTTGAGCCCGTTGATATATGTGTCGCGGTCCGCGGTGGGGGAGGGATACATGATCTTCGTTTGACATTGCGCGACGATCGATGGACCAAGCGGGCTTTCGAGGATGTGTTCGGGTTGCTGCAAAGCCAGAAATACAGCCCCGTTGCTCTTGCGTACGGTCAGCAATAAATCGTCGACAACCTTCGCGAATTGAGGATTTTTGAGATAGAAGCGAAACTCGTCGATCGACAGCACGATGCGGCGCCCATCGAGGAGCTGGGTTACTCGATACAGGAGATAGGCACCGGCCGGCGCGCATACGTCGCCGTGCTCGAGAAGCTGGGTCATATCGAACCCGGTGATGTTCTCGTCGATCTGGACGGCATCGTTCTCGCCATCAAAGGCCCAGCCCAGAGAATTACCCCGGCACCATTTCTCCAAACGTGGCCCACAACCCGCTGGATCAGCATGGCCGAGGAATTCGCGCAGACCGGCGAGTGAGCGCAGCTCAATCGGCAAGGCCAACTGCCGCGTAATGGCCCGATCTAACCGCCTCTCCTCTTCGGGGCTCAGATCGCCCTTGCCGTCACTTTGAATGAGGGCTTTGATCCAGCTGCGCAGGAAGTCGGCATCGGCCTTGTTGTCTTTCAACCCGCGGAGCGGCGCCATGCCGGAAGCTTCACCGCGGCGCAGTTCAAGGTACGTTCCGGCGCTGGCGCGTACAAGGAGCTCGCCGCCCCGGTCCTTGTCGAAGAAGACGATGGACCCGCACGTACCCGATAGCGCGTTCTTGACTCGCATCGCTTGCTCAAACATCGCTAGCAGGAACATGAGCAAAGCGGTTTTGCCGGACCCGATAGGTCCGAAAATGATGGTCATAGCGACATCGGCCACATGGGGCACGTAATCGTAGGCTGTTCCGCCATCGGTCCTGAAACGGGCGATAGCCGGGCCCCAGTGGCCAGTTTTGCTGCCAGCGGGGAAATTATCAAAGCTCGAGAGGCCGGCAAAATTGCGTGAGTTGATGTGTCCAGGCCGGGTGCGCCAGGCGATATTACCCGGAAGTTGCGACCAGAAGGCGGCCTCCAACCCCAGCCGCTCTTCGACCACGACCGCGCCTGAATCGGCGAGGCGGCCTCGGGCACGGCCAGCTCGTTCCTCGACCTCGGCCAGAGATCCGCCGTAGACAGCCAGTGAGAGGTGATGCACAGCCATGACGAACTGGTTGGAGGCAACAGCATCTGTCGCCTCATCGAGCCCGGCAATCTGGGAAACGGCCTTATCCTGTGCGCCAACCATCTGCGCTGACTTTAGCGAGAGCTTGTCCTGCGCTTGGGCGCGGGTCACGAAGGCAAAAGATTGCGACAGCACAAGAGGGAAGGGAACTGAGAGCAGCGTGTTCAGTAGGCCAGGCTTGGTCTTTGCGGGGTATTCGCGGAAGGAGAAGATGGTACCGAAGCTGCTGCGATCAGGAGCGCGGATCTCAAGGCCGCGCCGTCCGCAAATCACCCGGTCTGTGTAGATCGAGTCACCCATATGGCCGGAAACGATGGGAACACAGAGGCGGCGGCCGGTGATGATGAGTCTCAGCGTCTCCGCAATTTCAGAGAATACGATCCCGTCTCGCTTATAGAGACCCAACCGACGTAAGCCGAATGCTTCAAATCCGTTCTCGAGGACCAGCCAGATATCCTCGAGCTCGCGGGCAAGCCCCTCCTGCAAATCGGGGAATTTTTTGCCGAACTTGGCCATTTTGGCCGCGAAGCTTGAACCGAGAACGCTGCGCGGAGAAATTATCAGGCTGATGAAATAGTCATTCTTGAAGAGACGGTCCTGCAGCAGCTTGTGGCGATAGGTGCGGTCCAGCATGTCGGCGAAGTTTGATCGAAACTGGCGTGGTTGATCCTTTGCCCCGTCCTGATGCCGCACGAGATGCGTGTAGATGGTGACGTTATCGTCGCCGATGTTGCGATAGACCGTGTTCATCAGCCGCACCCGCGCGTTGCGCTCGGCATGATCGGCGAGTTCGAATGGTTGGCCCTTGACGTGAGCCATGGTGAGCAAAGCGCCCGTTTCCAGGAGTACGGTTTGCGGGCCGATATGCCCGATATAGGGCAAGTACCGGTTCTGCATGGGTGAACGCTCGCTGATGCCGCTATCACCCCACATCGATCATGCCCCGGCCGCGATTTTTAATCTTGATCGGGAAAGTGGAGACAGACGCCCCGCCCCACATGTGATTATCGACCGACCGGCCAGCTGTCCGTAGGTAGAGCAGTACGACCCCTACCGCATTATAGTCGCGTGACACCATCTCGCGGGCGGCGAACCAAAGCGGCAGCATCACGGCTAGATAAAGGGGGTTTTTCATAAGGACGACGATGAGGCCGCCAAGCATGAGCAACAGGGCACCTACGGCCAGAGGAACGCCCATGAACAGTGCAGGACGTGTCGCGGCCAAGTAGAGAGTATCTGTCTCGAGTGGCTCCATCTCAACCTCCGGTGAGCTGTGAACCGAGATACGAGGCGCCGAACATGATGACGATGCCGCCAATGATGCCGGCAATGATGCCGAGCGAGGCGCGGCCAAACATGAAGAGGATGCCAATTCCGATGATGCCGAGTACAGCGAGCGTCTGACCGAACGGACCGAGGATAAACGTACAAATATTGTTGATCATGGTCTGCGGGCTTGCACCACCGCTGACTGTTTGGGCGTACGCGAAGGTTGGTGCCGAAAAGAGAGCGGTAGCGAGGGATGCCCGTTGCACGTTGAGAGGAAGCAAGGGTGTTACGAAACTCTGCAATTGGGAGAGGGATTGCTTCGTGGAATGGCGCATGCTGACGGCGATTTTGTTCATCACGGGTTCCTCTGGGATTACGGGGGAGACGTGGGGCTTTCATTTGTCGCCAACAGTGTTTTCACGGCAGCGGAAGACGCAGTGAGGTGTGCCGGAGACTGCCGAGAGTTCGCTGTGGCCCTCGGGGCAGAAATCAACGGGATCAGCCAGGAGGCGCCGTGGGTCTGTGCGTACGAGGCGTTTGCCCAAACATTCCAGGCTGGGGGCCTATATTGGCTAGAGATGGCAGTTCTGCGGCGCGGGGTTGGGGATTTAGCAGGCGGTGTGACAGATGCGTTGGCGGCGGAGATGACCTGCCGGGCATACCCGTTGAGGATGCCCTTAAAAGGGGACCCTGTATTGTAGCGTGAAAGCGCCATGAGCAGTGCGGCCTGCTGCGCGGCGCTGGTGTTGCCGCCTGCGTACGCGGCTTGAAGTATGGCGGCGCCGCTTGCCAAAGAGGCACATGGGTCCAATGCCGCGCGCGCTGTTGCGCCGAGTGAAGAAAGATTTGTGGAATTGATTTGCATCAGCCCGAGATCGACTGAATCTCCCTGACCAATCCAGGTCTGAGCTTCCGCTAATGCGGCTTGGGCAGTTTGAGGCGTGGCACTGATATTCGTTGTGTTGTCGTGGAGAGCCCAAGGATTGAGGCCGCTTTCGGTCATTGCGATTGCTTCGAGCGTTTTGACTGGCACTGAAGGCGCGCAACGTAAGGCTAAAGCCTTAAAATCTGCTTTGGATAACGGTGCTGCCTCCGCTCTGTCCGGCACCCCACACGCCGCCCAGACTGCACCAGCAGCGAGGAAGAGAGCATATCGTTGCTTGAACAGCCTGATCATTGTGCGTTTCCCAGTTGCCGTGGCACAGTGCGGAGGCAGCGTCTCATCGGCTGTCGACAATATGTCGGCAGCAGTAGTCAGCCCGCGATTACCCTGGCACCGAGGCAGGGAAACTCGTGCGGTGAACCTTGGTCTCGGAGTTTTGAGGAAAGCCTAGAGCTATCCAGTCGATAGCCTGGTAGGTGGCTGTGCAGCGTTATTTGCAATCGAAAATTGGGCCACCAAAAGAGATATTGAATCAGACGATCGACATGCTCCACCTGCAGGCCATTGAATGGCGCTACGCTTCAGAGAAGGAGTGGCTTGGTGCTTATGCCTTGGTTTGGCTTTTGTCGCCTGGCCGGCGGCGCGTCGCTCCCCCAGCGGCTGGCGGCGTGCGTGCATCGCCCTCAGCGTAAAGCGTAATCGGACCGTTGTAGCCGAGATCACGAAGCATTTTGAGGATTCTGTCGAATGACCGAAAGATTCGCGGCTTATTGGTGCGGTCGCCCTCCAAATAGGCGTAGTAGCCGCGTAATCCCGTAATGCTGACAAAGAGGGAGTAGTCGAAGGATGGCGTGTATGCTGAGGAGACAGGCTTTCCGGCGCGCGAGACCACATAGGCGCCAACGATCCGCTCGCCCTCCGCCAAGAAGACAGAGATCTCTGCTTTCTCAAATCCCTTACGTGCTTGCCTTGGTCGTCCCGCTCTGCCCAACGATTCCCCCGGAATAGCTGAATTGAGCGTGTATCGTACCATGCTTTTGCCCGTATGTACTTGACTTTGGCTCGCATTTATCTGCCACCGAAGGTTAAGTTGGGTGTCCGATTGGTGCCTTTTATACATACGGGAGTCAATAATAATCGGATATATTTATGGCTAGTTTTCTTGATTTAATCTTCCGTGTCTTATGGGGTGTTGTTAGATTGACTGCTGACCAATATCTGTCACAACCGCTACATGCGGGTGATTCCCTCAAAAACTAGGGGTTGATTTTCTAACTTAGGTGACCTTGTTGGACTGACGTCAACGGTATCAAAACAAACTTTTCGTCATTTTCGTAGGTTTGCTTGGACAAAACGATACTGAATATATCAGAAATTAGATGGTCGGGGGTGTGTTGCGAATTCAATCTGAATGATCGGCCTGATTAAACTGCAACTTTGCCCGCATGCACAGGCTAAGATGACAGTTAAGAGACACAGTATTTTAACGATCGTTGCGTATTACTAAAGATATACCGGAGCCCACGCTCACATAGCCACGTTTTGTTTTCTGGCGGGCAAGTCGCTCGAGTGCGGCGACTGCTTCATCAGGTCCGTGGTGTCGATCAAAGCGGATGCGCCCGCCGGTCCCGATGCGGCCCCAGTTTCGAAGCACGAGATGGTTGCCAAAGAGGTCGGTGATGACAGAGATGGCGTAAAAGCGCCGTTCATTCCGTTCGACTCGTATACGCGAGAGAACCAGAGTTGTGCCGGCTTTGCCGCAGCTCAAGTGATCGATCATCTGCGAAGGGTCTCGCCGTGTTTGAGTTGATACGGGCCTATACTATGCTAATTCGGCGGCTGGGAGCCGAGTCGATTGGGAATCACGGCGATTCGCAAAATGCATGCCTGCAACAGACAATGCGCCGGTTTGAATGCCGCACGGGTAAGCGGTGACGCTGGGCTGCCCCGCCTGGCGCACTGACCAAGCCCCTATTTGTGCAAGGGCCGAACGTAAGGCGGGAATAACCGACAATATGTCGGCATCTTTCATGCGGCTTGCATCACGTTTATGGTTATCGACCACTTGATGAAGATGATACACGAGGAGTTTATGGATACGATATCAGTGCCTGGCCGCAGAATCGGTTCGGAAAGCGCGCATAACCGGACGCGTTTTATTGACGCTGCCGAGGAAGTTTTGCGCGATGAGGGCTTTCCCGCTTTGACAGCCCGGCAGGTGGCTGCGCGCGCCGGGCTAAAGACACAACTGCTCTATTACTACTTCATGACGATGGATGATCTGATCCTGGCCCTTGTGCGGCGTGTGCATCAGCGCCGGCTGACGCGCTTTGAGGAAGCCCTAGCCTCTCCGGAGCCATTGCGGGAGATATGGAAACTTAATAGCGACGCTTCAGATGCGGCGCTGGGCAGTGAGATTGCGTCCATCGCCACACATCGTGAAGCGGTTCGGGCCGAGATTATCCAGGGCGCGCAGCATTTTCGTGCTATTCAGATTGAAGCCGTGTCACGCTTACTTGTCCCTGGCGGCGTTGACAAAGAGTCCGCGGCCGGGTTGGTGATGATTGCCGTGGCCCTCGCGCGCATGATTGTGGTTGAGTCCAGCCTTGGTCTCACTCACGGCCATGCAGAGGCACTTGCCTTCGTCGAAGACGCGCTTGCGCGCCATAACGCGGGCAAGGCAGAACCGGCGTAGGGCCGGCGCCTGATGCTGGTTTGTTGTCTGGCGTTGCGTAGCGTCTGGCCGAAGATTTTCTGAGGCGCGCTGACGGAGGCAGTCACTCGACTGCGATATTGTCGAGCAGGCGAACCGGTCCCAGCTTTGCCGCGGCGAGGAGACGGGCAGGGTGGGTGAGGGTGGTGATAGGCTCCAGTGATTCCGCATGGACGAGCGCAATGTAGTCCGGATCCATGCCCGCCTGGAGAAGCTGCTGGCGGGCGGCGTGCAGGGCCTCTGGCACATCGTGACCGGCGGTGATTGCCGCGGCGGTACGGGTGAGGGTGGCATAGAGCGCGGGCGCGGTTTCACGCTGTGCGGCGGAGAGATAGATATTGCGTGAGGATCTCGCCAGGCCATCAGTTTCGCGCACTGTGGGCACGGTCACAATGCGCACGGGCAGGTGCAAGTCGGTGGCCATGCGGCGCACGACCTGGATCTGCTGCCAATCTTTTTCGCCGAAATAGGCGGCGCTGGGCTGCATCTGTCCGAAAAGTTTGGCGACGACCGTGGCCACACCCGCGAAATGCCCTGGCCGTGTTGCGCCTTCCCACTTTGTGGCCGGGCCATTGACGTGGATCATTGTCGCGGCTTGCGGGGGATACATGGTTTCCACCGCGGGCAGCCAGACTAAGGCGCAGCCGGCAGCAGCCAGCTTGGCGAGGTCCGCTGTCTCATCACGCGGGTAGCGCGCAAAATCTTCTGAGGGACCAAACTGAGTTGGGTTGACGAATATACTGGCCGCTGTGGGCATGCCGGAGGTTTCTGCCGCGGCAATGAGGGCGAGATGCCCATCATGCAATGCGCCCATTGTGGGAACGAAACATACAGGCCCGAGTGCAGTGCGAGCATCGTGCAATTCTTGCAGTGTTCTGGCGATGATCATTGGTTATTCTTTGGCATTTACCTGATTGGTGAGCAGACCGCCCGATCGGCGGGTCACAGTAAGATTCTAAGTTTGGTGTTGATCGTCAGTGGCGCTAAATTTTCGAAGCATCTCTTGAGCCGCCAAAAGCTCATCGAGTTCGGCTTGAGCGTGATCGATCGTTGTTTTCAGCTCGCTGATTCGGTGGGCAATGTGGGTTTCATGCGATACGTCGCTCATACGGTCGCGCGTATCATGGGCTGAAATTGCTAAGCAAGCAGTCAGAGTCGGCGGCCATTATCTCGTGGGCAGCGGCTATCATACATCCCGTCTGGATGGTCACGCTCATCCTGCTCACTTCCGTAGCTTCCATCCTGTTGGGCTTTATCTCCGGAGTATGGGCGCAGAATTTGCACAGTTCGAACGGCTTGAGATCGACGGAAAAAACCTTTGATGTGGCGCGCTGCGGAATTTGTCTGTCTTTACAGGCGCATCGTGCCACAGGTACATGGCGCGCATCGCACGATCACGGAGATACGACAATGGCACGGACAGCCCTAAAAAAATCGGCCACTCAAAAAGTGGCCGCAAAAGTCTCCACACGAAGGGCAACCGCCAAGTCTGCGGCAGCTAGGAAGGAGCCCAGCAAAGCACGGGTGAAGGCTACACGAGCAGCCGTCAAGCCAGCAGCGCAGCAAGTCCCCCAAGAGGCAAGGCGTGCAACAAGGGCGCCGGTGGTGGCCAAAGCTGACCTGCGGGCTGCTATTGAGAAGCTGGAAGCTTCCGTTGCGGCGCTGCGGACCAAAAATCGTATCGCAACTCGGGAATTGAAGGCCGCCAACGCGCGCATCGCAGAACTTGAGACCCAACTCGCTGCGGCAGAGAAGGCTACAGCCAAACAAGCTTCATCAAAGCCCCGCGGGAAGGCACCCGTGAAAAGGGTTGTACAGAAAAAGGCACCAGCCATCGTCCAACCTGCTGAACCACCGCAGGTCGAAGACCCTGTGCCCGCCGAAATTCCGCAGGAAGAAAACGGCGTCATCGTCTCTGAATAATTTGCATCGGGGCCGCCGGCTAAAAGTCCCGCGGCCCCGCCAGGTGCTGAACAATTTGATACTGAGCGCTCTCATCTTGTCTGTCGCGCGGCAGCCGCCGTTCGCTTCCGGTAGACGACTTCCGCCAAAACACTGATCCGCTGCAGCTCATGCTCGCTCATTGCCACCCAGCCCAATGTCAATCTCCCAGCCCGTTGCAACCAGGGAGGACCCTGACATTTTTGGTTTGCTTAAGCCTGACATTTTAGCTTTGCGCGTACAAACAAAAAAGTCAGAATTTATCTTATGGAAAGTAAGGTGGCGATGTTATACTTGACATACCCAACCTCATTATGTAGGGTTTCCTTCATCGGGAGACGGCAATGGCAGACCTAATTCACGAGCTTCGGAC
>JAKBAU010000098.1 GCA_021808875.1 Pseudomonadota bacterium | reverse complement strand
TGCAGATAGTGGGACTGCCGAGATGATGACAATCGCCTGAGCCAGCGGAAAATCATCGGTTATCGTCAGGTCGATCTGCGCCCGATGGCCGCGCGGAGTAAGCTCCTCAAGACGGCGTAGCGCCCCGCCCGTCAGCTGAATCGAGGGTTTACCACCCGGTAGATTAACCACGCCCATGTCTCGCCAAAACACTCCGTGCCGCAATCCTGTGCCCAATGCTTTAGAACATGCTTCCTTTGCCGCGAAGCGTTTGGCGTAGGACGCCGCCCGCTGGGCCCGGCGCTCAGATTTTGTCCGCTCAACAGGTGTGAAAATTCGCCCCAGAAAGCGCTCGCCAAAGCGCTCAATACTGCGTTCAATTCGCCGTATGTCGATGAGATCCGAGCCGATGCCGATGATCACAGCTGCGCTCCATCGCGGGCTTCGTCCATCAGCTGACGCATCCGGCATATCGCCTCTTGCAGGCCCACGAAGATCGCCTCTCCGATCAGAAAATGGCCGATATTAAGCTCGCGGATCTGCGGGATGGCCGCAATAGGAGCCACGGTTTCGTAACTCAGGCCATGACCGGCATGAACCTCCAAGCCGAGCTCTGCGCCATACGCCGCCGACTCGCGGATTGCCTCCAGATGACGCTGGCGCTGCCCGCCACGGCTGTCACAATAAGCGCCTGTATGCAGTTCGACCACAGGTGCTCCGAGTGCCTTGGCGGCATCAAGGTGGCGTCGGTCAGGTTCGACAAAGAGTGAGACGCGCGTACCGTTTTCGCGCAAGGCTCTTACTAAAGGCGCCAGCCGCTCTCTCAGTCCCACAGTGTCGATGCCACCTTCGGTCGTGCGCTCTTCGCGCTTTTCCGGGACAATGCAAGCCGCATGCGGGCGATGACGCAGGGCTATAGCGAGCATTTCAGGGGTTGCGGCCATTTCCAAATTGAGGGGCAAATCAAGCTCGTGCGTCAGACGCTCGACATCGGCATCGGAAATATGCCGCCGATCCTCACGCAAATGCGCCGTAATGCCGTCCGCACCGGCCATAGCGGCAAGCTTGGCGGCACGAACCGGATCAGGAAATGCACCACCGCGGGCATTACGAATTGTCGCAACATGATCAATGTTGACCCCGAGCCGAAGCTTTGTCACCTGCACCAGCTCCTCCGGCTGTGACCGCGCAACTCTCCCCATTTCATGCCAGACCCCGGCTGCCCGGCTTGATCGCCGGCGTCATCTTCAGGTGCGCAGGCAGTGCGTCCGCGGGCCAGGATGGTACTTCGATTGCTGCTAGAGCGATGAGGGGCACACCAACATCGGCCTTGCCGCCTGAGCGATCGATCAGGCAGCAGGCCGCCACTGGATCGGCGCCCGCTGCACGGATAGCACTCAGACATTCGCGACTGGACAGGCCGGTCGTTACAATGTCTTCTACCATCAGCACGGGCTGGCCCTTTTCAAGATGAAAGCCACGGCGCAACTGAAAAACGCCTGCTTCGCGCTCGACATACATGGCTGGCACTTGAAGCTGGCGGCCCATCTCATAGCCCGGCACGATGCCTCCGACCGCGGGCGACACAATGGCAGTAAATGGCTGCTTCACAAGCGCCCGAACCTTCTGGGCGAGAGCTGCACATAACCGCTCGGTGCGGCGCGCGTCCTGAAACACAAGCGCCTTTTGAAGAAATAAGTCGGAATGCCGTCCACTTGACAGAATAAAATGGCCCTCGAGCAACGCCCCAGCAGCCCGGAATTCATTCAAGACATCATCCACTGTCACTTTGCTCGCTCCGTTCGAGATCGTCGCCTTCCTGCGGCCCACGCACGCGGTCAACCGACTCGACCGCTGCGTTCACGCGTAGCGCACCAATGATATTCTGCAAATGAGCGACATCGCGAACCTCGATGTCTACGGTAAAATCAAAAAAGAGCGGATTACGGGCCAGCACCTTCAGATTGAAGATGTTTCCGCCATTATTTGAAATCACGGTCATCACTGCAGCCAGAGATCCGGGCGCGTTTTCAACACGTACCGCAATGCGGGCGATTGATGGTCCCAGGTCGGCTGCATATTTGCCCCAACTAACATCAAGCCAGTCAGCGATCGCACTTTGTGCTTTCTCGAGTTCGCCACAGTCAATGGTATGGATAATCGCACCCTGTCCGGGCACCATGATGCCGACGATGCGGTCGCCCGGCAATGGATGGCAGCAGCTCCCGAGCTTGTAGGAAATTCCTTCCGTCAACCCACGGATGGAAATCGTCTTATGCTCGCCTGGCTGAGAAAACTGGGCGAGCTTGTTACGGTCCGGATCGCGCTTGATCTCGGGAAACACAGCCTCGACAACTTCCTGGGCACGCAACGCACCACGTCCGAGTTCGGCGTACACATCCTCTGGCTTGGACAGGCGCAGCTTGCGCGCCACCTCCTCAATTGCCTTATCGGTTAATTCGAGATTGAGGTCGCTGAAGGACTTCTCCAAGATCCGCTTGCCAAAGGCGATATTTTCATCGCGCTGGGCATGGCGCAAGAATCGGCGAATCTCGGCACGCGCTCGCCCGGTAACAACAAACTGTTCCCACAGCGCCGATGGCGCGGCATCCTTTGTGCGGATGATTTCGACCTGATCACCGTTGCCAAGAGCTGTATGCAATGGCACATGGGCACCATTAACCTTCACTCCCACTGTGGTGTTGCCAAGATCAGTATGCACTGCATAGGCGAAGTCGATTGGCGTTGCTCCACGCGGCAGTGCAATCAGGTCTCCCTTCGGCGTAAAGCAAAACACTTGGTCCTGATACAGGTTGAGTTTGGAGTGGTCGAAGAATTCCTCGGCGGAATCACCTCTTTCCAGCAAGTCCACCATATCACGCAGCCATTCCAGGGCTTTTTCGGGCGGCTCCCTTTCACCGACATGCTCGCGATATCGCCAATGCGCAGCGACGCCACGTTCGGCAACCTCGTGCATCTGCTGAGTCCGTATCTGTACTTCGACACGTTGATTTTCCGGCCCCATGACCGTGGTATGAATCGATTGATAGCCGTTGGTTTTGGGATTGGAAATGAAGTCCTTGAACCGATCTGGTATCATGCGCCAGCTCTGGTGGAGTACGCCCAAAGCACGGTAGCAGTCATCGGTCGTGGCAACGATCACGCGAAACCCCAGGATGTCGGAGAGCTGCTGGAAATTCAGCTGCTTCTCCCTGAGCTTCCTCCAGATTGACCACGGCCGTTTGGCGCGGCCCGATACCCAGGCTTCGATGCCTTCTTCGGCGAGACGGCGTTTGATCTGATCAGCAATGCGGCCAATTCGATCGCCGCTGGTGTCCTTCAACCGATCCAACCGGGTTACAATCGAATTCCGTGCCTCCGGATTGAGGTCGGCGAATGCCAGATCCTCGAGCTCCTCGCGCATATTCTGCATGCCGATACGCCCGGCCAGCGGGGCATAAAGATCGATCGTTTCCTGGGCGATGCGATGACGCTTGTCAGGCTTGGAAATGTAATTCAGCGTACGCATATTGTGTAGTCGATCGGCCAGCTTAACGAGGAGCACGCGCACGTCACTGGTGATGGCAAGCATCAGTTTACGAAAATTTTCGGCCTGCTTTGTCCGCTCGCTGAAGACCTCTAGCTGGGACAGTTTGGTTACACCATCCACCAAGATCGCGATTTCTTCGCCAAAATCGCGTTTGATATCATCGAAGGTAACGCTGGTATCCTCGATCGTGTCATGCAGGAGTGCGGTGACGATGGTGGCGACATCGAGCTTGAGCTCGGTGAGGATGGCCGCTACCTCCAGCGGATGGGCAAAATAGGGATCCCCCGAGGCCCGCAGCTGCTTGCCATGGGCGTGCATGGCATAAACATAGGCCTTGTTGAGCAGATCCTCGTCAGCCTCAGGATCGTAGCTGCGCACCCGCTCCACAAGTTCAGTCTGACGCATCAGCTTGCGTCGCCGTGCTCGCACCGGCGGTGGCGCTACCGCTGGAGCGGTCGCCACGGTGGAGGAAACGGGGTTCGGCGGTGTCGTCATGTCACCGCAGCATATAGGAATTCGCGGCGCATTTTACCCCGTCGGCGCGTGCGACAGGTGTTCTTGCACCACCCCTACTCGTCGTAGTCGACCTCAGGCTCGGGCTGTGGTTCAGCCCGCCTCTGGGCCTCGCTCGTCAGGGCGCGCAGCAGTTCCTCTTCCGTTACCTGACGGAACTGAACATCTTCGCGGGCATCATCCTCGCCTGGCACTTCTTCGGGCTCATCGACCTCGGCGTGCTTCTGCAGCGACTTAATATACTCCTCACGGACCACATCCGGGGTCAGCTGGCGATCGGCAATTTCGCGCAGAGCGACGACGGGGTTTTTGTCGCGGTCGCGATCCACCAAAGGCTCGGAGCCTCCGGAGAGCTGCCGGGCCCGGAAGCCGGAATAAAGTACAAGATCAAAGCGGTTTGGGACCTTGTCGACGCAATCTTCAACGGTAACGCGTGCCATAAGGAATCCTTCGAATTCACCGGAGCTGCGGCCACTAGAATACCGCCGGCAGAATGGACCTTCTCCGGAAAGACCGGGGACCATAGAAGAAGCGCCCCGCTGATGCAAGACGCCTAGAAGCCAGCACAGCCCGCGTCGATCCACTCCAGAACACTTTGTTGGCGAAAGAGCCGCTTATAGGTCGAACGGATCCTTTGAAGCCGGGCAAGATCATCGGCCCAGCCCGGCAGCACGATGACCACCACCTTGCTGGCCTCAAAGCCGGCCCGTTCTGATCCTTGCCAGTAACCCCGCGCCGCCAGAACCGTAAAACCCTTCGGAAATTCTGGAATTAGGGTCGTGTCTACAAATTGGCGCCACTGTGCTTGAGAAACCGTCCGGCCCTGCGCCGTCGAACGGCCAAAAAAGAGATAGGCGGTGCGGGCGTAGCCAAGGGGCCTCGGGCAACTGAGCGGCGGCGGGCGAACGCAGCCCGCGAGCAAGAGCGAGACGCCAAGGGCCGCGGCGTTTCGCATCAGCTCAATCTCGCGCGATGGGCGGCAAGCATCGGACGCACCCTGAGCATCAGCGTGACAGCACGCGCCCAGATGAGGCCAACTGAGAACACAAGCCCCAGATCCGTAGACACCAGTGCCGTCCCCGCAAGATGGCCATGGACCTCGGGGGTCTCAAACACGCTGCGCAACACGGCACGCAGCAGAAACAGCGCGATGAGCAGCATCAGTCCGAATGTTGTCGCCTTGGTTGTAACTCGCCCGCTGGCGTCATCAATCCGGATATGAAGGTGACGGGCCCGCAACCATCCGACTACGCCGCCCGCCACGAGTGCAAATACAAAGCCGATGACGCTAAGCACCGACAGTTCAGGTGGACGATGGCGCAGTGTGGTATACAATGCGAAAGTGGTGACACAGGGTATGACCCACATTGCCCGGAGGCGAAGACGCGACCCTCTGGAGCGGCGCTGCCACCACACAAGCACCGCCAACATGAAGAGTGTTGGCAAATAGGGATTGAGCAGCTGCCACATAATTCCTTCCTCGCGTCGTAGCGGAAACGTTCATGAATTTCGAAGTAAAATCATTGCTATTCGGCATTTTTCTAATGTGCAATCTAGGTGCTTCTGCGACAGCTGCCACCACTGCCGTAAAGCACTTCTCACCCGCAAACGGCGCCTACATTGCGACCGTTCCCCAAAATTGGACAATTCAAACGGACTATACCTTCAGCGTCCTGGGGCCGGGTCACCCACTTCCCGGCGTACTCTTTTCCATACCCCAGTCCGAAGCTGCAGGCACCAATCTTTCGTCGCTGGGTACCGGCGTCGCCGTAGTCACCCCACCCCGCCATCAGCCCTGCGATGCGCGTGACTATCTTGCCACAGCCCGCAACAGTGTGGAGTTGAGCGAAGCCGGGATCTTATGGACGATGGCGCACGCCACCGACGTCGGTACCGGAACCAGATCCACCACACAGATCTTCGCCCGGCGGATCGGCGGACATTGCCTGCTCGTACTCTACCTCGTCCATACGACCGATCTTAATGCTTACCCAGCAGGTTCGGTTCAGCCCTATGATCGCGTCGCTCTCTTGCGCACGTTCGATCGCGTGCGCCGCAGCCTGGTCCTGGCATCGGTTGCCAACATCACCTCCGGAATGCGTGGGCCTATAGCCACCAAGGGGGCAACAACACAGCGGCACTAACGAAGTGGGCGAATCGCGTCCTGCTCGGCGCCCGACAACTTACCGATGAGTTCCCCAACGCTGCGACCGCTGACGGGATGGACCCATCCGGGCACGATATCTGCGAGAGGTATTAGGACAAATCCGCGGCTTTCTATTCGCGGGTGCGGCAATATAGGCGGGCCCGCCTCAATCTTCCCGTCATAATCAAGGAGATCAAGATCCAGGCAACGCGGGGCATTGCGTTTACCTCTCACCCGCCCAAGACGGCTTTCTATGTCGTGCATGAGCCCCATGATGGCCCCAGGAGTCAGAGATGATGCCACCATTGCCACCGCGTTCACATAGGATGGATCAGACGGATCCGGCCATGCCGGGGTCATAAAAAAGCGCGAAACAGAAATCACTTTTGCGCCGTTATTGCTTAACAGCGTCAGGCTAGCATGCAGCGTCTGGTCCGGGGTCGCCGCGTCAAAAGGCAGATTGGCGCCAAGCGCTATAAGGATCACAGCACGGCCTTTATGAACCAGAGAAGGAAATAAGCCAAAAGCAAGATGACATTTCTGAATTTGTTACCTGTTTCATAGTCATTGGAGGAATTTATGTTATTCTACCCGCAGGAAAAACTTGCCCTCTTTATCGACGGAGCCAATCTCTACGGCGCAGCGAAAGGTCTAGGGTTCGATATAGACTACCGGCGCCTGCTCGAGCTATTCGCGCACAAGGGCATCTTGGTACGCGCCTTTTACTACACGGCGGTCGCGGACGACCAGGAATTCTCACCCCTGCGCCCGCTCGTGGATTGGCTCGACTACAATGGCTTTGCCGTCGTCACCAAGCCACTCAAGGAATTCGTTGACAGCCAGGGGCGTCGTCGGGTCAAAGGCAACATGGACATTGAACTGGCGATCGATGTCATGAATATGGCCGAAATTGTGGATCACATCGTAATCTTTTCGGGTGACGGTGATTTTCGGCGGCTCGTAGAAGCCGCGCAACGCAAGGGCAAGCGCGTCAGTGTGGTGTCGACGACGCGGACACAGCCACCAATGGTGGCTGATGAATTGCGCCGGCAGGCCGATAATTTCATAGAGCTGGATGATCTTAAGGCCTCGATCATGCGCGAGGGCGGTCAGCGCGTGGGTGAACATCATCGCGACGAGGACATGCAGAGCAGTGCGACAGGCTGAGCGCGGCTATACTGACGCTGCGAGTCGAAGCTAGGCACCTATGCCGTCCAATTGCGAGCCCGAGTCTGATTGTTCCCTGTGCCCGCGCCTGGCCAGCTTCCGCCGGCAGAACGCGCGGGCCCTGCCGGATTACTTCAACGCGCCAGTTCCGAGCTTCTGCGCCAAGGGTGAAGTGCGATTGCTGATTGTCGGCCTGGCCCCCGGCCTACATGGTGCCAACCGCACCGGACGCCCTTTCACGGGTGACTTTGCGGGAGACCTGCTTTACGCCACTTTGCTACGCCACAAGCTCGCACTCGGCCATTACGGCCAGCAGGCAGACGACGGGCTCAAGCTCAATCACTGTGCCATCACCAACGCGGTGCGCTGCGTGCCACCACAGAACAAACCTCTGCCGGCGGAAATCAACACCTGCCGGCACTTTCTCACAGCACAGATCTCATCATTGCCCCAGCTGCGTGCGATCCTGGTTCTGGGCAAGATCGCTCATGACAGCGTCGTCAAGGCGCTCGAACTGAAACTGAAGGATTACCCGTTCCGGCATGGCGCATGTTATCGAGCCGGAAAATTTACTTTGGTATCGAGCTATCACTGCTCCCGTTACAACACCAACACAGGCGTGCTAACCGCTGAGATGTTCGACCGCGCTGTGGAAACCGCCCGGCACGCCGCCATGACGGCGCGCGCGCAATAAGACTTGCCGCAACAACGCAGGTGCCCCAGCGCAACCAAAGACGGTGAGGCCGTCAGCTGTAGCGCTCTTCCTTCCAGGGGTCGCCTTCATTGTGATAGCCGCGGACTTCCCAAAAGCCCGGCCTATCCTGCGCTGAAAATTCTATCCGGGTCACCCATTTCGGGCTCTTCCAGAAATACCAGTCCGGAATGACGACGCGCACCGGACCACCGTGTTCGCGGCTCAGCGGCACACCTTCCCAGTGATGGGCCAGAAGTGCGTTATCGGCGGCAAACACCTCGAGGGCGACATTTGTGGTATAGCCATCATAGGACTGAAAAAGCACGTAACGGGCCTCAGGTTTGGGCTTTACGAGCGCAAGCAAGGTTTGTGTGGCAACGCCCTGCCAATGGTTGTCATAGCGGCTCCAAGCTGTAACGCAATGAATGTCGCTGACCATCTCGCTTTGCGGAAGCTGCAGGAACTGCTCGAGATTGAGGATCAGAGGCGCATCAACCAGCCCCCCCACGCGTAACCGCCAGCGCTCCGGGGAGATTGCCGGCTGTGCCCCAAGATCAAGTACCGGCCAGTTGGTGACCAACCGCTGCCCGGGAGGCAACCGGTTGACGCGACCAAGATCAGGCCGGCCGGTCAGCAGCCGACCTTCGTCCGCCCATTTCTCCTTCGCGCGTAGTAGCTTTTCGCGCGCGGCCGGTTCCGGAATGTCATCCTCACTCATCCCATCCGCACTCCTCAAAGCCCCTGCTCCGGATTGACTGCCAGGATGGAGCATCTCTTGGGATCGCTGGCGAGCGTCGTCCAAGCCTGTGTGGCCGGTCCACAGCTATAAAGCGTCCGTGCCTCGACGTAATGTTCCTAAGCCGCGACAAGCCCAATTGGAAGGGGCCGCCTTCAGCCAAGGCTCGTGCTGCTGAGGAAAATAACCAGGCCACAAGCACGCTCCTTCCCTTTTTAAGACCATCTACTGGAGTTCGCTCCAGTGTCACACGCAAACATGGCTACCCGATTTAGTGGCCTGTCAGGAGCGCCATGGTCGCGCAAAACCCTGTCGATAAACCCCACCGCTTCCCAAGTGCATCACCTAGCCTCGGTCGCGCATCAGACGGGCTTTTTGTCGCGTCCAATCGCGCTGCTTCTCGGTCTCGCGCTTGTCGTGCAGTTTTTTGCCCTTGGCGATTCCGAGTTCAAGCTTGGCAATGCCCTTCGGCGTAAAATACAGGCGCAGAGGAATGAGGGTCATGCCTTCGCGCTGGGTTGCCTGCGCGAGCCGGGCACTCTCACGCTTATGCAGCAGCAATTTGCGTACACGCTTTGGTTCGTGATTGAAGCGGTTGGCCTTCCCGTATTCCGGAATGTTGGCGTTGATGAGGAGGACATTGCCATCCTTGGCCTGGGCATAGCTTTCGGCAATGGTTGCCTTGCCCGAGCGCAGGCTTTTTACCTCAGATCCGAGGAGGCTTATTCCGGCTTCCAGAGTGTCACTGATGGCATAGGAATAGCGCGCCTTTCGATTTTCGGCGACAACCTTGCGCCCATCGTCCTTGCTTTTAGCCATTATAGGAGTCCCGCGCCCTCCATCGCCTGCCGTACCTTCGCCTGCCCAGCTTCACTGAGGGGGATGATGGGAAGGCGCACCTCGTCACTGCACAACCCAAGCAAGGAGGCACCAAATTTCGCCGGCGCCGGACTGGGTTCACAGAACATGGCGTCATGCAGCGCGATAAGACGATCCTGAAGCGCGCGCGCGGCGGTAAAATCGCCGCGCAGACATGCCTCCTGAAATTGCGCACACAATTGAGGTGCGACATTGGCGGTAACCGAGATACAGCCATGTCCGCCATGGGCCATATACCCCAAAGTCGTCGCATCCTCACCAGAAATGAGCCGCCAGGAGGAGCCGCAGGCGAGTCGCTCGCGGCTGGGACGGGCCAGATTGCTTGTCGCATCCTTGACCCCAATGATATTTGCGATGCGCGACAGGCGAGCCATGGTCTCCACGGAAATATCCACGATAGATCGTCCAGGGATATTGTAGAGCAGGATCGGGATGTCCACGGCTTCGGCGATCGCAGCAAAATGGCGGTAAAGCCCTTCCTGCGAGGGCTTGTTGTAATAGGGCGCGACCGACAGCACCGCATCGGCACCAACGGCTTTGGCATGTCGGGTCAGCTCGATCGCCTCCGCGGTCGAGTTAGAGCCGGCACCGGCGATCACCGCCACCCGGCCATTGGCCTCTTCGACACAAATCTCTACGACCTGCTTATGCTCGTCGAACGATAATGTTGCCGATTCCCCTGTGGTCCCTGCTGGCACCAGCGCATGGCTGCCCTGGGCAATCTGCCAGGACACGAAGCGACGCAGCGCCCCATGGTCGACGGCGCCATTGGTCATCGGCGTGATAAGGGCCGGTATGGATCCTTTAATGCGTTCGCGCAGATCGCGCATTTGCTGTTCCATTGTTCGCTGCTGGATCCACAAAATAGGTTTCAAGATGCGATCCGGCAAGTCACCGGTTCGACTTGCTCTGGCCATGGCCAACGGGCTGGTTTAGTATCGTTAGGAGGGTGATGTGGCCCATCACCGATCTCAAACAGGTTCCGTCGATGATTGCGCCCCGCGCCGCGTTTTTGGCTGCTGTCGCTACGCTTGCCCTTTTTGTGCCCGCGCTGGCCAAAGCCCTGCCTCCGACACCGAGTGCACGCACCGAGGTCGATCCGGCGCGGCTGTCCCCTTTTGAGCTCGAAATCTACCGCCGGGCCTTTGATGCGGCGGACCATGACGACTGGGAGGCGGCCAAGGGACTGGCCGATCAGGGTCGCAACCCCCTG
>JAKBAU010000097.1 GCA_021808875.1 Pseudomonadota bacterium | reverse complement strand
GTTGTATGCGGCGGACGCCGAATTGGTCGGGCCGAACAACAGCACGCGGCCATGCAGGGCGCGGAAACCGGCGGTGAGCGTCCAGTTCTCGCCCTTGATGTCATGGACGATGGCGGAGCCCGGCCAGGTCAGCAGCGAGGGGACGACGAGGCCCACGCCCTTGCCGGACCGCGTGGGGGCGAAGCAGAGCACATGCTCCGGACCATCGTGACGGAGATACTCGCGATCCAGCTTTCCGAGCACGACGCCGTCCGGTCCCAGCAGCCCCGCGCCCTTGATTTCGATCGGCGTTGCCCAGCGGGCCGAACCATAGGTCTCGATGTTCTTCGCCTCGCGGGCACGCCAGACGGACATGCCGATGGCGACAGCGATCGAGATGAAGCCACCGGACGCGGCGATGTAGGCGCCCTCCACGAAGACCGGCGGCGCATAGGCGTCATAGGCGTACCACCACCAAAAGAAGGCCGGTGGGAGATACACCGGCACGCCACGCGCCAGCTCGAACCAAGGTTGCCCGAGTTCAGGCTGGAAGCCGAGCCGCCACGCCGTCCATTCTGTCGCAGCCCAGATCGTGAAGAGCACGATCAGGAAGACGACGATGATCTGGCCCCATAGGATTTTGGTGGCGGACAAGTTCCGGTTCCTCGACAGCAAATACCAGCAAGGTCGTGCGTAGGCGCCAAGGGTTGCAAGTCATTGCCGTCATCGATCGTAGGTTCGGGCGCGGTGGCGAGCAGAAACAGGGACTATCGTAAGAAGATCGCGGCGCGGCTGGCAGTGGCCATGATCGGCCCGGGATCCGTCGAGCTATTTCAGGAGGCCAGACAGCATGCGGCCGTTTGGATGCGCTCCACGGTGAAACAGTTTAGCGTGTGACGGGGCTTCCGAGGTTGTTCCTTGCGATCATCTTCAGTTTTCATCGGGATCGACGTTGCGTGTGCCGTTGGAAAGCGGTTGCCGCTCTGCGTCGTGGCAGCGGACTATCCGCTGATGCCCCTGACAATCCCGAAGCACCTCGCGGGGCTTATTCCTCGTGGCGTCGGCAACAGGGAAATCATCGCGGCAGCGCCCTTTGAGGAGTCGGCGCGCGGCGTGGTGAGCGCAATCGCGCGTATCCGAGACGAGATGGGATGGAAAGTCGAAAGGATTGCCGTCGATGCTCCTGCTGCGCCGCCCGCAAAAGGCTCGCGAGCCTCGGAAGACGAACTTGGACGTCTTGGCCTGTCTTCCTTTCGAACGCCCATGGCGACTGCCTGGGTAGGCATCCGTGAGAAGTGCATCGACCATTTGAGCCTTGGCGGCACGGCGGCAACTCTTCCGCATGCAAATAAGATTTGGATGCTCTTTGGCTTCAGACTTTTCGCCTTGCTGAAAGACGAACTCCACGCCGATGTCATCGAGGTGTATCCGTTCGCCATTGTCCGCGCTTTGCTTCCCGCGTGCGAGCACAAATCAACGGAACACGGATATCGAGATCAGTTCTTTGCGGTCTCGGCTCGCACGGGATGGGCACCGCAGGCTCTCGAAGCGAAGCTGAAGGCAACGGTGCCTGGCAGCCGGCATGATCGGCTGGACGCATTTATGGCGGCCTGGGTCGCTAGTCTGCTGCCAGAAGAGCGGCGCGCTTTTGGCGACGCCCGGAAGCCCGATGACGCGATTTGGGTGCCATCGTGATCTGTTGCGTCGGCGGCAATGCGGCCTCGGGCAAAGCTGCGCCTGCCACCCGTTGGTTTTTCGAGCGTCGGCTATAATCCAAGCTCCCGCTTGCGCCCGAACCCCCATTCGATCCCGCCGCCGTCCCTCGCTACGCCTGACACATGCCGGCCAAGCTGCTTCTCTAACGGCGGCGACCACGGGACGAGCTGGAAACCCAGGCCGTTGTCGATCATGGCGAACCTGCCGGAGGTGAGCGTGAGGCTCTGACGATAGGTCCCGGCAACTTGCTCGCCCGTGGCGGTCTGTCGATATGGCAGGCCGGTCTCGGCCGACAGCCTGGTGCCAACTGCGCTGAGCTCGCGGCGTCGCAGCGTGTCGAGCAGATCGCGCTGCAAAACGATGCGCTGGCCTTGCCGGCGAGCGGAGCCCTCGCCGGCGAGGTGTTCAGCGCGAGCGGTCATGGCTTGCCGAACCTCGCCGCCGAACCCGCCCATCGAAAGCGGCAACGGCTGACGCTCGACCAGCCGGTGATCGAGCCAGGTGGCGCCCGGCGCGGTGACCTGGCGGGCAAGGTCGATGTCGGATCGGTTCGCCAGCAACAACGTCGGCCGCTGGTCATCGGCGCCACCGAACCGGCGCACCTCGACGATGCCACCAATGGGCGGGGCATGGGCGAAGGCTTCGGTATCCCGAAACCGCACATGGTGAGCGCGGCCATCCGTGCCGTCGATCACGGCGTAGGCTTCCCCGGTCAGTTCGTCATGCAGGCCTTTGTCCACGAGCCGGCCGATGATCGGCGACGTCGCCGCGCCTGTGTCGATGACATAGTCGGCGACGCCGCGCTCGAAGCCAGTGTCGATGAAGGCGCGGTGCATGGTCTTGATGATGTCGCCTCGCATGCCGAGATCGCGGAGGCTTCGTTCAGCTTCGAGTCCGACCATCCATTCGCCGGGGCCGGCGGGCGCGGCGAGCCCCATTGTTTCCAGATGCTGGAGCCGGCCGATCATGAGCCGGCGGGTCTCCGGATCTGCCGCGCCCGGATGCTCCGGGCGGAGATCGATATAGCCGGTCTCGTCGGCGGCCATGCGTATTTCGGCGTCGAGCCGGGTCCAGCGCTCGGCGCTGACATCGCGCTCAAGCGCGGAGCGGATTTCATGCTCGGGTTTGGGGCCAAGTTCGATCGATACAAGCTCCTCGGCGCGGGAGCGCAAGCCGCGGCTGATATAGTCGCGGGAGATCACGAGGTCCTTGCCGGTCTCATCGACGCCGCTCACCAAAAGATGGACGTGCGGATTGTCTGTGTTCCAGTGGTCGACGGCGATCCAATCGAGCCTGGTCCCAAGGTCGGCTTCCATCTGCCGCGCGAGGTCTCGCGTGAAAGCTCGGAGATCGGTCATTTCGGCGGCGTCTTCGGGTGAGACGATGAAGCGGAAGTGGTGCCGGTCATCCTTCGTTCGATAGGCAAATCCAGCATCATCGGCGCGATCGGTCTCGGCATCGAACATCCGCGCCTTCTCGCCGTCGCGCGTAACGCCCTCGCGTTTCAGATAGGCGACATGGGCTGACACTGGCGCGGAGCGGAACGCGCGACCCTGATGACGCGCGACACGGGCTTTCACCACGACGCGGCGGGTGGTCGCGAACAACCGGTTGCGGCTGAACGCGAGCCGCCCGCGCCCGAACGTCGAGCGGCCAAGGCCGGTCGGCTTGCCGGGACCAGATTGCGGAGCGGTATGGCCCGCCCTCTTCGCGGCGCGCAGCACCTGGTTGACGAAGCTCTTGGATTTGCCGGCGCGCGTGCCGCGGATGCGGCCAGGCCGAACGCGGAAATCTTCGCCTGAGCCGCTCATCCGCGGACTCCGGGGGTTGGAAAGTGGGCAGTGCCGCTAATTCCATTGAAATCATTGGCAATCTGCCTGGGAGCGGCACGCGACCCGACCGAGCGGCACGGAGAAAGACAAGCCCGATCAAGGGCTTGGATGACGTCCGGAGACCCGCTTTTATCTAGCCGTCGCTTGGTCGTGTTGCCCTCTCCAGCCCCTTCCATCGTCAAACCCACGATGCAGTCCGCCGGTGCCCGAAGAAGTGCGCCACCGTTCACCGGGGACGCTCCGAAGCAGAGACTCGCACGAAGAGGCTGTCGGAACGCGGCACGAGAGCCGACCTATCGACGACGCGATGGGAGCCTGGTGAACGATTTGGCCGCACCGACGCCGACACATCATCGACACTCGGAGCGCCTTGGTCCTGTCCCACAACGATCGGGCCTTCGGTCCAGGTGCGCGCGACCGAAGCGATTGCCATCGCGTCCTCGATCCGCCCTTCACCGATCAGCGGTGCGATCGCCGCGACATACGCCCGGGTTTCGTCCGGAAGCGGTCGGCCTGTCGCCAAATGGTCCTCATACCGTCCCGGTCCGGCATTGTAGGCGGCAAGAAAACCGGGCGATCCATAGCGATCGTGCAGCTCTCGGAGAAAGGCCGCACCCGCCAGAATATTGTCGTGCGGATCGTACGGATTGGCGCCGAGTCCGTGACGAGTGCGAAGGCTCGCCCATGTCGCCGGCATGATCTGCATCAGGCCCGTCGCGCCTTTCGGAGAGAGGGCATGGATATCTTCCCCGCTCTCGGCATGCATGACGGCGCGGATCCACGACACCGGAATCCCGAACCGCTGTGACGCTTCCGCGACGAACGCCGTGAAGGGATCGGCGACGCGTGCGACAGATGCGGCGTTGCCCTGTGCGAATGCCGGCGACGCGAAGGGCGTGGTACCCGCCATGCCCATCATCGCGATGATAGCGGTCGCAATGGCTATTGGACGAGCGCGCAATCGGCCGCCGATCTGACGTGCGCTGGCCAGCGGCTGCTCGGCTGCGCGATGAGTTGTTGTGTGCATGGGTCAGCCTCGCTCATCGCGTTTCGCCGGGCGGTTCCAGAGCAGATTGAAGCTCGATCCCTTTGCTTCAGCCTGGAACAAATTCGCGCGTATCGGCTGCGTGAAGACCGGATCATCGATCAGCAATGAGACATATGCTCCTGCCTTCTCGCCGGTGCGCTTCCAAGCGGCGCCGACCTCGGGGCCATCGGCGCTGTCGCCTGCGTGAATCCGAAAGTCCGGCGCGTTCTCGCCGTCCTCAGCATTGGCCGGAACGAGGATGAGTTCGACATCGATCGTGAGCGTACGGAGCCGGCCGCAATAGCCGTCTTGCGTGCGAGTGAAATTACCGATGTGGGACATAGGAACGTCCTTTCCATTGCAGGGTTGCGGAGGTCTCAGTGCGTCGCGGCACGCCACACGAAGCGGCCGTCGTCTCCTTCGTCTGTCCAAAGTGGAACCGCCCGGCCGACGATCGAACTGGCGGGGAGCGGGCCGAAATACCGGCCGTCCAGACTGTCGGGGACGCCCGGGTTCATCAGAAAAACGTCCCCAACGGCGACGGTCTGACAGCCTTGCCAGTCAGGGAGATCGCGTCCGCGCCGGTCGCGGGCTTGCGCTTCGCCGACCTCGACACGGTCGATGGTGATGCGGAGCCCATGCCGGCACACGCTCTGTCCCGGCAGCGCCAGGACACGTTTCATCAAGGGCACGCCGCGCGGCAGATAGCCGCCATCGGCGAGGAAGCTCGCGAGCGGCTCCGGTGGCATGACGGCGACAAGTTCGGTGTCGCGCAGCGCGCCTGGTGGCCGCACGGCGTAGAGGCCGATCGGCGTGCTCGCGCTGGCGTTCCAGATGAGCCTGGGAAGAGGCTTGACGAACGCGACGCCCACGGTCGCCATCGCCGAAAAATAGGTCGCCATGACCCATCCGAAGCGGGTCATGGCTGCGCCCTCCGGCGCAGCAGCCACGCATCGTGCTGCGCACGCGTATAGGGCCGTGGTTCGTGCCCGACGGTCAGGCGGCTGTGAACATGGCGCCAATGATCCGGAGCGATGTCGCCCGGCTCGACGCCGATCGCTTCCACGGCATCGATGGCCTGAAGCACGCGCTCGACCTTCGGCCACCCATCGATGTGCAGCAGGATTTCGCCACCGGGACGGACGAAGGGAAGCGTCTGATAGGATTCCCGGGCGGCGACGGCGCGCATGATATCCATGCGCGAACTGACGGTTCCGAAGTCGTTGGCTGACCAGCGCACGAACGCGAAGATGGCGCCGCTGCGAAAGCCGAGGATGCGGCGGTGACGGTCGAGGATTTTCTCTTCGACGTGATCGCCGAAGCGTATCCAGTTCTCGATCCTCTTCTCGTGCCAGGTCAGTTCAACCTGCGTGAGGGTGTCGGATAAACGGCCGGCATGCGACTCTTGCCGATGCGGGGCGGCCGGCGCGTTGTCGGTCATGATGCGTCTCCAGAGCCTTCGGGAAATTCTCGCGCCAGCAGTTCGCGCAGCATGTCGGCGACGGTGACGCCGCGCCGGAAGGCGGCGACCTTGATGCGGCCGCGCAAGCCGGGCGTGACGTCGATGGTGAGCCGAGCGGTGAAAGCGTCGGCCTTCGCCGGGGCACCGGCTGGCATATCCGGCGCTTTGATCCAGCTCTCGGCGTCGCCGGGACGGGAGGCAAAGCCGCGCTTCGATTGGCGCTCGGTCATCGGCCGATCCTCGCGATCTCGGCGGCGAGTGCTGCGATCTCGCGCGCGGCCGGACTGTTCGCGTCGAGGTCGGCGACTAGCCGGCCTGTGCGCGCGCTGTCGGCGAAGGCGACGCGCTGTCCGATCGTGACCTTGAGGACCGGCGGCTGGTGATCGGCCAGCGATTCGGCGGTCTCCCGCGCGATGACGGTGCGCGCGGCGCACCGATTGAGGACAAAGCGCGCGGCGAGTTGCGGCCGGAAAATGCGCGCCTCGTCGATCAGCTTCAGCGTCTCGCCCGAAGCCCAGCCGTCGAACGGCGAAGGCTGTGCGGGAATGAGGACGAGATCGGCGGCGAGCAGCGCCGAGCGCATCAGCCCGGCGACACGCGGCGGCCCGTCGATGACGATGTGATCGGCGTCGCGGGCGAGTTCGGGCGCTTCCCGATGAAGCGTGTCGCGCGCCAGGCCGATGACGCCGAACAGCCTCGGCAGCCCTTCCTTTGCCCGCTGCTCGGACCAATCGAGAGCGGAGCCCTGCGGGTCGGCGTCGATGAGGGTAACGCGGCGGCCTTCGCGAGCCCACTGGCCGGCGAGATGAAGCGCGAGCGTGGTCTTGCCGACGCCGCCCTTCTGATTGAGGAGCGCGACGATCATGACGCGCCTCCGGGCTTTGCTACGAACGGGCGCGTCGGAGCCACAGCTTCGACCGGCGGTCGCTCTCCCCCGTCTCGATACCGCCCCTTTTCCTTCCCGGCGGGCCGCGGTTCGGATCGAGTTTTCCCGCCGCCAGCTACTAGAAGGTTAGAATTTTGGTTAGACTCTAAGTTAAGGGCGTGAATTCCGCTTTTATGTCCGTGACTTACGACCGGTTTGGGTTCCCGATAGCACGAGGGTCGGGTTCCCGATGGCACGATAGTGCCGGTTCCCGATAGCACGACGTTATCCACAAATTGTCCACAGGCTGCCGGCTCGAAGGCGAGCAGCGTGCGCCCGCCGATTTCGACCTCAACGAACAGCGTGTATCCCGGCAGTGGCTGGCGGCGGATGATGTCCCGCAGCTCGAAAGCAAAGCGCTTGAACGGCGACATGCTGCCGGATTTTAGATGGAGATGGCGAAAGTCGAATCGCCAACCATCGCGTTGGCGGCCGCCGTGCTTGCGCACAATACGGTAGAGCCAGCGCTCCATGCCGCCGGTCAGGTCGAAATACGCGCGATCGATGGTCAGGACGAGCGCATCGTCAAGAACGGCGCGGTAGAACCAGTCGGGGACAATGAGTTCAATGCCTCCGGGATGGCCGTGGTTATCGGCGCGTTCCGTCCATTCGTTGATCCAGGAGAAGCGGTGCATCCGCCGCCCGCCCGCCTCTGGCGGGCTGTTTGTTTCAGGCCGGACCCGCGCCTGCGGGTTCGGTGGCGGCTGGCGCAGGGACGTCGCGACCGTCGTCGATTGCAGCCGGTCCAGCGCCGCCTTGAGGCGCTGATAGTCGCGCAGCGATGTGCCGCGCCCGGTGAAGTTCAGTATCTCGTAGGGCGTCGCCGCTATCAGGCGCGACGTGCGCAAGCCGGCGTCGCGCGCCTCGACGATCTGAGAAGCAGCCCAGATCAGAACGTCGGCGTCCCAGATCGTGGCCATGCCATGTTCGGGGACGGCCTCGACGCGGATTGCCACGTCGCCCGAACGGAAGTCGATTGGTGTCGAGCGGTGGGATTTGGCGAGACTGAAGAATGGGTAAGCCATGAGATCCTGCGCGTCGCGAGGCGCGAGATCGCCGGGGAGCGCGCGGAACAGTTCGAGCTGCTCGCGTTCCGATCCTGTGCGATGTCGGGCCGACATGATGGGAGCTGGCTAGAAAGTCAGCGACGTGTCTGGCCGGCATAAGCCGGCGAGACCGCTACATGACGCTTGGCGGGAAGTACCTGGCCGATGCCAGGGTCGGAAGTCGACGCCTTGGCGCCACGCTCGACCCACGCCTGCAAGTCTTCGAATTTGTAGACGACGCGACCGCCGAGCTTCGAATAGCGCGGGCCGGTGCCATAGGTGCGGTGCTTTTCGAGCGTCCGCCCGGAGAGGCCGAGGAACCGGGCTGCCTCAGGCGTGCGTAAATAGCGTGGGGGGAGTTGGGGGATGGCAGCGGACATGGGCGACCTCTGTGATGCCGGGAAGGCCGCCGGGGATCGGCGGCCGTCAGGGGTCACAATGGCGAGGCGAATCAGTGGGAAGGGATGGTGAAGATAGGGGCGGCGGAATTCGCCACCCCTTTGCGGGTTACTCCGAGGGCCGGGTCCGCGATGAGTCTTGCGCCTGGTTCGGGCCCAACAGCTTGCGATAGCCGCCGTGCATCATGATCAGCCCTGTTCGCACCAAGCGGATGACCGTGTCCCGGACGGCCGAGGTCTTCCATGGCGGGCCGTCCGTCAGTTGCGGGCCGAACAACGTCTCGGCGATGGCGCGGTAGCTTGCACCAGACTGGCGCAAGTCAAGCGCGCGCAGTGCGATGTCCAGGCGGTCCAGACGGCTGGCGCCCGTGAACCGGGGCCGTGGATGGCCGCGCATAGCGTAGTCCCAGAACTTCTGCGTCGCGTGCGCACGTCGGGGCGTGCCGATGTCCATCGGGATCAGCGCGAGCCGGACGACGCCGTTCTTCGGCGGCGTGGTCAGCAGGATCTGGTAGCGGGCCTTGTCCTCCTTGAGCAGCACGTGCGTGCCGTCCTCTCCATGGCGGCACGGGAGGCTCATCAGCCAATCGTCCACGACGAACGAGTCTAATCCAACACGAGCTGGCGTTGGGGCGAGGATGATGACCGAAGCGAGTTCCTCGGGATGCCAGAAGACGGTGGCTTCATGCGCCCCTTGGTTGGGATCAGCCAGGAAGCGCAGCCCCCACCGTCGGGCAGGGCCATCGGGCTTGCGATCGGCTGTTCTTGGATGCGCGGCAAACGATGCATGATAATCTGGATTGCGGCGCAGGAATTCCCAAGCGAGATCGGCGGGATCCAGAAGCAAAGTGTGATGATGGGCGTCCGGTGACCGCCAATCGGCGATACGCAAGGGATGCGCTCCTGGTCAAAAGTGTCGGCGTTTTTGTAATGCGGGAATCCTCGCGGGCGAGGATATGATTTGTCGAACGGCAAATATCAGTATGCAATTCATTACGGAAAACCGAAAATGACCCTGCAGATGGCGGCGACGGATTTGCATACTCGGTCTTCACGTCGGCCCTTTGAGAAGGGCACGATAACCGTGTTTCGTCAGCCATCTGGCACGCGCAAGATGCGTCTCATGAACGCGGTGTGCCAACTCGGGCTCGGCGGCGGGATCAATCCCGAGGACGATCCGGGCTACCTCTGCCGACGGCGCTCCTGCCGCGGCAGCGTCGAGCAGGCGCAAATAGGTCCCGAAATGTGCGCGGTCATAGTCGGTCAATTCCGCGTCTGTCGGGGCCGCGTCGGCAAGGGTTGACTCGTTTCTATGAGGAGACAACGTCATGGCTGCAAGGTCCGAACACAGCAAAAATGCGAGATGAGGTCAGGATCATAGACTTTCCGTGTTGTTCAAATCTCTACCCGAAACGAGCGGTCCGTTGCCAGAAGAAAATCGTTTGCGGCGCAGGAGGCCTGCAGATCGCGGAGCTGCCGACGGCGGGTCGAGCCGCGCCTTCGGGCCACCCGGTTGTGGATTTCCCGGCCGGTAATTGCCCCGCCCGGTTTCCCGAGCGGGGCTTCGCCAAATGGTCTCAGTCGCCGTTGGCCTTGCGGCCGCGGGACCAGATGAGGGTGAAGCCGTCGCCGTCCTCGTCGTCGAAGAGGTTGGCGTAGATCGGCGCGTTGAAGCTGGGATCGTCGAGCTTGACCGAGAGATAGTCGCGGTTCTCGGCGGAGCGCTTGGACCAGGCGGCGCCGATCTCGGCGCGGCCGACGAAGATGCGGTGGCTCGGGGCGTTGTCGCTGGCGCGGGTGGCCTCGGGGACGATGCGGACGTTCTTGGTCTGAACGCTGAGGGTGACGATTTCGCCCAGATAGTCAGTGCCGGACTTCTTGAAGGTGCCGATGTTCGCCATGGTGGTTCTCCTTGTTCGCTGTTCTCGGGCCTGCGACCATCGCGGCCTCGATGGCGATCGACAGACCGGAGGCGACCGACGCCGCACCCGCTTGCGGGCCGCAGCGCAGCGGAGGATGTCAGCCCGGAGAGTTTCTTGCCTCGCGAGGAATGGGCGGGCCGGGGTCCCTGCGCGATCTTTCGCGTGGGGTGGTCCCCCAGGGGAAGAAAGTCGCCGGGCGACATTGCGGCATAGGCGGTCGAGGCGAAGCCGTCCTTCGGTCAGATCCAGCCATTGAAGAGGCCGTATGGGTCAGGCGCGACCTGACAGCGACCAAACAAGGAAGAGCGTGGCGGACACCGGCCACCGAGAGCCTTCCGGCATGTCTGGGCCAACGGACCTGAGTTCAGACGTGTTCCGCCATGGGCCTGGGGCTGTCTCTTCGCCACCGAAAGACAACGACCAAGGCATCCGCGATTTATCGGCAACGCGCCGGCAAAGCCGCCTCGTCCATGGGTGTCATCGACCGCACCGCGATCTCGGTCTTTCGTCGGCTGTTCCCGCCAATGTCCGATCATCGACCTGAATCGGCGACGACCGGTCGGCCCTGACGTCCTCCACCCAGCATCGGACCTGCCCGTGGTCCCGGCTGAGTTCAGCCCCTGACGATGCCCTGTGTCGGGTGACCGGGGGGCAATGCCATGCGCGTCCAG
>JAKBAU010000096.1 GCA_021808875.1 Pseudomonadota bacterium | reverse complement strand
AGCCCTGAGGAATATAAGCAGCTTTACGAGGCGGCGCGGGCGAATGCGAAGGCGCCGGAGCGGGCTCACTACAGATGGAATGCCGAGCAGGTTTATGACTTTGTGCTGTTCATGGCGAACACCGGCCTGCGGCCGGACGAAGCCTTCAATCTTCAGCACCGTGACGTCACGATTGCCCAGGACGAAAGCAATAAGCCGGAAATTCTGGAGATCGAGGTTCGCGGCAAGCGCGGTGTTGGTCATTGTAAGAGTATGCCGGGTGCTGTGCGCGTCTATCAGCGGCTACTGGCCCGCGCGAAGCCGGCAAACGGCGAGTCTAGACGAGAGCGCCAATTGCGACGCAAGAGCGGCGGTGCACCGCCGGTGATGCCGGAGCTCGAATACCCGAAGCCAACGGACCGCGTGTTCCCGGGCAATCACATCAAGCTGTTTAACAATTTGCTTGAGCGGGCAAGGCTCAAGATTGATCGCGATGGCAAAGCCAGGACTGCCTATAGTTTGCGCCATACCTATATCTGCATGCGGCTGATGGAAGGTGCCGATATTTATCAGGTGGCAAAGAATTGCCGAACCTCAGTTGAGATGATTGAGAAACACTATGCCATCCATCTCAAGAACACGCTCGATGCCGCCGCCATTAACGTGGTGCGCAAGAAGGCTGCGAAGAGGAAGCCGAAAACCGGGGGCGCGGGAAAGATTGGGCGTGATAGGGGTATGGGCAGAGCCGAGGCGTCCGGCGAGGACGCCGATTAGAGGCCGCATGGCCGTCGTGAAAACACTGCGCGTAACGCCGCCTGCCAGAAGCCGGCCGCAGGGCCGGCCAAACAGCGATCCGCTTGGCGGATCGCCCAAAAGCGCACCCCTTGCGGGTGCGCAACCAGGGGCTTGGCCCCAGGAAGATCATACCCATGGCTTTCTCAAAACGCCTTGGCGATAAGCATCTCCTCGGCGCGGGTGGTATAGCGCGGTGAGTGCCGTGCCTGGTGCCCGGCCCGCTATCGTTGTGATAGAGCGACAATCTATTCGATTATTCGGCAGCCGAATTTCTCTATTAGAAGCCGAAAAACATTCGCACTCGCGTAAGCAGCATATTTCTGATGCGCGTCTTCCTTGTCGGGATCGGCGAAATCACAGACACCCTTTACAGCCATGAACCTCGGCTGTGGAGAAGACGCCGCATGGGCGGCAGCGTATAGTCCGTAAATTTCCATCTCAATCCCGATCAACTCCTGATGCTGTGCCTGTATCTCCTTTACGACCACACCATCTGCCAGCACGGCAGAGCCAGAAGCTACAGGACCTAGTTTAACGCTTGAAATCCCAGGAGTCTCACCGTCAAAATCAGAACCAAGTTTTATCAGCGCTTCCCGATCATCACGGATCTGCTCCATATGTCGCCGGATCTTGTGTGGCGCCGGAATCTGATGAGGTCGCGTCGAGAACTGTGTATTTTTACCGTCGCGAACTCTCTTGCCGCTCTGAAAATCCCATGACGGATCGGCAAAGAGAACATCCCCTATTTTCACCTTCCCTCGGACACCGGCGCAGATGCCACACATGGCAATAAGGCGGGGCTTTACGATGCTGATAAGAGACGCTGCTGTGAGGGCACTGGAAACCATTCCCATCCGCGGCGCAGATGTCGCACAGACGGTGATCTTTTGACCGTCGCACTCGACATAGCCGTCACGAACGAAGATGCCATCGTCGATTGGACGCGGGCTTGTCCAATGCCAGGGGAGTTTCAGGACCTGATCAAGCTCTGGATTCGCCAAGGCGCATAGAATTGCTATATCGATTGATGGCTCTTTTGGAGTTCGATCCTCTTTACTTATGAAGGTTAGGCAGTTGACAGTCCGATTGATCCACTCGTCATTCGAATTTGAAAATTCCAGAACAGTCCAAGTCCAGTCCGCGAAGAGTGCCCGCGCATCTCTGGAAATTTCAAGGTCTGCCGTGATCCCGAGAATGTAGCGCGGGCATTTCAGTACCTCACTATTTCGAATTTCCGTTAGAAGGTCGATGGAGTTCTGAACGTCCGAGTCCTGTTCGACCTGATACGGAACCAAAATATCAAGTAAAAGAAGATCGTAATGCGTTTTCTCCATCCTTATGAGCGCGTCAAACGTGCCCTGGACCATATCAATATTGGTTCGGGGAATACCGATCGTTTCAAGTGCTGCGAAGAGTCGCTCATAGCGTCGCGGCTCATCATCAACGATGAGGAGTTTCATCATATCACCCAGTTAAGGTTTGTGTTTGTAAGCGCTTCACGCAGCGTATGCTTCCACTCGTCATATGTCGAATTGTAGTGAAGAACTCCTTTTAGCATTTGGTGGAACTCGTCATCTAGCTCCGATTTGAGTTGAGTAAGATCGACCGTCACACCGCTTTCCCGCTTGAAACCCTCATATCCCGTGATGATCAGCGTCGGGCAATGGATCTCGGCCATTGTCATGTGCCTGAGGACCTCGATCCCGCCAAATCCCTGCGGACGTCCTCCTGCCTCACGGTCGCCGATGTCAAACGTTGGCAACGCCATATCAAGCAATAGAAAATCAACTGGCGTGCTCTCGAGGACCGCTAGAGCAGAGTTGACAGACCTCGCAATTGATATCCTAGCGTTGGGCAATACGTCATTGATTAATTGTACGATATGCCCGCATTTGGGTGCCTCATCCTCTACAAGGAGGAGATGTAGATCATTCTGCATCAGTAGGGTCATCCGGAAAGTTGGTCAAACCGTAGACAACCGATAGCCGGAACCGCCCGTCGTCCGTGTAGCCAAAATCGATGCTGCCCTTTTTGGACTGGTTGACGACCGCCGCTAGTTTGACGAAACCGCTTAGCTCATCTTTACGAGTCCGCGGCCCGAACAACCCGCTGTCGATCAGCTTCCTGATCACCTTGATCCGCGTCTCACTCGCTGATCGGTTGGAGGCACGACTATCGCAGATCGCCTCGATCATGAGCGTGGATGCTTCATCATCGTAGCGAACGTGTACATCAATTTTAGGTGATTTTAGACCCGTATGCTTCTGCGCGTTCCCCAATGCAACAAACAGCACGTCGTGTACGAAAATCAAATTTCCAGCATACATAAGGAAGTCGCCGTCTACTTTATAGGTCAAATTCGGAGTGATGCTTCGCTGTGATTTGAGTGCAGTATCGACTGCGATCTTGACCACCTGCTGCAGGGTAAAAGCCGTTTCATGACGAATACGGTCAGCATGCTGAAACCAATTAGCGGCTTCGTCGAGCTTGGTCTGAACTTCTGTGGAGCCGTTGCCGACTGCCGCATCGAATTCGAAAAAGGCCGGGTCACCTTCTGATACTTTCCTTACTGATGCTCGCAGTTCGTCGAACCGTTCGATAAGCTTAGCTTTCAATTCAACGGAAATAAGATGGCGAGCTGCCTCCAACGATGTGTCGAGTGCACGCCAGAGAATGGTCATCGCTGAGAGAAGAAACTCTTCAAAGCTAACGTCAAGTCCGATGATGGCATGTGCGATCGCTATATGGCGCGAAGAAAGATTCAACACTATAAGTCCGTCCGGCTTCTCCGGTGACCTTAGGTGCAACGCACTATCTTTCGCATTTGACAACGTATCGTCGAAGTGTGCGGCAAATCTACGAAAGGCCTTATCGATTTCATCACGGCTTCTTGAAAATTTTCTGAGCCAATATTCGTTTGGTCGATATTCTCCTGCTTCGGATTCTCGTGTGGTGATGATTTGGTTCATGTCGATAGGACCCCGAATGAGGCCAACAAATGACTGGTGACGGATACGTTTCGAAAGATTAAAGTCCAGGCCGAACAGGGGGTTTGATAGAAACTCCTGCCCAAGACGTCGCAGGATGCTAACTAATACCGCATCCGCCTCACTTTCAGGAGTGTATGCCGTCCTATTTGCCGGATTCGTCTCCATAAGTTCGCGAAGCACGTCATCAAATGATTGCGCCTGGCCAACCTCAACGCCTGTGAGATCGCGATAACGCCCGAAATCTTCCTGAAGTTCTCGCTTGGCCCATCGAAGCAAGGCGTTGGTGTCGACATAAATTCTGGTACTGTCAACGATCCATTGACCTTCGTCGATGGCAAGTTGCTCTGCTATAGAGGTAATTTCCTCATTATAACTCGCCGAGTTTTTAACGTCTAATTCGATTAGTAGCGAACATATAGCTTGACGTTCCTCCATAATAGCCCGAGTTCCCGAGACCACTCGAGACTGATCCAGTAAGTTTTGGACGCAGACATACCGAAGATAGTATATGAGTTCATCGCGGGAATAACGCTCAGCGTCCTCACCCATTGTAGACGGCTTGTGCTGTTCTGGAGTTCTAAGTGACTGACCGATGGCAAATCTGAGAAGAGAAGCGATTTTGCCATCGTCGTTCTGGCTCCATAGCAGGTGAAGTGCTACCGACGCGGCCAGTGGATTTTTGACCTGCTTATAATCCGGCCAAGAAAGCCCATCAAGGCAGACCGCGATTGGAAGAAAGTGATCGTAGGCGGAACCTCGTGCTCCTTCTCTTGCAATCAACGCAATGACTTTAGTTCTGTCTCCGCGCGCGAAGAACGCATGCAGCCGCATCTGAATGGCCAGGTCTCTCAGCGGCGCCCTCCAGGAGTCGGCACTACGCGTCGCCTCCAGTGCTCTTTCAAAATCTCCGCTTAGCAAACTGTGGCATGCCAAGGCGAGTTGATTGGATTCGGCACTGGACGTTTTGATGGCTGATCCGCCCAAGATTGTCTGCCAGAACATTCGCGTGTCAGTCGTGCCAATATTCAACCAGGCAGGAATTGGCTGCCCATAAGCGATATCCTCGATACCGAAGCTTGGGCTGTTGAGGCCAATTCTGTGCGCCGTCCATGGTCCGTCCGGTCTGACGCGTCTAATCATATGATCGAGCTTGGCTAGTCCGGCGGCGAAGGGCATGCCACCGAAATTGAGCACAAGTTTGGAAAGCTGCGTGGCAGCATCCGCGGCATTGGGTGCTCGTCCAAATATGCAGCTGATCGCCTGCATGATAGTGCTTGGCTTTATGGGAGATTTTTGCGACGACCATCTCGTGTGGTGCCCATAGGCAAGGCCGCCATAGATGAGATCCCATGGATCAATTGAGGTCTTCAGTGCGCGTCGAGCGAGTAGGGCAGATGACTTTATGCGGCCGCTCAAGAGCGCATCTAATATAGCGCTCGAGCGCGTTACTGGAGCGGGAACCTGCACTTCAGGATCGAGTTGATACATAATCTTCGCGGCACGGAAATCCCGGGTCTCGAAATTTCCAAGAGCAGCCTCGATCACCTGACGGCGCTCGGGCGTGACGCCTCGGCCGACAATTTCTTGAAGAACAGAGATAAAAGTCTCGTAAATGTCCACAATCGAGTGGCTCTGCTCTACTTTGAGAAGGTCTGCCAAGCCCGAATCGGTCGGAGGAAATTCGCCCTTCAGACGATAACGGGCGTAAGTCTTAACTGCGTTGTCAAAATATTGATGGTTCCCGATGCGCCCCTCAACGTCGTCGAGAAATTTCGTCAGCGTCGTGCGGTCTTCGTTGCGAACGCTGGTATGATAGGTTGTGAAGTTTAGGACGCCACGCTTATACACCTTTCGGACTTCGGCAGAATAGCGCTTCTGCCGTTCGAGCCCACCGACTTGTTGTTCCAGGGCGAGTCGGAGCTGAACCGACCAAAGACTGAATCCGAACTGCTCCTGCAGATGCGTTAGTGCCGCCAATGCAGCTTCATATTTGCCATTGAGTGTCGCAAGCGCGATAACTGTCGATATCTGTGAGACGACCGCTAGACGGTCCTGGTTCATGCGGATGCGGTGTGATATCCAAAGCAACTCACGGTCGAGGCTTACGCTTGGCGCGTCGGTACAGATACCGGCAACCTCATCATAACCAAGCGGCGCTTGCGCAATATCTTTGAGTTGCCCTTCAAACTGCTCCGTGACCCAACGCAGAACTAGCGGATATTGCTCTCGAGATAGACCGGCACGCATGTCGAGGTAGAGGTTGTTCAGCCCCGAGCGGAATTGTTGGATCGGATCGTGGGTTCGCTTTTCAACAAATCTTTTAGAGCGAAGTTTTGAAATTAGACCTCGAAAACGGTTTTGATAAACAAGAAATTGGCGTTCGCTGACGTCTTCCACTTCAACCTTCTTCCCAGGACAATGATACTGCCCCCAATACTCCTTCTCCCACTTTATCTACTAAAACAGTAGAAAAACTGCTTTGTCGAAGTATTCATTTAACTCAGGCACAGCACGAGCAGGCAGGCAACATCTGTCATCCATATTACTTCGCACGCTGCGGTTGTCTAGCGTCTGCATGTGTCGACTGCTCACCGCACTCCCCGAAGATTCCAGGGGATTCACTGGCGATATACTGTCCCCTTGGCCGGCGGAATGGGTGCCTAGCCGACTCGGTCTGCGGATGATGAGCCGGGGCACCCAACCTCCGCTCCCAGCATGGCGGCTGGCCCGTCTGACTGACCGAGACGGCCGCGTTGCTGCCGATAACCGTGGCGGTTCTTGGTGCCGGTGCCGGGCCTGAGAGTGAGAGTTGGGCAAGGCGCTTCATGACAGGTTCTGGTCCGGAGGAGAGGCTTCCGGACCCTGTCATGGAGAAGTGCCATGGATATCAATGCATCTGCCGCGGTGGCGGTTGTGGGGGCGAGCACCGGCCGGGCTGGGCCGGCGGGTTTTAAGGTCGATGTCAGCCGGGGTGAGCGGCTGGGGCGGGTGTCGTCGGAATGGTTTTCGCGGCCCGACGATGAGCGGTTTTTGTCCCTGCCGGAGTTGTACGAAGCGGTGAGGGCTCGTGCGGCGCGGGCCGAAGCGCGGACGGTGGAGAGCCGGGCCATCCGGGTGGAGGCCCGGCGTGACGATGGCGAGCGGCTGGCGCTGATCGTGCCGGGGCAGGAGCGGCCGGTGGCGCCGACGCATTGGAGTTTTGGACAGCTTTGCGGACTGGTGGGGGCACCGGCGGGGTATTTGCGTGAATTGCCCGCGCCGCTGGCCGGGATCAATCTGCAGCACGGCCTCCTTAACCATCGCGCCGAGCTGGTGAAGACGTTGGAGACCGATGACGGACGGGTGGAGCTGCGCGCCGTCACCGGCCCGGATTACGGGCGCATCTGGGACCACGAGCTGGTCTCGGCGGTGATGCGGATTGCTGGGAACGGCACCGGAGATACCGCCTGGAAAGTGCCGGGCGTACTGGATTGGTCGACCATGACCCACAACCCGTATGTGGATGTGACGAAGGAGACGACCACGCTTTATGCCAGCGACCGGGACGTGTTTCTGTTTCTGGTCGATGATACCCATCCGATCGAGGCGGGACGGCTGCCGAATGGTGAACCGGATCTCTATTTTCGCGGGTTCTATTGCTGGAATAGCGAGGTCGGCTCCAAGACGTTGGGTATCGCCTCGTTTTATCTGCGCGCGGTGTGTGCCAACCGGAACATCTGGGGCGCCGAGGATTTCCAGGAGATCAGCATTCGCCACAGCAAATTTGCCACTCAGCGTTTTGCGCATGAGGCGGCGCCGGCGCTGCGGCGCTTCGCCAATTCCTCGCCCGCGCCGTTCGTGGCGGGGATCAGGGCAGCGCGGGAACAGATTGTCGCGCGCCAGGATGAGGAACGCGAGAGTTTCTTGCGCAAGCGCGGCTTCAGCAAGGGCGAGACGGCGAAAATCATCGCCACGGTGCTGGAAGAGGAGGGCCATCCGCCCGAGTCCGTGTTCGACTTCGTGCAGGGTATCACCGCGCTGGCACGCGGCAAGCCACATCAGGATGCCAGGCTGGAGTTGGAGGGCAAGGCGAAGCAACTGCTTGACCGCGTGACCTGAGCGCTGCTTGGCATCTTGTCGGGTATGTTGCCGTGGGCCGGTATCCGGCCCACGGCATTTTTTGTGGCGGGGCCAGCAGAGTCAGAGGGTGGCTGAGAATTTCGTGACGGGTGACAGGCAAGGAGAGTGGCTCCGGCCCGCCCGTCATGGAGTTTTTCCCATGGCCAAAACTGTTCAGAAAATCTCGCTCAGCGCCTCGCGCGATATCCCGTTCGATCGGTTGGTGCTGTCACAGGCAAATGTCCGGCGGGTGAAGGCAGGCGTGTCGATTGAGGAACTCGCCGCGGATATCGCGCGGCGCACGCTGCTGCAGAGCATCACGGTGCGCCCGGTGCTGGATGATAAGGGTGTCGAGACCGGCATGTTCGAAATCCCCGCCGGCGGGCGGCGTTACCGGGCGCTGGAATTGCTGGTGCGGCAGAAGCGCCTGGCCAAGACCGCGCTCATTCCCTGCGTCGTCCGCACTGAGGGCATCGCCGAAGAGGACAGTCTGGCGGAGAATGTGCAGCGCGCGCCGCTGCATCCACTGGATCAATTCCGGGCGTTTCAGGCGTTGCGCGAAAAGGGCCAGAGCGAGGAGGAGATTGCGGCGGTGTTCTTCGTCGCGGTCTCGGTGGTGAAGCAGCGGCTGCGGCTGGCTGCCGTCTCGACCCGGCTGCTGGAGGTCTACGCCGAGGATGACATGACGCTCGAGCAGTTGATGGCCTTCTCGGTTAGTCCCGACCACGAGCGCCAGGAGGGCGTGTGGGAGGCGATCCAGCGCTCCTACAATAAGGAGCCCTATCAGATCCGCCGGATGTTGACCGAAGGTGCGGTGCGCGCGTCCGACAAGCGGGCGCAATATGCGGGCGAGGACTATGTCGCGGCCGGTGGCGCCATCATGCGCGATCTGTTTCAGCAGGATGATGGCGGTTGGCTGCAGGATGCCGGGCTGTTGGCGCGCGTGGTGACGGAGAAGTTGGAACGCGATGCCGATGCCCTTCGCGCCGAGGGCTGGAAATGGGTCGAGACCGCGACCGAGTTCCCGTATGGCCATAACTACGGTCTGCGCCGCATTCCCGGCACGCGCCGGCCGCTGACCGAGGAGGAGATCGCCCAGGTCGAGGCACTGCGGGCGGAAGCCGAGCGGCTCGAGGAGGATGCCGCCCAAGCGGATGAGGTCCCGGATGATGTCGATCAGCGGCTCACCGAGATCGAGGCCGAGATCAATACTCTGACCCAGCGCCCGCCGGTTTATGACCCGGCTGAAAGCGCGATGGCCGGCGTGTTTGTTAGCATTGATGGCAGCGGCAAGCTGCGTGTCGAGCGCGGCTATGTCCGTCCCGAGGATGAGCCGCCGGTGATCGATGAGAGCGACCATGCCGATCTGGCGGGTGAGGGCGGTGAAGGTGGGCAGGGCGCTGATGACCTGGCCGATGGCGCCGAACCGTCCACGGCGGACGGCCGTGTCATCGTTGCCCATGTCGGCGGTGAGGTGGAGCCGGAGCCGGAGGAGGAAGACGGCATCAAGCCCTTGTCCGACCGGCTACTAGCCGAACTGACCGCCTATCGCACGCTGGCGCTGCGCGAGGCGTTGGGCAATGAGCCCGGTGTCGCTTACCTCGCGCTGCTGCACGTGCTGTGCCTGCGGCTATTCTATCGCTATGGCGCCGAATCCTGCCTGGAGATCGAGGCGAAGAGCATGATGTTCGGCGCCCAGGCGCCGGGCTTGGCCGACACGCCGTTGGCCGAGCGGGTCGATGCGCGGCATCAGACCTGGGCGGCGCAATTGCCGGAGGATACCAGCGAATTGTGGGATGTTCTGGCGGCGTTCGACAGTGACAGCCGGGAGGCCTTGTTTGCCCATTGCGTGGCGCTGACGCTGAACGCGACGCATGAATCCTATAATCGGCGGCCTCGGGCGCTGGCGCAAGCGGGGCGGCTCGCCGAAACGATGTCGCTCGATCTGGCTGCCGTTGGATGGGTGCCAACGGCGGAGAATTACCTTGGCCGGGTCACGAAGGCACGCATTTTGGAAGCCGTGCGCGAGGCCAAGGGCGAGCAGACGGCGCAACGGCTCGAGGGGCTCAAGAAGGACGCCATGGTGGAGGTCGCCGCGCAAGCGCTGGCGGGCACCGGCTGGCTGCCCGAGCCGCTGCGTACGAAGGGCGTGGCGACGTGCGTCACGCACGACGACGACGGCGGGAAGAAAGAAGAGAAGGGTGAAACAGCTTCATCCTTCGCCGATGGCGGTAAAGAGGCCGATGGTTCCGCCATTCCCGCTGACACAGCGCTTGCGGCGGAATAGCCGCGCCAGGACGTGATGCGGGGCGGCGTAAGCCGCTCCGCAGACGTTATGGTCGCTGCATCGCTCGGCATTCTTCAAATAATCTTTTCATAACCCGGCCATCGTGCCGGGCTTTGTGCATTCATGGAGATATCAATGTCTGACAATCATCAAGACCAGACCTCGAACGAAACAACTCCTGATCCGAAGGCTGTTTTGCAAACATGGTATCAGGCAGAGCAAGAGCATACGCGCCGTGCCAATGACATATTGCCGGCGAATAAGGCTGTGCTGTTCGATGCTCTTGCTGCCGCCAGAATTACCTCCGTCCATGTCGAATTTGATGGCTATGGCGATAGCGGCCAGATCGAGGATATCACAGTCAAGGCGGGTGAAGAGCCTGCCGAACTGCCCGATGAACGGATTGAGATTTTTGATCCGGTCTGGGGTAGCGCCGATCTGGAAAAACAGACCGTGACGATCGGCGAAGCTATCGAAACGCTGGCCTATGCCTTCCTGCGCCAGACCCATGAGGGATGGGAAAACAATGACGGCGCCTATGGCGATTTTACCTTCGACGTCGCCACCCGGACGATCTCGCTCGATTACAACGAGCGGTACACGTCGTCCGAAAACTACAGCCATGAATTTTGAGGAGGGCGATATGGCACATCCGTATCATCACGCGCTTTCTTCCGTGAAGAAATGGGGCGGAACGGCAGACGATTTCCTTCCGTTGCATACCTGGTTCGATGAAAGCAAGATGCTGACTGCCGACTTCAGGCATCACGCTGAAGGCATATTCATGCTGGAAAGATTTTTTGGAGTAACAATTACAATCTCCACTGGCCGCATCGTACCGGTGCGGTTGATCG
>JAKBAU010000095.1 GCA_021808875.1 Pseudomonadota bacterium | reverse complement strand
GTTGCGAGTCGCGCCCATAGCTATCCGGAAAGGTCGCCCTTCATTTCTCTCATTGCCGTATCGTCGGCAATACGACTTTGGAGAGACCCATGGGCCGTGGCGATTGGACGTCGTCGGCTGCATATGCGGATCTACGGTCGCTCGACGGCCCAGGCTTTGCTTGGGAATTTCTAGACCGAAATCCCGATTTCACGCGGGAGCGCAGGCGACTTGAACGCGCCGTGCGTCGCAACGCACTAGACTCGGCCGAGGTGGATGTGTTCACCCGGCGCTGGGGGTTACGATTTTGCCGGCCCCACAAGCCCGAGCAGCGGCGATGCTGTTTTATGGACGCCGCACGCCCTGCCAAGCGTGACCACACTGACGGAACTGCCGGCTGACCTCGCCGATGCCAGATTCGTCCTTCCCGCTCTGCCGCTTGAATTGACGACAGGCGACAGCGGTCCGGATCGTATCATCGAACATCATTGCGGAACGTTGCGTGTGCATCTGCACGAGACAAGCGCCGGGTCAGCGGCCGTGCTGCTGCCGCTCGATCAACTCTTTGAAATACGTGTCGCCGCCGCGACACGCCTCTGGCGCTACCTCGCGGGTCGCAATCTCGGTCCTGACTCCGCAGCCCTGTCGCAAGCACGCCGGGACCGGCTGATCCTTGGGCTGCGCGCCCTCGACGGTAAGCTTGAGAACGCTAGCTATCGCGACATCGCCGACGCCTTGTTCGGCTCTGGCCATGTGTCCGGCCGCGGCTGGAAAACCCACGATCTGCGCGACCGCGCGATCCGCCTCGTACGCTTCGGCCTTGGCATGATGCGCGGCGGGTACCGTTCGCTGCTGCTCCATCCTTACCGTCGCCGGTCGTAGTAAGGTGTTTCTGGCGGGGGGTGGCGATCTCACCACCCCTCGAGATCACCATCCCCCCCAGGCTGCCGTCTCCGCCACCGTGATCACCGACAGCCGCCATCCCCCCGCGGCCCGCCAACCAATCACGGAGGTTTCTCATGTCCGCCAATCTCGCCGGTTTTCCGCCGCGCTATCTGCGCACCCCCGAAGCGTCCCGCTTCGTCGGCCTGTCCATCCGTACGCTGGAGAAGCACAGGATTTACGGCACCGGCCCGCGCTATTCGAAGCTCGGTGGCCGCGTCGTCTACCGCCTCGAAGATCTCCAATCCTGGGTCGAGTCCGGCGCGAAGGCGTCCACCTCGGACCCTGGCGCCAGCGCCGTGCTGCCGGCCAAGCGCCACCCCGCCGCGGCCCAGCCGCAGGCCGTGACAACGCGTCGCTGAGCCTGCCGCGATGCCACCCCGCCACCGCACACGATCCGAGCGCGAACAGCTTGAGCTGTTCCGCGCCTTGCCCGGCGATCTGGCGCCCCGCGACGCGCAGGACCTGATGGCCTACCCCTTCTTCAGCCTCGCCAAGACCCACCGAACGGCGCCGATCGATTACCGGATGAACGAGATCGCCATCCGGGTGGAGGCGGTGCCCGAGCACGGCATGGCGACCATCTGGGACGCCGACGTACTGATCTGGGCGGCCAGCCAGATCGTCGAGGCTCGGGACGCTGGCGTGCGCACGTCGCGCCTGATGGCGGCGACGCCGCGCGAGATCCTCACCTTCACCGGCCGCGGCACCAGCGCCCGCGATTACCACCGCCTGAAGGCCGCGCTCGACCGCTTGCAGTCCACGACGGTGGCGACATCGCTGCGCCAGACCAACGAGCGGCGGATGCACCGCTTCTCCTGGATCAACGAATGGACCGAGCACGCCGATGCGCACGGCCAGACCGACGGCATCGACCTGATCATGCCCGACTGGTTCTACCGGGCCGTTCTGGACGACGCGCTCGTGCTGACCATCGACCGCGCGTATTTCGACCTCACGGGCGGGCTGGAGCGCTGGCTCTACCGCATCGTCCGCAAGCACGGCGGCCAGCAGCGCGGCGGCTGGCGGTTCGATTTCCGGCACCTGCATGGCAAGTCCGCAAGCCTTTCGCCATTCAAGCGCTTCGCCTTCGAGCTCCGGGAGATTGCTCGGCGGCAGCCACTGCCGGGCTACCGGCTCGCCGTCGAACGCGAGACTGGCGGGCGGGAGGTGCTGGCATTCGCGCGGGCCGACTTATCCACAGGCCCCTGTGGACAAGCTGTGGAACACCACGTGCTATCGGGAACCAATGGGCACGTGCTATCGGGAACCGAGGCAGCGTGCTATCAGGAACCGAAAGCACCGTTTTCATCAATTGAATCAACAGCTTCCGGCGTCCCTAACTTAGAGTCTAACCTAAGAGAATCTAACTCTTCTGAAGTTGGCCCCCGCGCCGATCGGTGGATAACCGCGAAGAGGGCGCGATGATCGTCGCTCTCCTCAACCAGAAGGGCGGCGTCGGCAAAACGACTCTCGCCCTGCATCTTGCCGGCGAATGGAGCCGGGAAGGGAAAAGAGTCACCCTCATCGATGCCGATCCCCAAGGATCGGCGCTCGACTGGTCGGAGCAGCGCGCCAGGGACGGCTTCCCGCGGCTGTTCGGCGTCATCGGCCTGGCACGCGACACGCTGCATCGCGAGGCGCCGGAGATGGCCCGCGATGCCGATCACGTCGTCATTGACGGGCCTCCCAGGGTGGCGGGCCTGCTGCGCTCTGCGCTGCTGGCCGCCGACCTCGTGCTGATCCCCGCCCAGCCATCGCCCTTCGACGGATGGGCGTCCGGCGAGATGCTGAAGCTGATCGAGGAAGCCCGCATCTTCCGCCCGCAGCTCGTCGCGCGGTTCGTGCTGAACCGCTGCGCCGCCCGCACCATCATCGCCCGCGAGACCGCCGAGACGCTGGCCGAACATGAGCCGCCGGTGCTGGCCGCCCGAATCGGCCAGCGCGTTGCCTTCGCCGACGCCGCGCAATCCGGCCGCCTGGTCGCCGAACTGGATGACGCCAGCCCAGCGGCACGCGAGATCACGACGCTCGCCCATGAAGTTGCGGGGCTGGCGCCATGAACGAACGCTCGGCAAAGCGCGGGTTCGCGTCACGTCCCGGCGATCCTGACGCCTGGGTTCGGGCACCGGAACCATCCCCGGCAAGCCGACCGCAGGAGAATTTCAGCGCCCGGCTGACCATCGATGTGACGCCGGCTTTGCGCGGCCGCATCAAGGTCACCGCTTTTAGGCGCGGCATGACGGTCGCCGATATGCTGCGCGCCTTGCTCGATCGCGAGTATCCTGATGACGGCGGGGCGGCGTCATGACCGTGCCCGCATCCGACACGCTCACCCATGTCGAGCTGATCTGGTTCGAGAAGCGGATCGAGCAGTGGATTCGCTTCGGCCGTGACGTGGCCGAGCAGATCCTCGATCGCCGCCGCCGAATCCTGAGCTTCGCGCCGGGCAGCATGTTCGCCTACGTCCGATGGGCGGCGAACGATTTCGGCACCGTCGTGTCACGCATCGACATCCTGCGCGCGGTGATGCAGGGCGAGGCGTTCTCAACGGTGCCGTATGTGCGCCCCGGCGGTGAGATTTACCTTCGTCAATCCGGGTGGCCGAAGGTCGAGCGCGTGCTGCAAGCGATCGATGCCGTCGAGCAACTCGGCATCGACGCCGCCGACGCCTGTCCCGATCACTGGCGCCACGTCCACAACCGCCTCGTCGCTGGCGAAGCGCCGCGCCCCTACAGCCCAGATCGCCATGACGCTTGGCTCCAGCGGCGCAGGATCGACGCATGACGCGCTTCGGATGGGTCATGACGACCTACAGCGCAGTGCTGGTGATCGGCGTCACGGCACTGTTCCACCCGGCGCCGAAACTCATCTGGAACGCCAGCGCCAGCGTGCCGATCGGCCTCTACGCGGTGCATCCCGCAGGTACGTTGCGAAACGGCGAATTGGTGGTGGTGACGCCGCCCGAGCCGCTGGCGACGCTCCTCGATGCGCGGCGCTACCTGCCCAGGGGCGTCCCGCTGCTGAAGCATGTCGCGGCACTGCCAGGGCAGACCGTGTGCCGCACGGACGACACGATCAGCATCGACGGAATCGCCGTCGGCGCAGCGCTCGACCGCGATCACCTGGGCCGCTCGCTGCCGGTTTGGCACGGCTGCCAGGTGATCGTGGCCGGTGAGGTTTTCCTGATGAACCGTCAGTCCGTCGCATCACTCGACGGACGCTATTTCGGCCCGTTGCCCACCATGACGATCGTCGGCCGGGCCGATCCAATCTGGATCAAGGAGGCTCAGTGAAGATGACGCCCGCCTGCCCGTGCTTCGCCAGAAGACAACAGCGATCACAGCATGCCCCTTTCTCCTTTCAGGCCATTCCCAATGTGACTGATCGTGGGACCGCCGGCTCCCGTGCCCGGGCATTCTGGCGAGCGGTCTACATCGGCGCCGCAGTGGCCTCACTGGGTGGACGCGCTGTTCATGCCGAGCCCGCGAGCACTAGCGCCGCGCAGGTCGCACCTAACCCCATCGCCGCCAATGTCACCGAGGCCGCACAACGATCCGGCATTCCCGCCTCGTGGATACGCGCGGTGATGCAAGCCGAAAGCGGTGGTGATGCGCGGGCAGTGTCGCCTAAGGGCGCGATGGGCCTGATGCAGATCATGCCGGAGACATGGGCCTCTCTGCGGCTCCGTTACGGCCTCGGCGCCGATCCGTTCGATCCGCACGACAACATTATCGCTGGCGCCGCGTATCTGCGGGAGTTGCACGATCGCTACGGATCGCCCGGCTTTCTTGCGGCCTACAATGCAGGCCCAGCACGCTATGAGGACCATGTCGCGACAGGCCAACCGCTCCCGGCCGAAACGCGGTCATACGTCGCGTTGCTGGCTCCGATGATCGGTGACGGTGTGATCAGTGACGTCGCGGTGGTGCCAGTCGCGGCCCGTTCCTGGACGGAGGCGCCGCTGTTTACCGTGCGCGCCGACGACAATACGGCGGCGGATCAGCGGGCCACCGAACAACACGCCGATCACCGTGCGGCCGACACTGGCGCGCAGGATTTGACGGCGCTCGCGCCGCAGTCGGAGGGCCTGTTTGTGCAGGCATCCCGTCGGAATCCGCGGCCATGACCAGGATCGGGCTTCATCGTGGGGTGGCGGGCTTTGGGATAGGTTTGATCGGCAGACAATGGGCGGAAAGGAACACGACCAACGGACGGCAAGGGAAAAGGCTGGCCCTCCGGGCGGCGCAAGTGGTTGGTTGGATTAGAGATTTTGCGCACTCGATCACCGCCCCCTGGTGGCGCTCCAGGCATTTTCTTCAAGGATTTCAACGCTCCGACCGCCGTCGCTGCCCATTCAAGCCCGCGTCCTGGCCATGAGCACCGGCGACGACGACATCCAGGTTCGCCCAGGTCGCATCCGCCACGGCAACCGGGGCGCCAAGCGCCCGCAAACGTTTGTCGGCGAGGTAATGCGGGCCGCGAAGAAGGCCGGGCATGTCGGCTCCAGCTTCCGTTCCAGCCAGGGCCGCAGCCGCTCGCGGTTCGGACGCGGCCGCCGGGCGGCGGTCTCGATCCGGCTCCGCTCGAACGCCCGGCGCGTGGTGATGAAGGCGCGCGTCGTTCGGCACCATGGCACGCGTTTTCGCTCCGCGCCGTTGCCCAAGCACATGGCCTATCTGAAGCGCGACGGCGTGACCCGCGACGGCGCCGATGCGCGGATGTTCGACGCCACCTCGGACGCGGCCGATGAACAGGCCTTCGCCGAGCGGACGGCGGACGACCGGCACCATTTCCGGTTCATCATCTCGCCCGAGGATGCGGCCGAGTTAGATGATCTGCGCAGCTTCACCCGCGAACTGATGCAGGATGTCGAACGCGATCTCGGCACCAGGCTCGATTGGGTGGCGGTCGATCACTGGAACACCGACAATCCGCATGTCCATGTCCTGATCCGCGGCCGGGCCGACGATGGCCAGGACCTGGTCATCAGCCGCGACTATATCAGCCGTGGCTTTCGCGATCGGGCCGCCGAGCGCGTGACCGTCGAACTCGGCCCCCGCAGCGAACACGAGATCCGCACCGCCCTGGAAAAGGAGGTCGAAGCGGAGCGCTGGACCAGCCTCGACCGCGCACTACTCGATGTCGCGGACGATGGTGGCGGCGTCGCCGACTTGCGGCCGGGCGGCGAAGACGATCCCGAGATGCGGCGCCTGATGCTAGGCCGTGCCGCGAAGCTCGAACGGCTGGGTCTCGCCGAGCAGGTAGGCCCGGCGCAATGGACACTGAAGCCAGGCATCGAGCCGGCCCTGCGCGACCTCGGCATCCGCGGCGATATCATCAAGACGATGCATCGGGCGATGAGCGGGGCCGACCGGGAGCCGGACGTTGCCGTCTTCGCGATCCACGGCGATGCGCCGGCCGACCCGGTGCTGGGCCGCCTCGTCCAGCGGGGGTTCAATGATGAACTAAAGGGCTCGGCCTACGCGATCGTCGAGGGCGTTGATGGGCGCACCCATCACCTCCGCTTCTCCGATCTCGAACTGACCGGTGACGCGCGGCCCGGCGCCGTCGTCGAGGCGCGGGTGTACGAGGATGCCAATGGCCGGCAACGCCTGTCCCTCGCCACCCGATCCGACCTGTCAATCGAGGCGCAAATCTCGGCCCCAGGCGCTACCTGGATCGACCGCCAGCTTCTCGCGAAAGACCCAGCGCTCAGCAGCGGCGGTTTCGGCGCCGAGGTCCGTGAGGCGATGGACCAGAGGATCGATCACCTTGCCCGAAATGGCATGGCCGAGCGGCAGGGTCAGCGCGTCGTTTTCGCGCGCGATCTCATCAACACGCTGCGGCGCCAGGAACTAGACGGCGTCGCCTCCAAGCTATCGGCGGAAACAGGGCTCGCACATCGGCCTTCCACGGAGGGCGAGCACGTCTCCGGCATCTACCGCCAGCGCGTCACCCTGTCCTCCGGCCGGTTCGCCATGATCGATGACGGCATGGGATTCCAGCTCGTGCCCTGGCGACCGGCGCTGGAGCAGCAGCTCGGTAAGCAGGTGGCTGGCGTCGTGTCACCGGGCGGCGGCGTCGATTGGAATTTCGGACGCAAGCGGGGTTTGGCCATTTGATCGGTGGGGATAACCAGAAAATCATTCATCGAGGCACCCAAATTGCGTCATCCGGCCGCCCCGGATCGCCGAACGCGCATCTCCGTTCTTCCGGTAGGCTCGCGACCCATGCTGCCATGAAAGCGTCCAACCGATCGTGCCGGCTTCCGGCAACCGTGGCACGCAGTTTGGCTTCAAGATCGCCCGGTTCCCAACCCGTGCGAGAGGCAACGGCAGCGAGTTGGTCCCGATAGCCTTGCTCGGTGGATTTATGCAGGCAAGTTGGAAGCAAAGCTCGAACAATTGCGAACGGATATACCTCCACGATCTCGGCCTCGAGACGCTGCCTCAGAGCAGCGAATAGCTCAAAGCCAAACAGAATCCAGACCTTGTTGGCGTGCGGAAGAGTCGCTGCGCCGCCGCCGCCGTTCAGATGCGCGACGCACTTTTCACGTATTCCAAGCCAAGCCGCCGTCGCCGGCGTTCGGAATGAGGATAGGCCTCGCTGACCGAGTTCGTTCTCGGACAAGCGGGAACCCGTTTCGGGTGGCGCCGCCGGGGCATCGACGGCGACCCGTTTAACCTGCCATCCCATGTGGCTCGCGATGGATTTGAGCGCGCTTGCCACGCCATGCGCGGATTCACGAAAAGGCGTCCCCGCCGTAATCTCTTTGTTGCCTACGCCCCGAGGAATTGTCGCTGCCAAATTCCTCGGGATCATCATCGGCGTCAGTTGGCGGCCCGCAGACACAACGCAAATCGGCAATCGCTTATTGACGGCGCAGGCAACGTCGATGCCAACAAAAACGGGAACGGATGACATCGACCATATACCCCAGGAGCTGTCCGAATTTTTCGCCCGGGTATCCCTGACCCCGAGCACCATGAATTCAGGCTTGAGATCACACTGTAGGAGCCTTCTGATCCTTCGTCGCCATGAATGCGACAAAGATCCTCTGGGGCCAGGTGCTCCTTGTCTGCGCCACCGTTCTCGCCTTCGTCTGGGCGGCGACGGAGTGGACCGCGTGGAAGCTCGGTTTTCAGTCGGGGCTGGGCCATCCATGGTTCGAGGTTTTCGGCTGGCCGGTCTACTATCCGCCGGCCTTCTTCTGGTGGTGGTTCGCCTACGACGCCTACGCACGCGACATCTTTGTCGAGGGTGCTTACATCGCCGCTGCCGGCGGCATTGCTGCCGTCGTTGTGGCCATCACCATTTCGGTATGGCGCGCCCGAGAGGCGAAGCGCGTCACGACTTATGGCTCCGCCCGATGGGCCGAGGCGCGCGAGGTGCGCGAGGCCGGACTGCTCGGGCATGATGGGGTGCTGCTCGGCCGCTGGCGGGACGAGTATCTCCGCCATGACGGGCCGGAGCATGTGCTGTGCTTTGCGCCGACCCGCAGCGGCAAGGGCGTTGGCCTCGTAGTCCCGACACTGCTGACCTGGCCGGGCTCGGCCATCGTCCACGATATCAAAGGCGAAAACTGGACGATGACCGCCGGTTGGCGGGCGCGGTTCGGCCGCGTGCTGATCTTCGATCCGACGAACGCGCAAAGCGCCGCCTACAACCCGCTGCTGGAGGTGCGCCGCGGCGAATGGGAGGTGCGCGACGTCCAGAACATCGCCGACGTGCTCGTCGATCCAGAAGGCGCGCTAGAGAAGCGTAACCATTGGGAGAAAACCAGCCATTCGCTGCTCGTTGGCACGATCCTGCATGTGCTCTACGCCGAGCCGGACAAGACGCTCGCCGGCGTCGCCAATTTCCTTTCCGATCCCAAGCGGCCGATCGAAACGACACTGCGGGCGATGATGACCACGCCGCATTTGGGCGCGGCCGGCGTGCATCCCGTCGTCGCCAGCGCCGCGCGCGAGCTTCTGAACAAAAGCGAGAACGAGCGCTCCGGCGTGCTGTCCACCGCCATGTCATTCCTCGGCCTCTATCGCGATCCCGTGGTGGCGGCCGTGACGCGCCGCTGCGACTGGCGCATCCGCGACCTCGTGGAAGGCGCAAGGTCGGCGACCCTGTACCTCGTCGTGCCCCCATCGGATATTAGCCGGACCAAGCCACTGGTCCGGCTGATCCTCAATCAGATCGGGAGGCGCCTGACCGAAGATCTGAACGCGAAGGCAAAGCGGCACCGGCTGCTGCTGATGCTCGACGAATTTCCGGCGCTGGGCCGGCTCGATTTCTTCGAAAGCGCCTTGGCCTTCATGGCCGGTTACGGGTTGAAGGCATTCCTGATCGCCCAGTCGCTGAACCAGATCGAGAAGGCCTATGGCCAGAACAACTCGATCCTCGACAACTGCCATGTGCGAGTCAGCTTCGCCAGCAACGACGAGCGCACCGCCAAGCGCGTGTCCGACGCCCTCGGCACGGCAACGGAAATCCGCGACGCGAAAAACTACGCTGGCCATCGGCTCAGCCCGTGGCTTGGCCATCTGATGGTATCGCGCCAGGAAACCGCCCGGCCGCTGCTGACGCCCGGCGAGGTGATGCAGCTCCCGCACGACGACGAACTGGTGCTGGTATCCGGCTGCCATCCCATCCGGGCCAAGAAGGCGCGCTACTACGAGGATCGCCAGCTACAGGCGCGCATCCTGCCGCCGCCGCCCGCGGCGGGAACGTCGGTGGACGGCAACGCCAACAAGCCAATTCCGGCGGCCAAGGATGATTGGCTGGGCGCCGTCGTCACCTCGTCATCTACCGACACGGAAGACCCCGCCAACGCCGGCATCCGCCGCGAGCCCGAATTGCCCGAGCACGAGGACATCATTACCGCGCCAAGAAAGCCCGCCCAGGAATTTGACCTCCCGGATGACGAAGCTGACGACGACGCCCGACGGCTCCGTGTCTTGCAGCGCCAGGTGCGCGCCACCGCCAGGCAAGTGTCACTAGATCCGGCTGATGACATGGGACTTTGAGCACCATGCGCACCAAGCACACGTTCCGCCTGCCTCCCGATCTCGCCGGCAAACTCGCCGACTACGCGGCGCGCAAGCGCGTCCCCCAGGCGCTGATCGTCGAAGCGGCACTCGCCTCACACCTGTCGCCCGACGGCGCTGACCGGCTAGAAGCCGCGCTCGCCCGCCGGCTTGACCGCATGACCCGGCACCTGGAGCGGATCGAGCGCCACGTCGATATCTCCAACGAGGCGCTGGCGGTGTTCGTCCGCTTCTGGCTGACCAGCACACCCGCGCTGCCCGACACCGCCCTGCCAGCCGCTCAGACTAAGGGCCGCGAGCGATACGACGGATTCGTCGAGGCGCTCGGGCGGCGTTTGGCCCGCGGGCGCAGGCTATCGGACGAGATCAGCCGAGACATCGATGCGGAGACCCCGACTACCGGTCCAACCCAGTGAGCTAAATATCAAAGGCGACCGTGTCACCGGCAATGATTGGCCGAATCCGGTCCGGCAGGTTCAGAGCGGTGTCGGTGAGATAGCTGCCGTTCACGTGGCTGGCGCCGTCGGCCGGGGTCGACCGATTGTGTTGAAAAAGATCGTTGATCCGATACAGCGCAGCGATGGGGTCCAGCGCCTCGCGGGCAGGCGGGCATGATGGCACATCGCGTGACCGTTGCGGTATGATGACGTCGGGTGGAGTCGGAGAGCGCCGTGCAGACCGGAGAGACCGTCCGACTACCAGAGCGACGGCTTATAAGCGGCGCTGTTTCGGGCAACAGGGTTGTCCAGGTAGCCAATCCCGAGATGTCGGTCAGAGTGGGAGCGTCGCTCAGCGATGCTGCTCGCGGCGTTGTGGGCTTCTCCATCTCCATCGAAGGTGTCTATGCCGCGCTCTTGCTCGACAAGCCCTACGCCCTGGACGGCTACGATCTCGTCTTGGGAGCGGTTGCCGACAAAGGACAACCTCCTGGGGCGCCATCGCTGGCCTGGATGGGTTCCTTATCAAAGCCTTCAAAGCCGGGATCGCTTCCGGAGCTTGAGGCGACGATTACCGCAGTAAGGAATTCGTGGGAGGGCAGCGTTGTCCTGGTTGAAGAGACCCGTAATGAGGATGGCACAAGGAAAACTTCCGGTCTGCGGCCGCCGCAGGTAGGAGGCGTTTTCGGCGTCCTGTCTCACTGGAAGGGGCATGACGGAATAGCGACCGTGGTCATGCCGACGGGCACCGGCAAGACGGAGACGATGCTGACACTGCTCGTCCACCAGCGTTTCAAACGATTGCTGGTCCTCGTTCCCTCGGACACGCTGCGCGACCAGATTGGCCGCAAGTTCGAGACCCTGGGGCGCCTGCGTGAGCTAGGAGTGCTGGGCGCCACCGCGCTCAACCCGG
>JAKBAU010000094.1 GCA_021808875.1 Pseudomonadota bacterium | reverse complement strand
TGGTCTCGGGCGCAGTGAAAAGGCGCGCGAGCGTCGGGTTCTCGAGGATGGCGTTCAGACGATAACGGATCTGCTCTTTGGTCTGGGCGAAGGTCTTCGAGACGAAATCCCGTTCGAAGAAATTCCGTTGAATGGGTGGTAACGACTCGATCGCTTTGCGGTAGGGCGCGGGATCGTCCATGAGCGCGAGCATGTCGAGGATGGTCGCGGTCCGGCCAAGCGTCTCTGGCAAAGCCAGCATGAGTCGGGCCACGAAGCGAAAGAACACACCCTGCTTGGCGGTGAGATCTGCTCCCAAAAGTCCGGCGAAGAGATAATCGAAGGTCTGGATGACGCCGGCGGTGACCTGCTCCTTGGCGGCCTCGCTGTAGCTCGCGAGCCGATCCCGGTTCACGTCAAAAATATTCAGGGCCGGGGGATGCTCGATGTCTTTGGGGCTCACGAGGATCAGACGATCGGCAAGCGCGCCATAGTCGGGATCGAAGAGGGCCAAATGCGAGAGCTTGTCGATGAGATCGCCTTGGCTGTCGACAATGACAAGTGAGGGCGGATCATCCGACTCGAGGTCGTGTAGGATGAGGTTCTGCAGAAGGGTGGTCTTGCCGGCGCCCGAGCCGCCGAGCACATGCATGTGGCTGTAGCGTTCGTCGTAGGTAAATTTGAGCGGCACCGGTGCAAGAAGAAGGTCGTAGAACGGGGTGCCTTTGAAGTAGATCTCGACAAGCGTGTGGAGGTCCGCATCATTCTCAGACGGCTTTAGAAAGGGCTTCTTGGGTTCGTACGGATCCACGATCCCCGAGACGGCGCAGGTGTTCAGATGAACGGTGCGGGAAACGTCAACGAAGAGACCGGCATCGATATAGGGCTGCTGATAGATCTCGCCGATCAAATTATCGAGAAAGGCTCTGGGTTCCGGCAGGGAATAGACAAGCGGGATGGTAAAGGGCGACGTCTCCGTGCTTTGGGGCAGCATCTCGGCGAGCCTGCCAAATATGAGCGCAAGCCCGTTACCCAGTAGATCGATGACGTCATCCTCATGGGCATGAAAATACTCCTTGGCCCGGAGGAAGTGACGGAGGTCGACGGCTTCTTTAAGCGATAGATGAGCACGATCGAGGTCAATGTCCGGACATTCGAAGATCGGCCGTTCAAGCTGCAAAAGACGATCAATGGCGCGGGTGAATACCGGGACTAAGGGCTCGGACACGTCTGAGCAGTTTGCGAAGATATTGTCGGCGAAGATCGTTCGTGTCTTGGCGCGCGCGTAAAGAGATGCCAGGTGGTGCGCACGCACCCGAGCATAAAGCGCTTTGGTGTCGGCAAGGTCGCGCGCACGCTCGTCGGTGAAGCGTCGTGCGAAGGGGGTGAAGGCCGAGTAGCGCGCCTCGTCCATCAGAGTAGGTCGTAACTGAGAATGATTAGCCCGGCGGCGACAAAGGCCGCCACGACGGTGCAGGTCACCCGAAACGCTGTAATGCCGAAAGGCAAGCCCTTTTGCTCGAAGAAGTCGACGCACCACGTTTCAAAGCCAAACCAGTACCGCTTGAGCGCTTCGAACGATCGAATGGGAATTCCGTCCCAGCCTTTGGATGTGGCGAAGGCCAGCCCTTTACGCCACCAGCGGACCATGGCCTCCAGCATTTGGTCCCATAGGCGCCGGATATAACGGCCCAGTTCCAAGTATGGATCATAGGGCGGTGCGGTCGGCGGCGGCGGACCGTCAAAGGTCGGCTCGGATTCATCGACGTCCTCAAACTCGGCATCCATTATGGTGGGAACCAGTTCATCGACTTGGCTCCCGATGAAGACCGGCAGGGGACGCGTGATATGGACACGCTCCTCGCCGTCTTCGTACTCCACCACCACTTCGCTGCCGTTGAACGTCTCCGCGACTTGAAGGTAGCGGGTCACATCCTTACAGGCGTCGCGCACCGTGTCTTCGGCGTCGAGGAGCTCGCTCAAGTCCTTGCACTCGATATGGTGACCGCGGCCAAGGCTTGCGATGGAAATATTGAGGCTCATCTTGGCGAGGGCCAGCGAGAAGGCACCATGGGCAAAGCCACCAGCTTGGTCTTTCAAATCCCTCATGTTCCGCGTACGCGCGAGATGTTTTCCGGCACGTTCGAAATGTTTGCGCGCGGCTTGACTGCTGTAGATCACCTGGCCGCCAAGCTTATATTTGTTGATGTTGTCGCGTTCGTCTGCGGTGTAGTCCGCGCGGACGTCGAGGCAGAAGACTACCGTGCCTGCGAGCACGCCACCCATCCGCTGCGAGCGTTGAAGCTTGAGCTGCATGGATTTCCGAGCCCCCTCGTCCCATGAATACTGACGATAGCCAGCATGTTGACAGCGTACAAGGGTGCCACCGGAAGGGAAAACTCCCAAAATCTACAGATTTTCTACAATTCGTACACAAACCCGAAAAATGTGATGAATGACCATAGGTGAAGCTCGCGGTGCATTGCAGCATATGCTTGCAGATAGCGCACTTAGACTTGGCGTTACTTGCCCGTTATCGGATGGCCTGTCCTTTGGGAAGGGAATGGTCAATGAGCGATCCACGGCACCACGGCTTCAATTACGCCTCCGGCTGGGGCCCTGCCTCCAAGCCGCCCATCTATCATCAAGCGAGCAAAGTGGCGCGCCTCCTAAGTCAGGAAGCGGCCCGAGCGTCCGCCCAGGCTTGGAAGCTCGAAATGGCACTATGGCGGGTGCGGATAGCGAGCACCGGGGTCGAGAAGGCCGCTGCTGTTGCCGAACTGGCTACGGAGTTGGAACAGGCGCTCGTCGCAGCTGCCCAGGACTGATAGGTGCCATGGGTACGGTTCGACGCTCGCGCATGCGCCGCGAGAGCCGGGGCAAGTGCCTGGTCCTCACCGAGCGCGATCTGACGATTTTTCGGGCCCTCGGCCAATACCGATATCTGCGCTCCACCTATCTGCACGCCTTCGCAGGCGGAGCCTCAAAGACTCGCTTTAAGGAACGACTTGGCGATCTCTTCCACGAAGGGTTTATCGATCGACCGGAAGCCCAATGGCGCTTTGCTGATTGTCGACATGCGCCCGCTGTCTATGAGCTCGGTCGTAAAGGCCGCGAAGTACTCAATGGCTCAGGCTTTAACGGCGATGAGCGGCATGTCTTATTGGGAGCAGGCGCGCACCGCCAGTTCGAGCATAGCGTTATGCTGTGCGACATTGTGGCGTCAATCGAACTCGCGGCGCGCGCAAGCTCGATGCTCCGGTTCATTCCAATGGCGGAAATCGTGGCGAAGGCACCGGACAAGGCCAGCGCCGGGCGCCTGCGCTTACCAGTCAGAAAAGGAGTGCACGAATGTCTGGTGCCTGATGCTCTCTTTGGACTCGCATACATTTCCGACGCACGCCCTTCGTATCGTTTTTTCGCCCTCGAAGCAGATCGTGGTTCTATGCCCATTAGGCGCGCGGCTGCTCGAGGCACGTCCCTGGTTGGCAAGTTTATCGCTTACCAGAAGTTCCTGGCTGAGGGGAACCACAAGCGGCTGATTGGTGTCCCAAATCTGCTGGTCCTGCTCGTGTCCACCAGCGCGGCGCGGGTTGAATCCCTCGTGAATATTTCGCCGTCCGACCCTAGATTTCTTTGCAAGGCGATAAAGCCCTGTGGTCTTCGCGAGCCGGCAGCTCATCTGCTTTTGGATCCTTGGAATCGGGCTGGCTCTCCGAGCTTTCAGATTAATGCGGCCGGGTGAACCGCTTCACATCCATACTGTTGAGGTTCACCTAAGACGTGAGTACCATCCGAGACTGGTGGGGTTTCGTTTTGCATTTTAAGTCCGTTTAAGGAACCTCTAAAGCCTTTGATTTATTAGATGTTTTTCTGGCCTGCTGTGCTTTTGTGCTAACGATTGTGCTAATCGGTCGCTTTTCGTCCCTAGAATTGAGCGCCGTAAGCCGCTGATTCGCAAGTGTGATTTTGAGCCCATTTTTGGGGCTTTCCGTGCGATCAGGGGAGCCCCATATGTGCCTTCCCAACCGACGCTGTATCCCATGACGAATGCCGAACTGCTGGCTGCCCTCGACCAGCTCCAATTGATCCTGATTGCCGTTTCTACGGGCGGCCCCCGTATCGAGACCGAGAACGCGCGTTACGTCACGTTGCTGCGCGAGGTCGGAGACGAGCTTAGAGGGCGCAATATTCCGAACCCCATCCCTTTCCGCACGCTTTGGGATTGGTATGCGCGTTGGAGTAAGGACGATCTGCCGAGCTATCGGTCCCGGCGCACCTTCGTAGGTGACATGATCGGCCCGCTGACGGACACGATCCGAACCGGCGTGGACAATACATTTGAGCCAACGGGATGGGCGAGAATAGATCGCGGGGTGCTCGGTGCGCGGGATCGTCTTGCGACGGCTAACTCGGAAGAGGACTTCCAGACCGTCGGCCTTCTCTGCCGGGAAGCATTGATAAGTCTCGGGCAGGAAGTGTGGCGGGCCGAGCGGCATCCGTCGCTCGATGGTGTTGCGCCGAGTGATACCGACGCCAAGCGTCGGCTTGAGGCATATATCGCCGTCGAACTGGCATCCGGCGTGAACGAGCAAGCCCGCAAACATGCCCGCGCAGCTCTCGACCTTGCGGTTTCTTTGCAGCATCGCCGGACAGCGAGCTTTCGGGATGCTGCGATGTGTTATGAAGGCACGGCCTCGATTGTACGCCTGATTGCCATTGTCGAAGGCCGACGCGATCCCCCGCAATGAGCGATACCGAATCTGCAATCCGCGCGATGGCTGCGACAGTTGCCTTTCTCAAGGCGGAAGGTGACCTGCTCCAGCTCAATGCAAACGAGCGGAGCATCACTCACAAACTTGCCGAATATCTCCAACGGGAGTTCTCGGATTGGAATGTCGATTGCGAATACAATCGCCTCGGCGCGGCAATTAAGCGCCTCCCGGCACCTGAAGCTATCGGCTCCGATGATGAAGATGGCCGAACGATATTCCCGGACATAATCGTCCATCGCCGCAACAAGCGTGAAAACCTGCTGGTGATCGAAGTTAAAAAGTCGAGCAACACGCGCGGCGGTGACGAAGAAAAGCTGATCGGACTGACGCGCGACAGCGGCGACTATGGATATACACTGGGCCTTCACCTGATATTCGATTGTGAGTCCTGCCGACTCTCCGGGCTGACTGCCTATGGAAACGGTGCCGTCGACGAACCGCTCTCCGGGTCGCTACGGTCCGACTACCTTTGATCCCAAGGGTTGCGCCAGCAACCCAACTAGCCACGCGGCAATGAGCGGGGTTAAGCCGTCAAGATCGCGGAACGTGAGTGGTGCGGGCCGGAGCGCAGCGACTACACGGTCACGTTCCGCGCTTGCCTTGGTCTTGACGGTAAAGGGGCGCAGCCCCCAACTAAATTCAGCCTACGTCTAGTTTCCAAATACTCGGCTCCACCAGCTCCGCTTCTTGGGTGCTTGGACTGCATCGGAGGGTTGCTCGGCAAAATGCTGCGCGCGGGCCATCCGATCACACACTCGCCCAGCCTCAATTTGTTCCTGGGTCATATTGCGCGCCCAAACGACGGTATCGCGCTTGATGACGTAGTGCGACCGACACGGGAACCCCCAGTTTCCGACGGATGGCGACAAGGACACCGCCTCGCCGTCGTAGGTCAACGTCCATCCGACTGGAGCGATGGGCGTAACGACCTTCAAGCCGCAGCCACAAAAGCAATTATGAACCGCCGTGGCATAGGGGATCGACACATACAGGACTCCGCTCTCCCTCTCTTTCGGGATGAACTCGACGAACTCGTGCCTGATTTTGAATGGCCGCTTCACTCGTTGTCCTCATTGATCGTTTCGTTTCCTGCAATTACGAACACGCTGAAAAACTCGTTGTTGTCGTCGTCATAAAAGCCGAACAGCTTCTTCCACTTGATTACGGCAAAGGCGGCATTCATGGCGTTTAATTCGACAACCTGAATGTTCTTGTCGTACTCGTTGATGCCATCCGCCGTCACGAAAGCAATTCGATTCTTCTCGTACACATGCTTTCGCTTCGCTGGCGTACTTGTCGTTGTGCGAACTTGGCCACGCAAACGGTCGCCATGAATAGTGATGCCCATCCCTACATCGATGAACGGGATATTCGCGGCTTCCAGTTTCTCGACAACGACCTTTTTGCCTTTGCCTTCCATGCACAGAAACACAAAGTCCAAGCCTTCAAGTTCGTGCAATGTGTCCGGCCCCATCGGCTTGGGATGAGCGATGATGCCGCGCCGCATCTTTCCATAAGTTCGGGCGTGAAATTCGACCTTGGTCAGCTTCTCGTCTAACTCCGCCCCTGACGCGGCTCCGGGTGCACGGAATGCGTTGTGCTGCTCGAACGTGTCGCCATCGAACAAATGGATCTCGCGCACTGGCGTTTTGGCAACAAAATCGAGAACGTAAGAGCCAGTACCGCCAAGTCCGACGATGCCTATCCGTAGCGGTTTCAGTTTGTCATTGATGGCGACGATGTCGGCTCTGCTACTGGCGGTGTCCTCGTATAGAAATACCGACTCTTCCTCGTCGGGCGCACGGGGGCGAAAAGTTTGAGCCGTGATCTTCGGGTCAATGGCTTGAGCCGGACCAGAAATCTTCGTCACATAGTGCGTCATCTTGTGGTGAAAGTCTGTGTACGCGTCCGATGGCTTCGGCTTGCACGAGAAGTTCCATTTCGCCTCCAAGCCTTTGACGGTGATGGCGGCTTGAGACGATGGACCAAGGCCCTGCATGATCGAGCCGTCTTCATTGCAAGGACAATCGCCCACCCACCTTGCTTGATGATCTTGCGGCGGAAGCGCTACGTCGTTGGTTAGGCGAAGCGCGGCGATCAACACGCCGCGCTTCACTTCTCGCTTCTCATTCACATACGGAACGTCGTGCACCAGCAGGTAGCCGTCGACGACTTCAATGTCGTAGCCTTCGTCCCGAAGCCGCTTGAGCGGCGGGCTACGATCTATCGGTCGGCGTGACATCGAAGATCATCCTGTTTTTGACTCGCACCGAATGTCCGGCCGTCAGCGTCCCTTTGGGATTCTCCGGCGGGCCGTTGCGATAGGTGACGGTAAACTCGATGCACTGCCCCGTCGGCGGCACCGGATAGGCCAACTTCACCACCTCCTCGAACGAAATGCGCGTTTCCACGACTTCGTGCGGCTCGCCATTGACGATCAGCGTGACCGCCTTCTGGCTGTAGAAGTGCTCGTCCTCCTTGAGATGGACGACGGCGGCGTCGCGGGGAATGAACTCGTCTTCTTTATCCCCGCCCACCTCGCGGAACAGCTCACGGTGATTGGCGACATGGCCCAGGTGGTACAGGGCTTCGCCTGTGGTCGGGTTGGGCGACTCGTAGACCTCGCGGTCGATGTGAATCCGCAACTTGTGTTTGGCGGCTTCGGCGGTCATGGCACTTCCTCTCTGGCTCTCGCCATCTAGGCCCTCCGGTGTGCCTCGCCGCCGGATGGCAGTTATCCGCCTGATTTCATGGGATTATTCGGAATTTGGCCCTGCAGGATTTCTCTTGCACGGCCCCCACGCTTCAGGCACGCTGTATAGATGGATCGAACGCGCCGTTTTGTCAAGGCAAAACGTCCGTGGCGTTTTTTATATCTATACGGCCTGATCCACCGGTCAACGAGGAGGGTTCATGCCAGTAGGCGACAGGTTGAAAGAACTGCGCGTAGCGACAGGAGAGTCACTCCAACAGGTAGCTGACGCCATCGACGCTTCCAAAGCCCACATCTGGGAACTCGAAAGCAATCGCGCGACCAACCCATCCCTCGACATGCTTCAAAAGCTGGCCACCCACTTTAAGACCACGGTCACCTACCTGATCGAAGAGCCGCAGAGCGACCTCACGCGCGCAGATCAATTTTTCCGACGCAACACGGACAAGCTGGCGAATCTGACCGACAAGGATTTCGAGGTTTTCGAGCAGCTCCTCAACATGGTGACAAAGAAGGAATGAGCGAACTCGGGATAGCGATCGACATGATGGCGCTGGCCGACCTCGGCCAGCCGACGAAGATCGCGCTCGAGATTCATCGGCAATTGCGTACGCAGTTCGGTTCGGTGCCGCGACGCATACCGCTCGACGGGATTGCCAAGGCCATCGGCATTATCGGCATCCAGATATATGAAGGCGTCTCATTCGATGGCACCCTGATGATCGGTCCCAACGGTGGAGCCATTGGCATCCGTGCAGGGATGCGAAGCGGACGGCACAATTTCACGCTCGGGCACGAAATCGGCCATTTCCTGATTCCGACCCATCGGATTCGCCAGAAGTTTATATGCGAGCCTGTCGATATGCGGCGCATGCGCTCGACAAATTTCGATCAGCGGCCCGAGCAGGAACGCATAGAAATCGAAGCGAACGAGTTTGCGGCTGCGCTGCTGGTCGCCGCCCCCGAATATCGCGAAGAGCGTAAGAAGCTCGGCAAAACCTGCGATGTCTCACACGTCCGCGCGTTGGCGGAAACATTCGACGTATCTCAGGAAGTGATGGCGAAAATCTACGTCAATCAGTCACACGAAAAGATTGCCATTGTCACCTCGCACAATGGAGCCGTGAAGCGCGTCATCACTCCACAGCAAGGCTTCCCATATTTGGGGTTGAAGAAAGACGCTCCGCTTCCAAAAAATGCGCTGAAGCACTCGTTCGCCAAAACAAGCGCGATTAATTCCATTTCTGATCTTGTCGAAACCGCGACAGACGCATGGCTAGAGCGCCGTGGCAATATCACGGCGCTATATGAGCAGGTCTTCCTTCAAGAGGAAGGTTGGGCGATGACACTTCTGATCGTCGAAGAACGGGACGAAGACGAAGAAACTGATGATCGCAACTGGAATCGCCGATCTAGCCGGTATTCGAGCTTTCGATAATGACGAGCTAATGCGTCGATTTCCGCAGCGACGTCCGTCCGAGCCAATATGCCGATGTGATAAGCGACGAAGAACGCAAACTGACCTGTCGCGCGTGGGCGTCTATTGAATCGATAACTTCTGAAAAGTGGGACGCAATTTACGCGTTGAACCCCGAAGGTGCTGAAATTCGAAAGCTCTTCGAAGTCGCAAAGAGCGCCATTATCTATGGCTACTTGTGCTATCCACTGATGACTTTGGGCGCTGAGCAATTACATCCCATTTCAGAGCGTGCAGCCAAAGTGAGAGCCAGGGAATTGGGCTAGCAGCCAAAGGGTTGGCCCAAGTTTGCTGATGCGGTGAAATTTCTGGTACAAAAGGGTGCCATTCCTACTACCGAGATTGTCCGCTGGAAAACGACCGTCGAACTACGCAACGAGGGCTCACATCCCGCTATGCAGTCGATATTTCTGCCTAGTCAGGTTTTGGACATGCTCTACATAACGGCTGAGTCCATTGATGCACTATTCCTCTGGTCTGACGGAAAGCTTCCGGCAGGATAATTTATGATCGAGTTTTAATCGTAAAGTCGCAGCGCCGTGGAGGGCCCAGGTGAAGTGGATGCCTGGAAGAAAGCATGCGCATGAGCCGCCGGTTAAAATCTCAGAAGCTTCTGGGAGAGAGCGGTTTGTTGGCGGAATGAAGTATTCGGATTTGCAGGAAACAGGGCTTTGGGCTGCGGGAAGCTTGCGATTTTGGTCGGCGGAATTTGCTTTGCGTGAAGGGCGAAGCGTGATTCGATTGGTGCATCGGGAGGTTTGCGATGCGACCGGAAAAGCGGGAATGGACGGGTGAGCAGGACCTTTTTCGGGCCCGTTTGGATCAGATCATCAACATGCGCCATGAGCTGGTACGACTTGCCGGGACCATCGACTGGGACTGGATCGATGGGGAGGTGTCCGGCTGTTTCAGCAACGAAGGACGGCCGGGACTTTTAACGCGGTTCATGGTCGGGCTCTTGCTTCTCAAGTATATCTACGGGTTGTCGGACGAAGAGGTCTGCGCCCGTTGGGAGTTCGATCCCTATTGGCAATACTTCACCGGGGAAGAATTTTTTGCCCATGCGTTTCCTCACGAACGCTCCGGGCTGAGCCATTGGCGCAAGCGCATCGGTGGCAAGCTGGAGGCGCCGTTGGCGGAGAGCCTGCGCGTGGCCCATGCCACCGGCGCGCTCAAGCCCGAGGACATGGCCCGCGTCACGGTGGACACGACAGTCCAGCCAAAGAACGTCACCCATCCCACCGACGCCAAGCTGATGCTAACGGCGATCGAGAAGCTTGGCGCCTTGGCCAAGGTGAACGGTGTTGGCTTGCGGCAGTCCTATGCACGACTGGCCAAGCGGGCCGCCTTGATGGCAGGCCGATATATCCACGCCAAGCAATTTAAGCGCGCGACGCGGGAGCTGAAGTTTCTGCGCACCCGGCTGGGCCGGCTGATCCGCGATATCACGCGCAAGATCGGCGACAACGAGGTGTTGCAAAAGCTATTTTCCGTGCTCTTGAGCAAGGCGATCCGCATCCGTTGGCAGAACCACAATCAGCGTGGCCCCAAGCTTTATTCCTGGCACGCGCCGGAGACCGAGTGCATCGGCAAGGGCAAGGCGCACAAACCCTATGAGTTCGGCACAAAGGTCTCCATCGCCACCACCAACCGGCGCTGCAAGGGCGGCCAGTTTGTCCTCCACGCCAAGGCGCTAGCTGGCAATCCATTTGACGGTCATACCCTGGCTGGCGTGATCGAAGAGACCCAGGCTCTGACAGGGCGCGATATCGAGCTAATTTATGTCGACAAGGGATATCGCGGCCACAAGGCGTCCAAACCACTGGGGGTGTTCATCTCGGGTCAGAAGCGCGGCGTGCATGGCACGATCAAACGCGAACTTAAGCGCAGGTCTGCCATCGAGCCGGTGATCGGACATCTGAAAAGCGACGGACACCTCGGCCGAAATTATCTCAAGGGCCGCCAGGGCGATCACGCCAACGCCATTCTCTCCGCCGTTGGCTACAATCTGCGCCTCATCCTGCGCTGGCTCAGGCTTCTTTTGCGCATGCTCCTGATCGCGATCCGCGATGTCAGTAGCCCGCCGTCAACCCTCATGCAGGCTTCTTAACGGCCGACGCATGAGCTGCTCATCGCATCACATCGCTTACCACCTGCACGCCTACCCACAGGCAAGTAAGGACTAGAAAACTCCTGGTACTTTTGTTGGTACCGCGTGAGAGGCGGCTTGATTTAAATAGTAATATCAATAGGTTATGGGCAACGTGCCGAGAACTCCTCCGGCACCATTTTTCAATAAAATAGAGAACTTAAACTATCTTTCGGCGTTATGCGGCGAACTGCAAAGCGCGCGCCTTTGGAACGCTATTGGGCCGACGCCATACACCAGCGT
>JAKBAU010000093.1 GCA_021808875.1 Pseudomonadota bacterium | reverse complement strand
GCCCCACATTGGCCAGGGCTCCCGAGCCTGAGGGCGCGGCCAGAAGATCAAATCCGGCAGCGGTGGCAACCACCGAACACTCCAGTGGCTTCAGACCAGCCATGAATGAGGGCAGATCGCCACTCTCGCAAAGCCCCATCTGGACGGCCGCATTGGCGAGGCCAAGATCCGCGTCGCAAAGCAGTACGCGCGACCCGGCCTTGACCAGCGCCTGGGCAAGGCCGATCGCAATCACGGTCTTGCCGGTGCCCCCCTTGCCCGAACCGATGGCGGTCAGATGCGGTGTACGCATGCAGTCTCTCCAGCATGGGCAAGGGGAGTGGCCGTCTCAACCAGGGCACGGGCCAGTGACAGTGCACTCAGGGTTTCAAGGTGTCCGCCCAGAAAAGGTGAGCGGCTGACATGAGCAAGCGCCAGCGAACTTGTTGCCGCGGCAGCAAGACTGCCAAGGCGCCGTGTGCCATCGAGCGCAGAGATGAGAAGTCGCGCAACGCCAAGACCGGCCAGCGCGGCGCAGATCTCCCCTGTCTCTTCAGCATCACCCTGTGCCGAAACCACCGCCAGACACTCAAGTCCACACAGCGCGCCATAGTTGACACAGAGAGCGCCCGACGCCGTATCGCGCGGATCAAATCCTGCAGTGTCAACAAGTGCGAGCGCGCCTGCGTCACTGCTCTGACGGACGAGCTCAAGGAGCGTCGTCTCGCTCTCGGCGACGTCAAAATCGGCGCCCACATGATCGGCAAAGCGCCGCAGCCGCTCCACCGCTCCCGCACCTTCAGTGTCGGCGGCAATGAGGTGCACCTGGCGTCCGGCGCGCACGGCCTGCGCTGCAATCCGGCCCGCCATCACCGTCTTGCCCGTGCCCCGCGGCCCCAGAATGACAAAGCCTTTGGCCTGCGCCAGCTCGAGCGGGGCACTGCGCAGACGCTGATCGAGTGCCGCAGCCAGCGCCAGGGTCATGTCGGAGAGCCGGCTCTGTTCGGCCGCTTCAGCCAGCGCGTGCGCAAGCCCATCCGCCAGACGATGACCGCGCAAAAGTCCAAGCAGTTCGGCGCGATTGAAATGACGCTGTGGCCGCGGTGAGGGTGGTGCTGCACCGCGCAGCCGGGCGATGAGGCTCTCCCGAAACGCCACCGCATAGGGCTCTGCCACCGCCTCGCGTCTTTCATCCTCAGCCAGCGCCAGCGACCGGGCCACACCTTCTTCGATGCGCTCCTCGCTCAGACTGCCATCGATCGCCACGCGTACCAGAACACCCTCGCCCTTGGTCTTCTGGTGCGAAAGTATGAGCGCTTCCTCGCCCAGCTCGGCACGGATCGCGGCCATTGCCGCGCGCATGTCGGACGCAATGAAAGTCTTGATGCGCACGGTATCTTACACCTGTCCCAAAGTGCGCAGCTTGATACTGGCGTGGATCTCGTTCTGACTGATCACGGTAGTCTGGGCACGGAAGCGCTCGATGATCGAGCGCACGAAGGGACGCACCTGTGGCGAGGTCAACAGCACGGGGACCTCACCCTGCTGCGCCGCCGCGTCGAAGCGATCGCGGACGCTTTGGATGAACTGCTGCAGTTGGCTTGGCGCCATCGCCAGCTGTCGCTCTTCGCCCTGGCCGACAATGCTCTCGGCGAAGGCCTGCTCCCAGGCCGGTGACAGCGCGATCAATGGCAGATAACCACCTTGCGACAGATTTTGATGGCAGATCTGCCGGGCCAGGCGCGTGCGCACATGTTCGCTGAGATAAAGCGCGTTCTTGGTGTGCGCCAGAGCCTCGGCAATACCTTCCAGCACGCTGGGCAGATCGCGGATCGAAATGCGTTCCGCGAGCAAGGTCTGCAGCACCCGCTGCACCCCGGTAACCGAGACCTGCGAGGGGATCAGTTCCTCCACCAGCTTCTTCTGTTCGGCTGGCAATTCGTCGAGCAGCTTCTTGGTTTCGGCGTAGGACAGCAGTTCGGCCATGTTGGCCTTGAGCACTTCGGTAAGATGGGTGGTCAGAACCGTGCCCGGATCAACCACGGTCAGACCGCGGAACGAGGCCTCTTCCTGCAGCGACTGGGCAACCCACATGGCAGGCAGCCCAAAGGCTGGCTCGCTCGTATGGGTGCCCGGCAGATCAATGGGCCGACCTTGCGGATCCATCACCATCAACGAGCCGGGGAACAGTTCGCCGCGCCCGGCTTCGACCTCTTTGAGGCACAGGCGGTATTCATTGGCACCAAGCTGCATGTTGTCGAGAATGCGCACACTCGGCATTACAAAGCCCACTTCCTGAGCAAGCTGACGGCGCAGGGCCTTGATCTGATCCGTGATACGCTGTCCCTTGACGTCATTGATCAGGGGCAGCAGCGCGTAGCCCAGTTCGATGCGCAGCTGGTCGATGGCGAGGCTCTTGGAAATCGGCTCTTCACTGGGTTCGTTCGCCGCTTTGGCGCTTTGCTCGGCAACGCTCTCGGCCTTGGCAGCCTCGCTCTTCTTCTTGTGGGCAAGATAGGCGCCACCGCCAATCAGCGCCGACAAGAACATGAAGACGACCGTGGGCATGCCCGGAATGACCGCAACGATCGCCATCACCGCGCTGGCTACGCCGAGAGCCTGGGGATAATAGGAGAGCTGGCCAATCAAGGCCTTGTCCGTCGCCCCTTCGACACCGGCCTTGGAAACCATGAGACCGGCGGCGGTCGAGATGATGAGCGCCGGCAACTGGCTGACCAGTCCATCGCCCACTGACAGCACGGTGTAGGTCTGGGTCGCGGCGGTAAAGCTCATGCCGTTCTGGGCCATGCCGATGATGATACCGCCGATGATGTTGATACCGACGATCAGAAGTCCGGCGACCGCGTCACCGCGCACGAACTTGCTCGCGCCATCCATCGCACCGAAGAAATTCGATTCGGCTTCCAGATCCTTGCGCCGCTGGCGTGCCGCCTTCTCATCAATCAGTCCCGAAGACAGATCGGCATCGATCGCCATCTGCTTGCCAGGCATGGCGTCAAGGTTGAAGCGCGCCGCGACTTCAGCGATCCGGCCCGAACCTTTGGTGATGACGACAAAATTGACGATGACAAGGATGGCAAAGACGATCAGGCCAATGACGAAATTGCCCTGCATGATCAGCTTGCCGAAAGCCTGGATCACGTAGCCGGCCGCGGCTGTGCCACCATGGCCATGACCAAGGATCAGACGCGTCGAGGCCAGATTGAGGGCCAGACGCATCATGGTGGATATCAGAAGCACGGTCGGAAACGAGGAAAACTCGAGCGGCTTTTTGATGAAAACCCCGGTCATCAGGATCAGGATCGCGAAGGACAGCGAAAATGCCAGCGAGATATCGAGCAGCCACGGCGGCAGAGGAACAATGAGCACGACCAGGATCGCCATGATGCCGATCGCCAGCGCAAGCTCGGAGCGCCGGATGAGTTCGCCAAGGCTCTGCAAATTGAAGCGCAGAGCGACAGGCGGTGTGGTAGCGATATCAGTCATGCTTGTTCAACCCCGCTCAGCCCGCCAGTCTCGCTTCGCCCGGAGCCGGAACCGCAAGGCCGGCCTGGCCATATTCACGCAGCTTGTTGCGCAGAGTACGGATCGAAATGCCCAATATGGTGGCGGCATGGGTGCGGTTGCCGAGACAGTGGTTGAGCGTGTCCAGGATGAGGTCACGCTCGACATCGGCCACCGTGCGTCCAACCAGAGGTTTTGACCAGGCACTGTCACTGGGGCTGCTCTCTGCTCCCGTCGGCAGCCGTGTAACCATCTCCCCGACCTGGGTGCCGTCCGGAAGGCGGATGGCGTCGGGGTCGATTTCGCTGCCATGGGCGAGAAGAACCGCCCGATGCATGGTGTTTTCGAGCTCGCGGACATTGCCGCGCCAGCCATAGCCGATCAGGAGCCGCTCCGTCGCCGAGGCGAGCGGCCGGTGTGGCGTGCCATTGGCATCGGCATATTTGTGGCCAAAGTGCCGGGCCAGCGCCAGGATGTCTCGGGGCCGGTCTCGGAGCGAAGGCAGGCGCAAATTCACGACATTGAGCCGGTAGAGAAGGTCCTCGCGGAAACTGCCCAGGCGCACCGCCTCCGCGAGGTCGCGATTGGAGGTGGCGATGATGCGGATGTCGACCTTGACCGGCTTGCCGCCGCCCACCCGATCGATCTCGCGCTCCTGAATGGCGCGCAAAAGCTTGGCCTGCAGCCGCACATCCATCTCGCTGATTTCATCGAGCAGCAGCGTGCCGCCATTGGCCTCCTCAAACTTGCCGACACGCCTTGCAATGGCACCGGTAAAGGCCCCTTTTTCATGACCGAACAGTTCGGATTCGAGCAGATTGTCAGGAATGGCGGCACAGTTGACCGAGATGAACGGCTTGTCGGCGCGCGCGGATTTCTTGTGGATATAGCGCGCCATCACTTCCTTGCCGGTACCACTCTCACCGGTGATGAGGATCGAGGCCTCACTGCCAGCAACCTGATCGGCCAGGACGATGACCTTGGCCATCGCATCGTCCTCGTAAATCATCTGGTGGCTGTCATCGGCAACCGCGGCCAGCACCGCTGCAATCAGTTCCGGATCGGGCGGCAAGGGCAGATATTCCTTGGCCCCGGCACGGATCGCATCGACGGCACGGCGGGCATCGGTGCCCACACCACAGGCCACCACCGGCGTGCAGATGCGTTCACCTGCCAGTGCCCGCACCAGCCGGCCGATGTCTTCGCTGACATCCGCAAGCACGAGATCGGCACCGCGACCGGCCCGCAGCTCCGCCAGCGCCTGGTCGATGTCTCCGGCATGGGTAACTTTGGCACCGCGCGCCATCGCGATCTTGGTCGCTGCCCCGATCTGGCCCTGCAACCCGCCGATGATGAGTAACCGCATGATTGAGTATCCCTTTTGCCGATCTATTGCTGGCCGGTCTTGATGATTTCGGTCATGGTGACACCCAGGCGCTCTTCGACGAGCACCACCTCCCCGCGCGCCACCAGGCGGTTGTTGACGAAGATATCAATCGCTTCACCCACCTTGCGGTCGAGCTCGACGATGTTGCCTTTGGTGAGCTTGAGCAGCTCGCTGACCTCCATCGCGGATTTTCCGAGTACCGCTGAAACCGTGACCGGCACATCAAAAACAGCTTCGAGATCATGGGAGCCCAGCTTGATCTCGTTCTCGGCTCCACCGGCTGCGCGCAGCAAGGCTTCACCGTCTTGCAGCTCGTTCTGGGCCAGATCCGGCAGATCAACGTCATCCTTTTCTGCCATGGTCTACTCCTTGATCAGTGAAATTGGACTGGATTGAAATTGGGCGAAATGCTGGGCCGCTGTTGACATCAGCGCCCGTTCGATCACTGCGGTGGCACGCTCTGCGCCACCACCGCGCCATTCAATGCGACAATCGGCATTGGCCAGGGCCGGATCGACGATGAGTGCAATCTTGCCATCAAAGCCTTCATGCTCGGCGATCTCCTCAAGGCGCGGTCCCAGCGCCTTGGCCACATCCGCGCTCGCGCGCAGTGTCAGTCGTGGCTCACCGATAGCCTGATGCAGGGCCAGCCGCAGGGCATCCTCCACCGCCGCCGGTGCAAAGGCATCGAGCGCCGAACCCGCGAGCGCCCGCGCCGCGGCCAAGGCAATGGTCGCCGCCTCGGCCCGCAACTGCTCAACCTGAGCCGAGGCACGGGCAAGTGCCTCGCGTACCGCCTTGACTGCATCTTCTGCACTGGCCGCAACCGCCTCGAGCGCGCGCACTTCACCGATCTTCATGCCCTCGTTCATCGCCTGGCGGCGCAGGGCCTCAATATCGCCCTGGGAAAGCGACTGGCGCTTACGCGCAACGGCTGCGTCGGAGACAACATCCTTGCCGCCGCTAAAGACCGTATCGAAGGTAAATTTGACCGGTTCCATCAATACACCAGCTCGTCCTCGCCCTGTTTGTTGGCGATCATGATTTCGCCCTTATTGGCGAGATCCTTGGCGACATTGACCATGCGCATCTGGGCTTCATCGACGTCCTTAAGACGGACCGGTCCCATTGCTTCCATGTCCTCACGCAGGATCTTGCCGGCGCGCTCGCTTATGTTGGAGAAGAAGACGTCACGCAGCATGTCGGTGGCACCCTTGAGGCCCAGCGCCAGCTTGTCCTTTTCGACATTGCGCAAGAGGGTCTGAATCGAACCCGGATCGAGCTTGCCCAGATCCTCAAAGGTGAACATCAGCGCCTTGATGCGTTCGGCCGAATCGCGGCTGCGCTCCTCCAGCGAGGTCAGGAAACGGGACTCGGTCTGGCGATCGAAATTGTTGAAAATCTCAGCCATCATTTCGTGCGCATCGCGTTTGGCGGTGCGCGCCAGGTTGGACATGAACTCCACCCGCAGGGTCTTCTCGACCTTGTCGAGAATGTCCTTCTGCACGCTTTCCATGCGCAGCATGCGCTGTACCACCTCCAGAGCAAATTCCTCCGGCAGGGCACCGAGAACGCGGGCGGCGTGTTCCGGTTTGATCTTGGAGAGCACCACCGCGACAGTCTGGGGATATTCGTTCTTCAGATAGTTGGCGAGGACGGTTTCATTGACGTTGGCGAGCTTGTCCCACATCGTGCGTCCTGCCGGACCGCGGATTTCCTCCATGATGGAGGCAACCTTGTCGGTCGGCATGATACGGCTGATGAGCCGTTCGGTGGCTTCATAGGAGCCCATCAGCGAGCCAGTCGCCGACATCTGACCGACAAAATCGACCAGGACCTTCTCCACCACGCTGGCCGTGACCGTACCCAGATTACTCATCAGCTGGGAGACTTCTTTGACCTCGTCCTCATCCATCAACTCCCACAGCCGTCCGCCGTGATCCTCGCCCAGCGCCAGCATAAGCACCGCCGAACGCTCCGCGCCCGTCAGCTTATTGATATCGTCCTTGCCTAAAGTTTTGAGCGAATTGCGTGCCATGATGGGTTACGCCGGTTGATGGAGCCAGGTGCGCAGGATCGCGAGGGCTTCTTCGGGATGGGCGTCGACGACCTCGCCGACCTTGCGGATGGAGGATTCGCGCACCTGCCCTTCGATGCGAGAAATGTCGATCATGGCGCCACTGGGCGGTGGCGGCAGGGCGGCTGCCGGCGGCGCTGAGCCATCGGCAAGCTGCGCTGGCGCAGCACCAGGAGCCGCCAGCTGTCCCATGGGCTGGGGCGCTCCCAGCTGGGCGACGCCCACCGGCCCCACCGGCGCCACGCTCGTGCCTGCAAACATGCTGCGGATCAGCGGACGGCCGACGAACAGGCCAATGAGAAGAGCAGTGATCGAGAGAATGGCCGCTTCGATGATCTTGAACCAATAGGCACTGCTAAGCCCCAGCAGCGGCGCTGCGGCGGGGGGCAAGGGACCCTCATCCATGCGGGCAAAGGGCATGTTGACCACCTCGACCCGGTCGCCACGGGCCTTGTCAAAGCCGATGGCAGTTTTTACCAGGCTCGTAATCTCAGCCAGTTCCTGCTTGCTCAGCGGCGCTTCCTTGGTCTTGCCGGAGGCCAAGGGGGTGCGCTGATCATCGACCACCACCGCGACCGAAAGACGCTTGAGATCGCCGCCATCATTGACCGACAGCGTCGTCGTCTTGGAGATCTCGTAATTGGTGGTCTCTTCGCTGCGCCGGGTCTTGGAGAGCGACTGATTGCCGCCACCGGCAGTCGTGCCCTGCTTGCCCGGCAGGGCATTGGACACCGACACCGCATTGCTCGCCTGGCCTTGGGTGCTGGTCGAGGACTGGTCAACCGACTGCGTGGAAAGCGGAACTTTGCTGTTGGGATCGAAGGTTTCGGAAGTCTGCTGGGTGTGGTTGTACTTGATGTCGGCCGCCACCTGGACCCGCACATGCCCTGGTCCGACCACACTCGCCACGATGCTCTGGATATGCTTCTCGAGCCGGCTTTCAAAATCCGCGGTCTGCTGATCCTGACGGGCCGCCATCACGTCCTGGCCGGCATTGCCATCTCCGCCGGCCAGTAGATCACCATGATCATCGATCACCGCGACCCGATCCGGCTGGAGCCCGGCCACTGCGGCGGCCACCAGATGCTGGATGGCAAGAACCTGCTCGCGACTGAGCTGGCTTTCCGCCTTCAGCACCACCGACGCGGTGGGCGGCGTGCTGTTGCGCGCAAAAATCTGTCGATGCGGCAGGACGAGATGTACACGCGCCGCCTCAATCCCATCGATGGTCTCAATCGAGCGGGTCAGTTCACCCTGCAATGCCCGCAGTTCATCTATACGTTCCACGAAGGCGGAGGTACCGAAGGCATTGCTCTTGTCGAAGATCTCATAACCGACGCCGGCCGAAGGCAGGTTCTGCGTCGCCATGTCCATGCGCAGCTTCTCGACACGGTCCGCCGGCACAAGGATGGTGCCGCCACCGCCTTCGAGCGTGTAGTGCACGTTCATGGTATCGAGCTTGGCAGTGATCTGGCTGGCATCCCGGGTCGAGAGCCCGGCGAAGAGGATGGATTGCGGCGGTGTCGCGATGACATCCGCAACATAAAGAAAGAACGCTGTCAGCGCCGCAGCTACTCCTGCCATCACGCCGAACCGTGCGGCGCCGACACCTCTCAGGAATTCCGGCAATGTCCTGCCCCCTCGTGAGCCGCGAGCACATCCCCCGGCACCTTCTGCTAGGCAAACATTGCCGCCTCTGGGTAAAGGCAGCATTAACGACAAACACAAAGACAGCGACACAGTTACGTGACTGTACCGCTGTCCCCGCGTTTAGGATTTGCTAACTAATGGCGATATTGCTGCACCCGTGTGGCACGCAGCCCGGCCAGACCAAAGCGCTAGATCGCCCGTTGCCAGCCGAGAAATTCTTCGATCGTCAGCGTATAGCGCCGGCAGGCATCCTCAAGACTGAGTAATCCGCCACGCACCGCTGCAACCACTTCGGCCTTGCGTCGGATCACCCAGCGTGTGGTGCCAGGGGCCGGCAAATCCGCCAAGGTCAGGGGACTGCCATCCGGCCCAATTACATATGTCGCACGCGCTCTGCGGTCTTCGCCCATATTCGTCTGTTCTCCCGACTCACTACCCACTGCGAACATAGGTCCTCGCGCTTTAAAAAAGGGCCAAGCGGCATGGTAAAGGAAGTTGAAACGACATGCGCGCAATTCGAACAAATGCCTGATGCGCCGCCACTCCTGCGGCGCATCAGGCGAAGCTTATGGGATCACTGCCAGAAGCGTATTGAGCATGCTTGACGAGGTCGTGATAACCTTCGACGCTGCCGAATAGGCACTCTGCATGCTGATCAGATTGGTGAATTCCGTATCGAGATTGACGGTCGATGACTCAAGTGACTTGGAGTTGATCGCGCCGGCACCACCGGTATTGGCCAAGCTGATGCTGGGCGTACCTGAATTATTCGAGGTCGTGTAGGCCTGACCGTTGGCGGCATCCAGACCATTGGGATTGGCAAACGTCGCCACTGGCAGCTTGTAGATATCCTGTGTCAAACCGTTCGAGAACTGGGCCGTCACAACGCCGTTGTTGTCGACACTGACGCCGGTCAGCGAGCCGAACAGCGCACCGTTGACGTTGGACGACACCTGGGTCGAGGTACTGTCGAACTGGGTCATGCCATTGGAGCTGCCCACCGTACCCAGATTGACTGTGACACTCTGGGCAGACAGTCCCGATGCCGAATTCCACGGCAGGTTGAGGGTGATCGTGCCACTGGGTGGATTGAGCGATGTATTGGCATTGGCAAGGGTGCCATCGGTGTTGAAGCTCATCGTTCCGGAATAGATCGGATTGGTTGCCGGAGAGATGTTCGAAGAGCTTCCCTCATAGCTGACCTCGTAGCTCCACTGATTGGCCGCAGTCTTGACGAAGGAGAACTGCACGGGCTGAGAACCGCCCTGCCCGTCAAAGATGTTGACCGTGCGCTGGAAGGTCGGTGTCACCGTGCCATTGGCCATGTCTCCCGCGACGTATCCGGTGGTGACCGGCGTGGAAGCCTGCAGATTGGCCGCATAGCTGATCGAGGTGGTGGGATCAGCCTTGCCCGCCAGGGCGTTGACATTGACCGGTGTCAGATCGTTCTGGTTGGAAGGAATATTGCCGTTGGAATCAAGGGCCCACCCCATCAGATAATATCCTGAGGCGTTCTTCAGATTGCCCTGGGCGTCCGGCGTGAAACTGCCCGCACGGGTGTAGTAAAGTGAATTGGCGGTGCCTGGCGAGGTCGGCGAGGTATTGACCACAAAGAATCCGTTACCCGTAAGGGCAAGATCGGTGTTCGAATTGGTGGTCTGCAACTGCCCCTGCTGCGATATCAGCTGTCCGGTCGAAGACGATACCCCCGCGGAGGACACGTCCGAATTACCCATGGTCGAGGCCAGCAGCGTCGAAAAGCTCGTCGCGCCGGTCTTGTAACCGACCGTGTTGAGGTTGGCGATATTGGCCGAGGTGGTTCCAAGCGCCGTCGAATAGGCGTCGAGGGCCGTCACTGCGGTAGACATTGCACCATAGATGCTCATGACTTTCTTCCTTACCTAACCGTTGTCGCGGCTTCGCGCCTCACGGTCTCATACGTTGCCGGGCGTGCTTCTCACTCCCGCACGATTGCAAAAGCGGCTCAGCCGGAAACGGCCGAAACAGATGACAGCGGGAACGACATGGCGCCCATCATGAGCTGCGGCGTTGAGCCCGAAAGATCAACCTGGGTCACCGGACCGCTGGTGGACACCGCTGACGTCACATTCGCGCCACCGCTGTCGGCCGCAGTGACCGTGAGCTTATAGGTGCCATCGGGCAACTGTGTGCCGTTGTTGTCCTGGCCGTTCCAGGTAAACTGATGCATCCCTGCCGTGGTCTGCCCCGAACCGACATAAACCACTTTGTTGTTGGCGTCGGTGACGGTTAGCGTCGTCGCTGCGGCATTGGTGCCAAGCGCATAGTTCCAGTTTGCCACACCACCTGTCAGCGGTGCCTCGCCATTGGTCAGCGTCACCGTCTTTCCTAGATAGGATACCGCACTGGAGGTGCCGTTGCTCTGCGCCAGATTGATCAGGGTCTGCAGATTGGAGTTGGTGTTGATCTGCTGCTCGACCTGGCTGAATGCAACCAGCTGCTGCGTAAACTGCGTGCTGCTCATCGGACTGGTGGGGTCCTGGTTCTGCAATTGCGTCGTCAGCAATTTCAGAAAGCTGTCGAAATTACCGGAGAGCTGGTTGAGCGCATTGGCCGTCGTTGCCGGCGCTGTGCTCGAGGTCGCGGGAAGGTTGGGGGTAATCGTCGTCATGGGACGTCCTCTTAGACGTTGATGTCGAGCCGGCCGCTGCCGGAATAGTGGATGGCATTGACGGTGGTGATGGCTTGG
>JAKBAU010000092.1:6333-11596 GCA_021808875.1 Pseudomonadota bacterium | reverse complement strand
GCAAGTTCCGCCGGGTCAAAGTGTGCCGGTGCCCGGCCGATCTTGGCAAAATCAAAGCCTGCAACCAGTTCCGCATGCTCTGCCAACGACACAGGCTCCGAGGTGCCAATACGGGCAAGATAGGCAAACAGTGCCGACGCCTCGATGCCCTCCTCGCGCATCTGTCGCAGCGACAGTGAGCCAAGACGCTTGGAGAGGGCTTCGCCTCCACTGCCAACCAAAAGCGGGAAGTGGGCGAAGGTGGGCAGCTCCCGTCCCAGCGCGGCGAAGATTTCTATCTGAACCGCCGTGTTGGTCACGTGGTCCTCGCCACGAATGATGTGCGTTATAGCGAGGTCAATGTCATCGACCACGCTCGGCAGCGTATAAAGAAAGCTGCCATCAGCACGGATCAGTACCGGATCGGAAAGATGTGCGGTATCCATCTCCACGTCGCCCCGGATCAGATCGCACCAGCTGACCTTGCTTTGCGACAGTTTGAACCGCCAGTGGGGCGGCCGCCCCTGCCGTTCCAGATCCTCACGCTCCTCGACGCTGAGTCTGAGTGCGGCCCGATCATAGATGGGTGGCTTTTTGAGCGCGAGGGTGCGCTTGCGGCGCCGTTCGAGTTCCTCAGTGGTTTCGTAGGCAGGATAGAGCAGACCCTTGCTCTTCAGAAGCTCGGCAGCAGCGTGATGTCGCTGCGCCCGTTCGGTTTGGCGAACCATGAGATCGTGACCGATCCCGAGCCAGGCAAGATCCTCAAGAATGGCCTGTTCGTATTCGGGTTTGGAGCGCTCGCGATCGGTATCATCGATGCGCAGGACCATACCGCCACTCAGTTTTCGCGCTGCCAGGAAATTGATCAGCGCTGTGCGGCCATTGCCGACATGCAACAGACCAGTCGGTGATGGGGCAAAACGAACTCTCATCGCGCGTTCCGGTACTCATTGGTCATTGGGTAGCGTCTATCGCGGCCGAAATTCCGGCGGCTGACCTTGACCCCAGGTGGGGCCTGGCGACGCTTGTACTCTGCCGCATAAAGGAGATTTTCCACACGCTTGACGATGTGCGGATCGAAACCATCGGCGATCACGTCAGCGGCGCTGCGTTCCTCCTCCACGAGACGCAGAAGAATGGCATCGAGAATGGAATAGGGCGGCAAGGAGTCCTCGTCCTTCTGGTCGGCACGAAGCTCGGCACTGGGAGGGCGGCTAATAACGGCGTCAGGCATGACGCGGCCTTGTGGCCCCAGTCCAATCGAAACAGTATGGGTGTTACGCCAGCGGGACAGGCGGAAGACATCTACTTTATAGACGTCCTTGAGCACATTATAGCCACCGTTCATGTCACCATAGAGTGTGGCATAGCCCACGCTCATCTCGCTCTTGTTTCCAGTCGCCAGCACCATGCTACCGAATTTGTTGGAGATCGCCATGAGCAGTAAGCCACGAATGCGGGATTGTATGTTCTCTTCTGTCGTATCGGCGGGACGGTTCTCAAACAAGGGAGCCAGCATAGCGGAGAACGCACCAACCGCCGGCTCGATGGGAAGAATGTCGTAGTGCACCCCGAGCAGACGGGCGATTTCGGCCGCGTCTGCCAGACTCTGCGGTGCGGTGTAGCGCGATGGCATCATCACGCAGCGTACACGCTGCGCACCCAATGCATCGACTGCAACCGCCGCGCTAAGTGCCGAATCAATACCGCCTGACAGTCCGATGACGACGCCAGAGAAGCGGTTTTTGTTGATGTAGTCGCGCAGCGCCAGAACCATGGCCGCATAAAGTGCGCCCTCTTTGTTTTCGTGCACGGCGCGCTCGGACTGCGCACACTGCCAACCGGCATCCGTGCGGAGCCAGTCACTCACGATGGTGCACTCGACAAAGCCGGGGAGCTGAACCGCAAGGCTGCGGTCGGCGTTCAGGACAAAGCTGGCGCCATCGAAAACCAGCTCGTCCTGACCACCAACCTGATTGACATAGACGAGAGGCAGTTTGCTTTCCACCACGCGCGCCAGAGCGTGATGCAGGCGCTCGTCGAACTTCATGACATCAAAGGGCGAGCCATTGGGCACCACCAGCATTTCCGCGCCGGTCTCGTGGAGACACTCGACCACATCGCCGGTCCAGATATCTTCACAAATCGGAACCCCGATACGTAGACCGCGGATATTGAGCGGCCCGGGCATGGGTCCGGGGACAAATACGCGCTTCTCATCAAAGACACCGTAATTCGGCAGATCAACCTTTCGGGTGACAGCCATGATCGTCCCTTGATCGAGTAGGGCCACCGCATTGTAGAGGCGTCCACCCTCAAGCCAGGGCGTACCAATCAGGATCGCCGGTCCACCATCGCGTGTATCCTCTGCCAGAGCTTCGACGGCCGCGCGGCAATCCTCCTGAAATGCAGGTTTGAGGACGAGGTCTTCAGGGGGATAGCCACAGATGAAGAGTTCTGGAAATACGATGAGATCTGCAGCCATCACTCCGGCCCGTGCACTGCGCAGGCGAGCCACATTGCCCGCAATATCGCCCATCAGCGGGTTGAGCTGGGCCAGAGCAATGCGGAAACGCTCCATCACCGGGCCTCCGGAGCATGCGCCAATAGGGGGCGCCTCTGGCCACGCCATAGGTCTTTGCCCACCCCCGTCCCGATGGATCCACCACGATTCACTTTGAAGTTCACCTGCAACCTCTTAGAGAGCCAATACGCCACTATAGCGCCGGGTTTGTCGCTACGACATTGCGGGCCAGTGCTTAGGATGGAGTGACGCAGAAAGAAACCCCCGGAGCCCGTGGGCCGCGTCTGCGGTCCGCCCCTGGGGGAACATGGGCTCGAGAAGCTCTGTCAGGCTCGGGCGGCGACCCGTTGATGCGCCGGCGCCGGCAGCGCGGCCTCGTCAATGGCGAGCGCCATGGCCAATGCCTGACGGGCTTCCTCAGGACGCACGAGCGCGGCACTACCGGCGCGCACGGCTGCTACAAACGAGCCCACCGACGCACCTAACGGATCCTCTAGATCCAACGGACGCAGAGAGTGGGGCGTGGTATTGCGGACCGTGCGGGTGATGAAATCGATCTCGATCGTGCCATCGGTATAGATTGCTCTCAGACCGCGGCTGCGGGTGTCGGCGATGCGGCTTGCCAGCAAGCGTGCCCGCGCCCCGTTTTCGAATTGCAGGCGCGCCTCAACCTCATCGGCGAAGACGCTCTTGAGGGAGGTACCGCTGGCGCGGACCGCGGTCACCCGTCCAGGGATCAGCTGGTGCACGAGATCAAGGTCATGGATCATAAGATCGAGCACAACGCTGACATCATCGCCACGCCCGGTCCACGGCCCGGTCCGCCAGCATTCGACTTCAAGCGGCGTGTCGGCAAAATCGAGAAGGCCAGAACGAGCAAAAACAAAACGCTCCTGATGACCAACCGTGAGCACAAGCTTGCGCGCCTGCGCCAAAGCGATCAACGCATCGGCTTCAGCCAGTTCGGTCGCAATCGGCTTTTCGACGAGAACATGGGCCCCTGCCTCCAGAAAGGCGCGGACGATAGGGCCGTGGGTTTGCGCAGGCGAGCATACTGAGACGACGTCAACCTTGCCGAGTAATTCGCGCCAGTCTGCAACCGTTGGTACCCCATGGCGGGCCATGGCCCCGGCCCTGGCCTCCAGGCTGGGGTCGGCCACAGCGGCAAGCTCAACGCCCGCCAGCGCCGCATATTTGACCGCATGATGGCGGCCAAAAGCACCAGCGCCAATAACAGCAGCCCGCAAGGGACTGCGGCTGAACGGCGCCAGCGGGGCGCCATCGGTTTCGGAGCTGGGTCGCATAAAGGGCTGAAACAAATCGGAAGTCCTGTTTGAACCAGCGCCTTTGCACCACAGCTGGCTGGCAAGAGCGACTCATAAAATATTTCGTGTTGTTGCGCCCTTGCCCGCCTCGCCTCCCCTGCTAGGCTTGGCCCATCTTGAACCCCCGTAAACATGCACATGTTTTGGAGAACGCAATGCCAGCCCAAAAAAGCCAGGAGATTCGCCTAAAGAGCCGCCCCGCCGGAATGCCTGGCCCGGAGAACTTCGAGCTCGCTGAGACCACCGTTCCGGCCCCAGGCGCCGGTGAGGTCCAGGTCCGCAACATCTTCATGTCGGTTGACCCTTACATGCGCGGACGCATGGTCGATCGCAAAAGCTATACCCCACCCTTTCGCATAGGCGAAGCGCTGAGCGGCGGCGCCATCGGCCAGGTGGTCGAGGCGGGCCCCGGAGCCCCCTTCGCCGTGGGCGATTATGTCAGCAATTTCAATGGCTGGCGTGAATGGTTCGTCTCCAAGGGGGGAGATCTAGAGAAGATCAACCCCAGCCTTGCACCCATTCAGGCCTTTCTGGGCACGTTCGGCATGCCGGGCCTGACCGCCTATGCCGGTTTGCTGCGCGTGGGCGCCCTCAAGGAGGGTGAAAGGGTCTTCGTTTCAGCCGCCGCCGGGGCGGTGGGCACAGTGGTCTGTCAGATTGCCAAGAACAAAGGTTGCTACGTCGTCGGCTCGGCCGGTTCAGACGACAAGTGCGACTGGCTGAGGACTGAGGCGCGGGTCGACGCGACCATCAACTACAAGACCTGCGGCAATCTCATGGAAGCTGTCGGCAAGGCGTTCCCGCAAGGTATTGACGTCTACTTCGAAAACGTCGGAGGGGCGCACCTCGAAGCCGCCCTCGCGCATATGCGCCCGCACGGACGCATCGCCGTTTGCGGCATGATTGAGCAGTACAATGCAACCGAGTTGCCGCCGGGGCCCCGTACGATGATCGCCGTTGTACCCAATCGTCTGCGCATCGAGGGCTTCATCGTCTCTGATCATGGCGATCTCATGGGAGACTTCCTGCGCGACATGTCAGCCTGGGCGAAGGAAGGCCGGCTCAAATGGCACGAGACGATCTATGAAGGGATTGCTCGTGCGCCGGAAGCCTTTATGGGCCTCTTCAAAGGCGCCAACTTTGGCAAGATGCTGGTACGCCTGGCTCCGGACAGGGTGGTCTAGACCGCAGCTCGCCGGGGGCGCGGGGCCTGTCAGGCGTCCGCGCCCATGGCGATCAGATTGGTCAGCGCCGCGACGATGGCATAGGCCAGCACCAGCGGCGCCTGGCCAATCAGAATGTTTCCGCCGATCCCCTGCCACAGCGTGCAGGGCAACAGGCCGTAGAGCGAACCAACATAGAGCAGCTGAATGAGCGCGACTGCGACAAAACCGGTCAGCAGCGCGCTGCCGGCGGGTGTCAACGGATCTGGCCG
>JAKBAU010000092.1:0-6323 GCA_021808875.1 Pseudomonadota bacterium | reverse complement strand
TCTTTGTGCTCCGTGCCCTTCAGGCGGATGATTCCGGCGGCGAGCCTCAGACGTGACAGCGATGAGCCGATATAAATGAAGGCCAGCAACCAGGCAAAATCCGAGGCGACCAAGGCATCGCCTCCAAGACCGCATGACCCCAGCGCGATGGCCAGGGCGTCCTGACCTGGTACCGCGAACCCGATGGCAGCAGCCAGCACACCCAAAGGGTCGGACCCTGGAGGTACCGGAAGATAAAGACTCTGAACGAGAAAGCTGATCAGGGCGAAGACCAAAAATACGAGGTCGTGAAACCCAGGCAGACGCAGCTTCGCAACGAGATTTCCCGCACGATTGGTCGCAGCAGCATAACCCGCCACGAAGAGCAGACCGGTGGCCAGAAACAGTACCACGATGGCGAGGATCCGCGCCAACGCATCGGGGCTGGCCCCGCTCACACCGGCCGCGGCACCGGCAAGCGCGTAGAGCCCGGCAAACAGACAGAAGATCAACCAGGCCTTGGCCAGGAGCCGGCTTATGCCCATGCCCGGTTCCCTTTCGTCGCCACCATGCTCACGCGGACGCTGCGAAGCCGCGTCCGTTGATGCGCTCGGCCCGTAGCGCCTCCGCCATCAGAAAAGCCAATTCGAGGGCCTGGCTCGCATTCAGACGCGGATCGCAATGGGTGTGATAGCGGCTGGACAAGTCCTGATCAGAAATCGCCTGGGCACCACCCAGACATTCGGTAACATTCTGACCAGTCATTTCGAAATGGACGCCACCTGCGTGGGTACCTTCAGCGCCATGGATCTCGAAGAAGCTGCGGATCTCCTTGAGAATGCGATCGAAGGGTCGCGTTTTATAGCCCGACTGCGACTTGATGGTGTTGCCATGCATGGGATCGGAGGACCAGACGACCTTTGCCCCTTCGCGACTCACTGCGCGAATGAGGCGTGGCAGCCGGTCCGCCACGCGATCGGCACCGAAACGACAGATCAGGGTAATGCGTCCGGGCAGGTTGTCCGGATTGAGCACCGCAATCAGGCGTAGCAACTCATCTTCTTCGATACCGGGCCCGCATTTGATCCCCAGCGGATTCTTGATACCTCGGCAGAACTCAACATGAGCGCCATCCAGCTGGCGGGTACGATCGCCAATCCACAGCATGTGAGCCGAAGTATTATACCAGTCACCTGATGTAGAATCGATACGGGTGAGCGCCTGCTCGTAGCCGAGCAGCAGAGCCTCATGGCTGGTGTAGAAGTCGGTGGTCCGCAATTGCGGTACCGAGGCAGAGGTAATTCCGCAGGCTTCCATGAAGTCGAGCGTCTCGCCAATCCGTCCTGCCAATGCCTGGTAACGCTCTCCAGCAGCATTGCCGGCTATAAAGCTCAGGGTCCAGCGATGCACATTATGCAGGTCAGCATAGCCGCCGCTGGCAAATGCCCGCAGCAGGTTCAGTGTGGCCGCGGACTGAGCATAGGCCTGCATCAGCCTCTGGGGATCAGGCGTGCGGCTCTCGCGGGTAAATTCAGGACCGTTGACGCAATCGCCACGATAGGATGGAAGTTCCACCCCATCCTGTCGCTCAAACGGCTCGGAACGCGGCTTGGCGAACTGTCCGGCGATACGTCCCACCTTCACCACCGGCATGGCCGCCGCAAAGGTCAACACCACAGACATTTGCAGCAACACCCGGAAGAGATCCCGGATGTTGTCGGGATGAAACTCGGCAAAGCTCTCGGCGCAGTCGCCTCCCTGAAGCAGAAACGCCTTGCCTTCAGCAACCTGGGCAAGGGCACGACGCAGGTTTCTTGCCTCACCGGCGAACACCAGCGGCGGATGCGACTTCAAACGCGCCTCGACCGCGGCCAATTCCGCCGGATCGGGGTATTCAGGCACCTGACGAATTGGTTTTTCTCGCCAGGAGGACGGCGTCCACGACACAGTGGCGTACTCCAAGAACCAGACCCGCATATACGGGACACTGCACAAGAATGCCAGTGTACCCTGAAGGCGCTACGCTCCGGGAGCGTAATCTGGGGAGCAAAAACCTATTTCGCCCGCGCCGATCCGCGTCCCAGCTCGCTTCGTCGCGCCTGTCGATAGGCGCTGCGCATTGTCGCATAGGGTTCGAGCGAGGCACCCGAAAGCTGGGTACGCAGGTAAAGAGTGTTGGCGTGCGCCTGAAGAGACTGGGCCGTGTCAATCCCAACGACCGCTCCGGTATGAGCCAGAAGCGACCAGCCCCCTGGAATATAGAACAAAGGATCAGCAACAACATCGACAAGAGCACCAAAGGCGTCACGCGCAGACGTCGGTCCGACCAATGGCAGTACCAAAAACGGACCACTCCTGACGCCGTAAGCGGCAAGCGTCTGCCCGAAATCCGCATGCTGGGGCGGAAGTCCTGCGTGGGCACCCGCAAAATCGTTCAGACCGCCAAGCCCCAATGTCGAATTGAGTAAAAAGCGCGCCAGCGTCTCAGCAGCGCTTTGTACGCGGCACTGCAACAGCTCGTTGGCGAACACCACCGGACTTTGCAGATTGGTGAGAACATTATGCAGCGGCTGCTTCAACCCTACCGGGAGTTGATAGGTATAAATCCAGTCCACCGGTAACGTTACGTGCCGATTGAATCTTTCATTGAAGCCAAAGACTGCACGGTTGACTGGCTCGAAAGGATCATCTGGTGCAGGTGGCCGGGCACAGCAACTGACGAGTAGAAGGGCTGGAACCACCGCCGCTCTCGTCAATCCCCTGATCATCGCGGCGAACTTCAAGTGTATCACCCGCGTCTTGCACGCCGCAGATCTAAATCCGCACTCCCTCTTCTACAAGCCCCAGACCCGCCTTAAGGAGCCCGTCCATCAGTGCACCCATGCCTGCGTCAAAATAGCCACGCAACCTTCTCGATCAAAAGGGGACAATCGCCCGTCAGTCTGGCGAAGGTTCTTTACTGTAACTCTTGCTGCGCATGGTCACGATTTCCTCAGCTGCCGACGGATGCAGTGCCATGGTCGCGTCGAAATCAGCCTTGGTCGCCCTCATTTTAAGCGCGATGGCAACGACCTGTATGATCTCCGCCGCATCCTGACCGAAGATGTGGCAACCAAGTATGCGCCCATTGTCGGAATCGACAACAAGCTTGAACAGGCTGCGCTCTTCCCGCCCGCTCAAGGTGTGCTTCAACGGGCGGAATTTCGAAAGATAGACGTCGATGCGATGCCCCTTCTGAAGAGCCGCCTCCTCACTCAATCCAACTGTCGCAATCTCAGGCTGGCTGAAGACGGCGGTCGGGACCAGTTCGTGATCCACCGGGGTCTGCTTTTTCTCAAAAACGGTGCGCACGAATGCCATTGCCTCATGAATGGCGACAGGTGTGAGCTGCAGACGGTCGGTCACATCGCCAATGGCATAAATGTGTTCCACATTGGTGCGCGAGTATTTGTCGACCAGAACTTCGCCTTTGGCGCCGAGTGCTACACCGGCCTTCTCCAGACCAATGCCATCGGTATTGGGTCGCCTTCCAATCGCCGCCATGACGCAGTCTGTCTCTAGAATTTCGCCATGGTCCGTCAGGACAAAAAACTCGTCGCCACGCTTGTCAACACGATGAAACGTCCTGCGTGTGACAATGCGCATTCCCTTGTTGTTCATTGCCTCGGTAAGGCTATCGCGCATGTGTTCATCGAAGCCCCGCAGAATCTTCTCACCACGATAGACCAGCGTTGTTTCGCACCCCAGTCCGTGGAAGATATTGGCAAACTCGACTGCGATGTAGCCGCCACCGGCAATGACAATACGACGCGGCAGGTGTGGCAGATGGAAGGCTTCATTGGAAGTGATTACGTATTCGCTACCGGCACAGTCACCCAGATCGCGCGAGGGACGACTACCGGTGGCAATCAGGATGTATTGTGACGTCACACGGCGGTTCGAACCCTTCAAATGTATGGTATGGACATCGAGAAGTTCAGCCCGTTCCATGATGATTTCCGCGCCAGACTTCATCACATTCTGACGATATAGATCCGCAAGCCTGGCGATCTCTTTATCCTTGTTGGCAACGAGTGTCGCCCAATCGAATTTTCGGGTGGGTACGGTCCAGCCAAAACCGAAGGCATCCTCAAATGCCTCACCAAAATGGCTGGCGTAGACAAAGAGCTTTTTGGGAATGCAGCCACGGATTACGCAAGTTCCGCCGAAACCGTACTCCTCGGCCACAGCCACGCGCGCGCCCTGTGCTGCAGCCATGCGGCTGGCGCGCACACCACCCGAGCCTCCCCCTATTACAAACAGATCGTAATCGTATGTCATGAAGCCTTCCCTTCAAGAATTCTGGTGCCAGCGGGACCGGCTATGATGAGATGGCTGGCTAGGCCAATGAAGAGGCCATGGTCCACGACGCCAGGAACCTGAGATAGCGCAGTGGCTAGGGACGGTGCGTCATGAATTACCTTCAGCGCACAGTCAAAGATAAGATTGCCACTATCTGTACGAAACAGACCCTCCGGACCGCTGCGCGGCGTGACTGTCACATCCTTGTATCCAAATTCCGCCAGCGTCCGCTCGAGGCGGTCAAGCGTGCTGCGGGCCCCAAAGGCAACGATTTCCACAGGCAGCGCATACGCGCCCAGCCGCTTTACCAGTTTGGAATGATCTGCGATCACCACCATCTTACGGGAGGAGGCAGCGACGATCTTCTCCCGCAGCAAGGCGCCACCCCCACCCTTGATAAGATTGAGGGCGTCATCCGTTTCATCAGCGCCGTCTATGGTTACATCCAGTGGGGCCAAGTCATCCAATTCGGCAATCTTGATCCCCAAGGCGCGGGCTTTGCCCGCCGTGCGCTCGGAGGTTGCAGCACCCACCACATCAAGACCTTTGGCAACACGTCCCGCCAGAAGCTCGAGGAAGGCTTCCGCCGTCGAACCGGTACCCAGTCCGAGGCGCATACCTGGGTGGATAAAATCGAGAGCCGCGGCGGCCGCCACACGCTTGAACTCTGCTGAATCGCTCACTAGGCCTCCTTCCCCTCGACACCTGCGGATGAAAGGCGGGAGGGGCCGTTTCAAAATAGTCGGAGCGGCGACTTGGGAAATGACGACAGATCGGGGCTGATGCCACCATGCGCGGACGACCTCAAACCCCACCTGTTGCGCCGATCGCGCCGGCCGGCTGGAACCAGACCATAGCGGTCCAGCCATGTGATTCCTACTGCCGGAACAGAAGGGGGCGCCCATGCCCTGATGCGGAACGCACCTGGCTACTCGACGGTGACGCTCTTGGCCAGATTGCGCGGCTGATCAACATCGGTACCCTTGGCCAAGGCCATGTAGTAGGCCAGCATCTGCACCGGTACCGCGTAAACAAGAGGCGCAAAAGTGGGGGCCATGGCCGGGACTGCGATGCTGGCATAAGCCGACTCGCCGGCCGCAGCGATGCCGGCCGCATCGGAAATCAGCACGACCTTGCCGCCCCGTGCCATAGTCTCCTGCATGTTCGAGACGGTTTTCTCGAACCAGCTATCGTGAGGCGCCAGCACAATCACCGGGACGTTCTCGTCAATCAGCGCAATGGGGCCGTGCTTCATTTCACCGGCGGCATAGCCTTCAGCATGAATGTAGGAGATTTCCTTGAGCTTTAAGGCGCCTTCCATGGCCAGCGGGAAATTGACCCCGCGTCCCAGATAGAGCACGTCGCGTGCCTTGGCGAGATCACCGCCAAGCGCCTCGACCACTTCTTCCTGCTTCATGAATTCGACGATGTGGCGCGGTATCTCGAGAAGCGACGCAACCAATGTCCGCTCCTGATCGGCGTCAAGGGCGCTGCGTGCCCGCCCCGCGGCAATCGCGAGGGCTGCAAGCACTGCAAGCTGACAGGTGAACGCTTTGGTTGAGGCTACGCCGATCTCAGGGCCTGCAAATGTGGGCAGGACAATATCTGCCTCCCTGGCGATAGAGCTCTCCGGGACATTCACAACCGCAATCGTGGTCTGGCCGTTGGCCTTCGCGTCACGCAGTGCGGCCAGCGTATCGGCAGTTTCCCCGGATTGGGAAATGAACAGCGCCGCCCCGCCGCTGGGATAAACAGGCTCGCGATAGCGCAGCTCTGAGGCGACATCGGCCTCCACTGCCAGCCGGCCCAGACGCTCAAACCAGTATTTGCCGATCAGCCCGGCATAAAATGCCGTTCCGCATGCCGAAATCGTCAGGCGACTGGCGGTTTTAAGGACCCCGACTAAAGCCGGTTCGCGCAGCTGCACCACAAGAGCGGAGGGATCAAGATAATGGGCGAGCGTGTGCGCGATGACTTCCGGCTGTTCGTGAATCTCCTTGGCC
>JAKBAU010000003.1 GCA_021808875.1 Pseudomonadota bacterium | reverse complement strand
GCTCCGGACCTTCGAATAGCCCAGGCTCCAACCGCAACATGAAAGGAGACAATTCGAATTTTGTGGCGAGAAAAGTGCTGTCGTATTCGAAGTAGGCGACGCGGTCGCGCCACGCTAGGCGCCCCACCGCAAGCGCTTTGCCTTTCAATGCCAACTCCACCCGAAGTGCCGTCATGGGTCTGAACTTGTTGTCGGGTGCAGCGGCACTCATTTCTTTGTTCCCCTCTGGCGTTTCGCGGGCGCTGCGATGACCTCGTCCATGGAGACGAAGCGCGGTGCCTGGAACACCCTTTCGAATCCGCTCTCCATTCTCAGTGCCAAGGCGATCCGCACCACAGCCTCAAGGGAGGCCGCTCCACTGCTTTCGAAGCGCTTGAGTGTGCCCAGGCTGACGCCTGAGCGTTGCGCCAGCCCTTCTTGGGTTAGGCTGGCTGCCAGCCGGGCCGAGCGTGCCCGCTCGGACACAGCGCGGCAAATATCCAAAGGTGATTCGAACGTAATAGACACCACATTATCCCTAAGGGACGGTTCACTCTATTTGTAGATAATATGATGGCCATTACGCGAATTCAAGCCGCACCGCGTCCGGTGCCGGTGCCGGGGGCCGTACGCAGCAGGCGCGGCGTGCGGAGAGCCTAGCCTCGCTGGCGCGAGGTCATCCCATGATTCGAGTCATCAACCTTGTAGAAGAATTCGCGGGCCAGTCGGTTTTAATTCTTCATCGACCCGGTTTGGGCCATAACCTTGCATACAAGTCGGCTCGGCGGAATGCTTGAGCAGCGGCAAGCCGGTGGGCAGGATATCCTGGCGCGAAATCCGGCATGCTCGGACCTGTAGCCGACAGCCATGGCGTCCACCCTCGCCCCCCGGTTGCGCCCTTCGTAGGGGAAAACTACCCGGCCGTTTTACAGGCGCGAGGGAACTCCGCGCCCCGCAACAGTCCGTCGGCAAACCACCGCACCTCCAGACCGCCGCCCACATCAAGGTCACCGCCATCCAGGATCCAAGCCGTTGTGCCGTCCGCCCACGTCAGCACAATGGCCCCGGTGCTGCTGTCTTGACTGAGAGTGATCACGTCGCCCGCTGGCCGGAATTCATCATCGGCATCGAACGTGATCCGCATGCCGCCTGCCCGCAGCGTTGCCGCCTCCCAATGCGCCACGATCAAAGCTGGCATCATTATCACTCCGTGGAAGACCGCGCCGCTGACGGCGGCCAGGACGGTCAGCGAGACAGCGAGACAGCGAGACTTGGTCGGTCCCACGTATCGCACGATGCGGCTGACGGTGGCTCAGAAATCTAGGCATTCGAGGCATCGACGATTTGTCCTGCCGACGCAGCGGTGATCGTAGAGCTGCCCGGCAAGTGCCAGTATGGCTGGCGTGAGTGTGTGCGGGCTGGCCAGCCCTCCCAGCATCCTCACCCATCCTTGGCTTCCTTGATCGGCACGGCGGCCAGCCGCCGGTTCTCGCGGGCAATGAATATCAGGATGCGCTCGCACCGCTTCAGGCTTGCCTTGCCGCGCCGGATATTCGGGACCGCATGATGGTCCTGGACAGCCCTGAGCCCCAGGACTCCGATGCCGTACCCGGCGCGCTGGCAATGTTCCTCGCATGCTTTGATGATCACGTCGCGGAGGAGCATGTCCTGCCTCCCTGGTTGATGTTTCTACCCCAAGAATAGGGCGCAAATTGGCTTGCGGCAGACGAAAATCGTCACCAAGGATGGCTAACCGCGAATCAGGACGCCGCCGATGTCGAAGACGCAAGAAGCCTACCCCGACCATCCGCCCGGCAGCCCACAGGCCATCCTGCGCATCCTGGTTGAGCGCGATCCTCGCAGTCCGATGCGCATAAGTTTGGATAGCGGAATGAGCGCTGACGCCGTTCGCAATGCGCTCCGGCTGGCGGATGCGATGCCTCGGCGCAAGACCCTTCAGGCCTTGGCACGGTCGTTGGGCATCGACGTTCGCGTGCTTCTGGGCGAGCTGCCGATACCAGAGAGGCCGGAGACATTTTCTGAGCCGACAGCGATGAGCAGCTCAGGCAAGAACCTGACAGCCCGAAACCGACCGCTCGATGCGGTTCTGACTTCCGACGCGCGGCGGGTGCTCCGTGTTGCCGTCCGGGCGGCAATCCGGCGCGCGCTCGAAAGTGGCCTTCGCCCGGAGAGCGCACTGACGGACGCAGTCATGGCCGCCCAGCTCGCCGCGGTGGCAGCCGGGATGGATGAGGTCGAGGCGGCCGAAGCCGTGGCACGAATAGGGATCGGGTGACGCCAGCTCCGCAGAGTGAAAGGGGGCTTGTCGCTTGACTTGGGCGAGCCTGTCGCCACCGTGGCTATTCGACGAAGTTCTGCAAAAGAAAGCCGATGCTGACAACGATTTCGTTTGCGAATGGCGACCCTTCCCATGTCGCCACAGCCTACTCAGACAGCCCCCCAAGCACCTGCCAACATCGGGCGAGATTTTTCGTGACCCTCGATCGCGCCCCGACGGACGAGCCCAACATCACGGCATCATAAATATTCCGGAGTCCGCTATACCTTATCACTAATCCGTGCTTTACCTGGCGATAGGTTTATATCGTGACGTAGGAGCTACGAGTGGACGAGGCGGCAACACCGGGAGCGACGGAAAAACGTCAGTTCCTGATCCACATCGACGCCGATCTCATCCGGCGCACCAAAATCCTGGCCATCCAGCGCAAAGTGACCGCCTCCAGTCTCGTGCAGGCGGCGGTTGCCGAATTTCTCGGCCGCCATAGCCCGATCCAATCGGCTGGCAACCGCTCGGCGGGCATCCCATGCTCCTGACCGTCCGCGACTGCTGCGTCCCGCACCCCCACGTCCTCGTCCCGGACGGCAGGGCGGACATCGAGGACATTGCCCTCGCGGTAAAGGCGGCCGAAGCCGACGTGGACGAGTTCTTTACCCGGAACCACGTCACCGCAGGCATGCGACTGCTGTTTGAAACCGGCCTCGCCCGGCTGGACGGCCGGAGCCAACAAGCCGATTTCCTGCTCGCGCAGGCCATGGGCGGCGGCAAGACCCACTTGATGGTCTCCTTTGCCTTGATCGCCAAGTCGCCTACGATCCGCCAAAGGGTATTAGACGAGGCTGGCATCAAGGTTGCCACCGGCTTCGGAGCGGCCCGTATCGTCGCCTTCTCCGGCCGTAATAACCCAGACCACTACTTCTGGGGCGAGATCGCCCACCAACTCGGTAAGGGCAACTCCGCCTTCAATCGGCACTGGGTCAACGGGCCAAAAGGTCCTGACGAAGCGGCTTGGATGGACCTCATCGGCGACGAGCCAACGGTCATCCTCATCGACGAGATGGCACCCTGGTTCAAGATGGCCAGTGCCGTCCAGATCGCGCAGGGCACGCTTGCCTCGCACGGCGAATACGCGTTGGCCAACCTGCGGGAGGCAGCGCGGAAGCTTCCGCGCTGCCTCCTCATCGGTTCAAGCCTCACCGGGACCTACGGCGATGAATCCCGTGCCCTGCTGCACATCTTTGCCAACATCGAAGGCGAGGCAAAGCGCGGCGCCAAAGTCATCGAGCCGGTCGCCGTCAACACGGACGAACTCTTCGAGATCCTGAAGAAACGCCTGTTCGTCAAGCTGGCGACTCCAAGCCAGGTTGAAGAGGTGGCACAGGGATACGCGGCGGCCATGGACGAGGCTGTCCGCTCCAGGGCAGTGGCCCGCACGCCTGAGCAATACGCCGATGACATCCGGAACTGCCATCCGTTCCAGCCCAGTCTTCGTGAAGTCATCTCGCTGTTTCAGAACAACGAAAGGTTCCGAAAAACACGCGGCCTGCTTTCGTTGATGGCTGCTGTCGTGCGTTGCGTATGGGACCCGGCCCGATCGAACACTGTTCACCTGATTGGGGTCCAGCACATGGACCTGAACCGGTCCGAGATGCGGACCACAGATCTGCCGTTTGCCGATTTGCTCCCCGCAATCACCGAGGACATCGCCCGCAACGGCCAGGCACTCGCAGAGACGGTTGACCGCCAACTTGGTTCCGATGCCGGGACGCAGGCCGCCAACGTCATCCTGGCAGCATCCCTGAAGCCGGACGTGGACGACAAGATCGGCCTGCCAGCCAAACAAGTCGTCGAATACCTCGTCTCACCCGGCCGCTCGGCCAGCGAGTTCGAAACCGCAATCGGGAAACTGAAGACCGGCTTTCACCTCCACTCCGACCCGATTGACGGCAGGCTCTACTACTCACCCAATGAAACGATCGAGAAGCGCCTCGCCCGCGAAGCCGCGAATGCCCCGGTCAACCTCATTGATAAAGAGATCGAGGCACGGCTCGCCTCAGCCTTCGCGCCGACAAGAAAGAAGGCATATCAATCAGTAATGGCACTCCCCGAGGTTGGCCGCATCGCCAACGAACTCGGACGTGAGCGGCGCCTTATCGTTATCAACCCTGACAGCGACGTCCCGCCCAAGCTGGCAAACGACCTGTTCATGAACCAGTCGAACAAAAACAATTTCATTATCGTCAACGGCGCCGCCACCGAGTTTGCCAACATCGAGAAGTGCATCCGGCGTATCTACGCATGCGTGAAGGTGTTGAAGACCCTGTCTGAGGACCATCCAAATCACGATGAGGTCGAGAAGAAGCGAATTACCGCCGAGTTTGATCTGACCACCACAGTTGAGACGACCTTCAACCAGGTGTGGTATCCAGCCTACGACCCGGGCGCGAGGCTCGTCCGCCTAGTCTCCACAAAGCTTACCCTGCGATCCGTCCGGAACGCCGAGAGCAAGCCTGAAATCCAGGGCGAGGCTGCGGTCGAGGAGGCACTGTCCACCGCTGGCAAGCTCTACGTGACGGTCGAGAGTGACGAAAAAGTTCTCGATACCCTGCTGGTCCGGGCGAACGACTTCCTGTGGGGCACTGACCGGCGCATGTCATGGTCCGACCTTCAAGCCCGTACACGGGAGGTAGGGCGCTTCCCGTTCCTGCCGCCAGGCGGCCTTGAAGCCCTCCGCAAGCACGCGATCATGAAGGACGCCTGGCGCGAGCGCGACGGCAAGCTGCTGAAGGGGCCGTTCGAACCTGACAAGACCCGTGTCTCCGTCTCAACCGAGAGCCACGACGCGGTGACCGGCGAAGCCACGATCTCCGTGCAGGCATTGGATGCCGGATCTTCGCCCCGTATCCATTGGGCGGCTGGGACCGCCGTCTCCGAGGCATCCCCGGAACTGACGGACCTTCGTTTCAAAACCAAGGAGTTGAGGCTCTCCTTCCTGGCCGTGGATCCGAGCATGAAGGCACCCACCGGCGATCCCACGGTGTGGCGGAACACAATTTCGATCCTGTTTGAAGAAAGCCCCTCGGTCGATGGGCGCGAAATCAAGATCGTTGTGACGCCGAACGCGGCATCTATCCGATATACCATTGATGCCTCGTCGCCCCGGGCATCCGGCAAGGAATATGCGGGGCCGTTCACGATTCCGACCGACCAGGAAGTGATGGTTCGGGTTCTGGCGGTGGATGGCGACATCGAGGCGGAGGAGACCAAGCGGTTCGACAGGCGACTCCCCCCGCGTCCCGCTACGAAAAACGGAGTTCATGCGGGCAACGGAAACGGCACAAACGGAAATGGCGCCGCCGAGAACGTCACCTATGGGAACGGTGCCCACACGAACGGGAGTGACGAGGATGACGGGTCTCAGAACGACCACATCCCCACGGTGCGCGAGCACGTGGACGAACGAAGGCCAGCCGTCCTGTGCTCGCCAGCCCTGTCCTGGAGCGCGACCAAGGGGACCTACGACGCGCTCGATGCGCTTCAGGCGGCTTCAGCGGTGGCCGTCGGCAAGCGCCTCACTGTAGGCATCGGCGACCGTGCCATCACCATGGCCCTCGGCAGCGACGCGCAGTTGACCGGCGGCAGCCTGAAGGAATTGCTGGCCGCGGCGCGCAGCGCTCTGACGGTTGAGGAAACGACAGCGACTGTGAGTCTCAAGAGCGTTCGCTTCCCGACAGGAGCGGACCTGATCGCTTTCCTGGATGTGACGAAGATTGATGTGGGCGACCCGCGAACAGTCATCAGCCAGAGCGAGAGCGTCTGATGATGGCGCAGAGGAAGGGGGATGGCGTGCCGCACGCTTCCACCATCGCGGTGACCAGGGAAATTCCAGGACGTCGGACCGTTCGCCAATCAAAGCGTGCCGACGTCGACGGATTTGGTTGCCCGCGTACGGACTGGCCGCATCACGTCCGTGTCGTCATTCCGGAAACCAGGGGCGGTGACGTCCAGATCATCGAGGATTTCGGTGTCGGTGGCCATGCCGCCGGTCAGACGGATGAGGTAGTTCGCTGCGTTCTTTCGCGCCTCCGCTGGAGTGCTCTCGCCGACATCGCCCGGCGGGAGTTCAACGAGCGCCTGCGCGCACTGGGCCTGCCGGTGGGTGTTTGGAAGCCCGGCGTCAACAAGGTCGAGCGGATGCTCGGCCTGGAACTGGTGCTGCTGGCCAGTGTCTGTGCCGTTGCCGATGAGGCCGACCTTTCCGCCGTTACCGCAAGTTGGGCTGCTCTCCGACCGGAGGAGCGCTGGTGGTTCGCCGGATGGTTGCTGTCTCGTCCATCAGAGCAGGTCTTGCGTGGGGCCGCGCTGCTGTTCTCCGGAGGTCCGGCCGAAGCCAGGAAGGTGGGGCTGTCCGCCCCCAAGCCGCAGGGCGCACTGCCATTGTTCGATCTGACCCCTGCCGGGAAATGCTGATCGCCATGCCCATGGATACGCTCGTCGTCGACATGGTGCCCGACGCTCAAGGCCTCGCGCCCTTTTCCCTCAAAGACGCACCCGCGCTGATCGAGCGTGTGTTTTCGCCCCAAAAGGTCGGCGTCGAATCGCAAAAGGAGCGCAAGGCGGGAGGCGGTCAAACACTAACCGCCCTCGGATCCTACTGGAAGGGCCGGAAACCACTGGTTCTCGTGCGTGCCACCGTCCTCGCCAGCTTACTGCCCGCAACCGACGACCCTGAAGGCGATCTCGATCTGTTTGAGATGCTAATGCGGATGGACCACGACGGTCTCCTTCGACGCTCCCCCAATGTGACTGCAGATCATGTTTGGGTCTCCAAAGCACTCACAAAATCTGAAAAACTCGAGCACATCAAGGCATCCACGAGTATTGAAGAGAATGATGTAGAAGCAGACGCTGATGGTGACGGCTCCGACCGTAATGCGGCGCGCTGGCTACGGATAGACCTGGACCGCTTCGATGAGGCTGAGGCTGCTGCAAAAGAAGCCGGAAAGGCGCGTCTGAAGAATGCAAAAGCCACTGCTGGTTCCGAAGAACGTCTGGCCGCGGAAGAGGCTGCCAAATCCGCTACGGCCTTAGAAATCAAGGCGATTGATGAGGAGCGCTCCGCTGAGCGGCGGCGGATCATGGCCATCCGTGCCGACATGATGCGCCGCGCTTTTCTGGCCATGCCGTTTTCCCGGCAGGTCGGCATCTGTGAGCGTGTTGAAAAGGTGGAGGTCCTCCAGAACCCTGACGATGCCCTGTACCGGGACATTTGGGACAGCGTAAATGCCCGCCTGGGGACGTGTGCATGGGGCCTATCGGGCTTGGTCGAGCAACTCGGGGTTGCGAGATTTGGGCATCGGCCGGTGGTCGGCGATCCGTTTTCTGGCGGTGGAAGCATTCCCTTCGAGGCAGCACGTATCGGTTGCGATGTAGTTGCGAGTGACCTGAATCCGGTGGCGGCTATGCTGACGTGGGGAGCACTGAACATCATTGGTGCCAGTGGCGGAACACGCGAGCGCATCGTCGAGGAGCAGCGCAACGTCGCCGCAGCCGTCGAAAGAGACATTGCGCGATGGGGTATGGAACATAATGCCCGCGGCGACCGTGCCAAAGCTTACCTTTATTGCCTGGAGGTTGTGGATCCGCAGACCGGATGGCTGGTCCCTATGGTGTCGTCGTGGGCGCTAAGTAGAACACGCGGCGTGGTTGCCAGAATGATCCCAAACTATGCCAGAAAGCGCTTCGATATAGTTGTAGGAAGTGTGGCCTCATCAGCCGAGATGAAGGCTGCCGAGATTGGAACGGTTCGTGATGGGCATATCGTCTACCGCCTATCGCCCATCGAGGGGGGCCAGGAGCAAGAATGGCGCATTCCGATAGCCAGGCTACGTGGTGATGGCGAAGGGGCGATCTTGCACGATGACAGCAGGGGCAACCGTTTACGGCAATGGGATCTTCGCGACGTTGCTCCTCGCGAGCCCCGATGGGTTACAGACGCCGATCCGGTGATTCCGGGCGCCGCGGCGGGCGCTTGGCTAGACGGTGACATATGGCAGGAGCGGCTCTATTGCATTCAATGGCTGAATGGGGCGGAACTCCGCGCCGGAAAGGCGCGCCCGGCAACGCATTTTGCCGCGCCAACCCCTGAGGATTTGGAGCGGGAGGCAAAGCTGCTCGCTCTTGTGGGTGAGAGCCTTCCGGAGTGGCAATCTCTTGGCTTGGTGCCAGACATGGCCATTGAGTCAGGCGTCGAGACGGCGCGACTGATGCGCGAGCGCGGGTGGACATATTGGCACCACCTCTTTACTCCCAGAGCGCTGCTCGCGGCGTCCATCATCAAGAGGCACGCTTCCACGTCGACCGCGCTCGTGCTGGCCTCCTATATCGATTATCTATCGAGACTATGTCGATGGGATGCCGGACACCCCGGATCAAGCCCACAGGTAAAAAATGTCTTCTCCAATCAAGCGTTGAATACAAACTACTCTTTCGCAATCAAGTCAGGTTACGATTTGCAAGGATTTTGGTTAACCGAAGCAACGATGTCAGGCGGAGTTGATCCAACAAAGACCACGGTTCTGACGGGCAATGTATCTAATTTAGCAAACAAAATCAGCCTTGCAATTTATGATCCCCCATATGCGGACGCTGTCCACTACCATGAGGTAACGGAATTCTTCATAGCTTGGCTTCGAAAGAACCCCCCGCCGCCGTTCGACGAATGGAAATGGGACAGTCGTCGGCCCTTGGCCATCAAGGGCAAGGGCGAAAAATTCCGCCTTGATATGGTGGCGGCCTTCAAGGCTATGGCCGACCACATGCCAGATAATGGCATTCAGATTTGTATGTTTACGCACCAGGATGCAGGCGTCTGGGCCGACATGGCACAGATCGTATGGGGGGCGGGGTTGCGCGTAACCGCCGCTTGGTACGTATCCACCGAGACGACCAGTGAACTAAAAAAAGGCGGCTATGTGCAGGGCACGGTCCTGATGGTGCTGCGCAAACGCGAAGGTGACGAGCGCGGCTACCGCGATGAGATCGTGCTGGAGGTGCGCGGTGCCGTGCAGCGGCAGGTCGAGTTACTCACTGGGCTGAATCAGCGCGCAAAGGCCCGCCAGCGGGACGAGAACCCGTTCAGTGATGCCGATATTCAGATGGCCGGATACGCGGCTGCACTGGAGGCGCTGACGAGCTACACGCACATCGAAGGCATGGACATGACGCGGGAGGCTCTGCGCCCCCGGGTGAAGGACGAGAAGGGCATCGTCGAGGAGATGATCGCTCTTGCCGTTCAGACCGCGACCGAGTTGATGCGTCCGGAGGGCATCCAGGATGGGCTGTGGGAGCGCTTGGTGCCCACAGAGCGCTTCTGGCTCAAGATGATTGGAGCGGAGGCCAACCGACCGGTTGGGCAGCCCTATGGCAAGCTCGATGACTACCAAAATTTCGCCAAGGCATACCGGGCAGACGGCTGGGACGACCTGATGGCGGACAACACACCGAACAAGGCACGCCTCAAGGGCGCCTCCGATTTCAAACGCGCGATGATGGCCGGGCACCCTTTCTCGGGAGGGTTGGTCCGTCCCGTCCTTTACGCGATCAACGAGCTCCGCGCCGCCGCCGAGAATGAGGACGACGTCCAGACCTCCGGCGATCGGGCCATCAGTGGCCTTCGGGACAACCTCACCTCGTGGGGCCAGCAGCGCCTTCAGGCTAACCTCATCGCCGAGTGGCTTGGGCGAACGCTGATACGTCATCGCCCAGAGGAAGCCACGGCAGCCCGAACTCTGGCGGCGCTCATCCGCAACGAACGCCTCGGCTAGGGAGAGGCGACGTGTCGAAGCAAATTGACCACAGGAAGGCATCGAAGGCCGCGAAGGTCAGCAAGCAAGGAGCCGAATTCATCGAGTCCGGTGATAGGACGTTGTCGGCTTCCGGCTATCCATCCGCGCAGGACATGGCAAGAAGCCCTCCGAAAAGGCGGCGGCCACGCATCATTGAGGGGCCGCCGCGCATCTACACGCAAGAAACACCCAAGGAATTTATTGCGAACGTGCTGCGTGGAGAGCGCGAAAAGGAGGAAGCCAAAAAAAATCTAAAGACCCGTCGCGAGAAATCGGCGGTGACTTCCGAAAAGACCGAGAAAACTAGAAACACTGCACAAGTGAGCCGCAGGGAAACCGCGAGACAAAGCCGAACACCACCTCAGCCACCGGCTTCTATTGGAGGGATAGCCTCAAAATCGGCCGCCAGACCATCGTCGCCCCTACTCGTTGTCGTTCGAAAACAGCCGCGTAGTCTTGGGTCACGGCAGGTGCAGGTAGAGTTCAAACGACTTAGCCCGCTGTCACGCGCGAAAGCGGACAAAGACCAAAGTCAAAAGAGGTGACCTACGTGCCACTGGAGTCGGCGTTGGAACCGAATGCTAAGGCCGATGTCCCGCAGCTCATTCGTCGGTTCTCTTCTCGGCTCATGCGCCTCGACCACGCATTCCTGCGGGAAAGGCTACAGGGTGCGCGTTCGTATGACAGAATTGCAGGCTACTTCCGTTCTTCTATCTTCGAAGTTGCCGCGGAGGAATTGCTCACCATCGGGCGCGTCAGGGTCGTCTGCAACTCGGATCTGAACCCGGAGGATCTGCGGGCCTCAAAGGAAGCCAGGGCCAGCGCGATGCTCCAGAAATGGTGGAGCGACCAGGCTGAATCTTCCTCCATGGAACTCGACACCCTGCTCCGTGCCGATCGCTACGGCCGCCTGAAGCAGATGCTCCAGGCACGCGACGGCAATGGAGATCCGCGCGTCGAGATCAGGGTGATTGACAGGGTTTCGGCCCCTCTGCTCCACGGCAAAGCGGGCGTCATCACGCTCGCGGACGGCCGGAAGACTTGCTTCATGGGGTCGGTCAACGAGACGCGCCATGCATGGCAGAACCACTACGAACTGCTCTGGGAAGACGAGAGCGAGGAAGGCATCGCATGGACCCAGCAGGAATTCGATTTCCTGTGGAGCAACGCGGTGACGCTGCCAGACGCGGTCTTCCAGGAGGTGGAGCGGTGTGCCGACCGGAACGAAATCCGGATCGAGGATTGCCCGGCCTGGTCGCTCGGCGGCAGCACTGATCTACCACGGGCGGCACTGGCAGAGTCTCCGATTGCGCGTGCCGGGGAAGGCCTTCAGCCCTGGCAGAAAGCGTTCGTCGCTGAATTCCTGCGCCACCGGGAAGTCTATGGAAAAGCCCGCTTGCTCCTGGCCGACGAGGTCGGCGTCGGCAAGACCCTGTCGCTCGCCACGGCGGCGCTCCTGACCGCGCTGATCGGGGATGGACCGGCACTGATTCTCGTGCCGTCCACCCTGACGCAGCAGTGGCAGGTGGAATTTTGGGACCGGTTGGGCGTTCCCTCGGCCAGGTGGTGGTCGGCGCGGAAGGTCTGGGTGGACCACCTCGGCCACGTTATCCGCACCAACGGCGCCGCCGACATCGTGAAATGCCCTTACCGGGTGGCCATCGTTTCCACCGGCCTGCTCATGCAGATGTCGGATGAGCGGGACGCGCTTCTCCGCAAGCGTGCCTCCAAAGGTGAAGCGGCCTACGGAATGGTTGTTCTCGACGAGGCACATCGTGCGCGCGGCACGGTCGAGCCTGGCAGCGAGGACCGAAAGCCAAACAATCTCCTGTCGTTCATGCTTGAGCTCGCCCCGCGTGTGCGCCACCTCCTGCTCGGTACCGCCACCCCCATCCAAACGAACCCGATGGATCTGTGGGACTTGATGCAGATGCTGGGGCGCGGCGCAGACCATGTCCTCGGGAACCACATGAGCCCGTGGCGGAACAGCCCCACACGTGCGCTCGATTTGGTGTCCGGGCGAGAAAGACCGCAGGAAGAAAGCGATGCGTGGCCGTGGTTATCGAATCCGCTGCCTCTCGGTAGCGAAGATACCCTGTTTGACCGCATCCGCTCCGACCTGAATCTCTCCAACGACATCGTCTGTACATCGACGTCATATACCGAGCTGGATGAAGTCCTCACGCGTGATTGGCTCCGAGACAAGCTCGAGCGAGGCGAAGGTGATCTCGGCTTCCTTCAACGGCACAATCCCGTTGTCCGTCACGTGGTACTGCGACGCCGGAAAGCGCTTGAGGAAGCGGGTCTGATGAAGCCGGTGGCTGTAGCAATCCATCCGCGGGTGGACGAACCCCATCACCGATCGCGTGCCTTCTTTGGGCCGACGGGCCGTGCCGTCGAAACATCGTCGACACTTCGCGAGGCGTTTCAGGAGGCGGAGAATTTTACCAAGGCATTGATGGCACGGAACAAGGGCGCCGGGTTCATGCGCAGCCTTCTGCTCCAGCGCATATGCTCATCCACGAGGGCGGGGCTAGCGACGGCGAAGGCACTCGGTAGCCCGCGGGCAGAGGCAAAACAGACCATTATCGACACGTTCGAGGACGAAGACATCGACGGAGCCATGCTCCAGGCCGTGGATGTGCGGTCGCCGGATGAACAAGCCGCGTTATGGCGGCTGACGAACCTGTTGGAGACCGCCCTCGAGACTGAGGAGGATCCGAAATACGGCGTCATCGCGCATTTCCTGCGAGACCGTCGCTGGCTGGAACTTGGATGCATCGTCTTCAGCCAATATTTCGACACCGCGGAGTGGGTGGCGAAGCGGCTCGCGGCAGAACTCGAAGGTGAGCCGGTTGCGCTCTACGCCGGGGCTGGAAAGTCCGGCGTTCATCGAGATGGGCGGTTCCAGCCGGTTGAGCGAGACGCTATCAAGGCAGCCGTTCGGGAGCGGGCCGTTCGGTTGGTGATCGCCACGGATGCCGCATGCGAGGGCCTGAATCTCCAGACCCTTGGGACCCTCATCAACGTGGACCTGCCCTGGAATCCGTCCAGGTTGGAGCAGCGCATTGGCCGCATCAAGCGCTTCGGGCAGATGCGTGACGTCGTCGACATGCTGAACCTGGTCTACGAGGGAAGTCGGGACGAGGCGGTTTACGAGAAACTCTCCGAACGGATGCGCGATAAGTTCGATATATTCGGACAACTTCCTGACACCCTGTCCGACGACTGGATCGATGACGAGGAGGGCCTGGATCGGGAACTCAAGAAGTTCGTCGTCGGACGTCAACGGGCAAACGCGTTCGATGCCCGATGGGGAAACACCGCCACCGGCATCTCCATGTCCGCGGCTGAGAAAGAATGGCAGCGCGGCTGGCAAACTTGCCGGGATGTGCTGTCCCGGCGAGACATCGCAAAGCGCCTCGGTGAGGGCTGGTAGCGATCGGTCTTTCCTTGCGGATATCAAGCGCTCGAGGATCTCCGCTGTAATCCGCAAGGCCGCCGCCGATGCCGACGTCACCTGGCGCCGCGGCGTCCCTACCCTTCCCCCGCCGAGGCGCAAGCGGCGCGCAAGGAGTGCCGAGGATACCATCCATGACCTTCAAATCCCCCCACAGCTACCGCCTTTTTGACAGCGCCGTGCGTCGAGAGTTTCGCTACGCGCGGACGCTGGAACAGGAGGATTTTCTAAAGACGCTCGTCGCAACCAGTCGTTCACGTAGCCAAACCATGAAGGCCGGGGATGTGCTTTGGCGCGCGCAGCTCGGTCATACCTGGCGTGAAGTCAGACAGGATGACGAGGAGTTTTCTTTTGACATTCCCGCTGCTCATCCCGTGGCAAGGATGAAGCCCCGTGCCGACAAGGCATCGGACGGACGCGCAAATCCTAAGGGTATTGCCTGCCTGTATCTAGCCACCCATAAGGAAACGGCGGTGCTAGAGGTGAGGCCCCTGATCGGCTCCTATGTGTCCGTTGCGCAATTCAAAGTGCTCAGAGACCTTCGCCTCGTAGACTGCTCGGCCAAGGAAATCGGCAACCTTGTGTTTGCTCTCAACAAGGAATGGACTCCAGAGGAGACCGAAAAGAAGGTCTGGTCAGACATCAATAGGGCATTTTCGGAGCCTGTGGAGCGCAGCGATGACAGCCTGGACTACGTTCCGACGCAAATTATCACAGAGACATTCAAGCTGAATGGGTTCGACGGCGTCGCCTACAAGAGTAGCTATGGCGAGGACGGCTTTAACGTCGCATTGTTCGATGTTGCAGCCGCCGACGTGATCAACTGCGGCCTATATCGCATCAAGGATGTCTCCATCACGCTCTCGGAGCAGGATAGCCCGTATTTCGTGAGCAAACACTTGGAGCAGCACACAGAATTCGGGACATCTGATGCGCCGGACGCTCCGTCAGAGCAACCTGTGGTGGAAAGCGATTGTACAACAAACTGGTAAATAGAACAATTTTAACTTGACATCAAATGTTCTGATTCAGTATAATTGCGCGTAGCGCATTAAGGCGCCGCTCTGTCGGCTAGGATAGCCCGACCGGCGACTCGGAAGTACAAACCACACGGAGCCGGTCGGGCTATCCTAGCCGACAGAGCGTACGCGAAACTCGTAACGTTTTTTCGGACGCAAGCCGCGAGCATCCGAAAACGGGTCACGCCACGCAGCGTATTATTGTTTCTATTTCGATTCATAATCGACCTCCTTAAGGCGGTGTTAACGGAAATAATTTTGGCTATTCGGATTGGCGTGTTGAAACCGGGATTTGACGCGGGTGCGGTATCCGGATTTCCGTGTGGAATCTGACGGCGGCGAATCCTTTGGAGGCGCTGGCGTTATACCTCAGATGCCTCGGCCTCACTTGTCTGACGGCTTCCTGCGTCCGGGCGACAGCTTCAGGGCGGCCGTGAGTTCTGGGTGATCGAATGCCGTCTGCATGCGCTCAATCTCACTGTTCTTGGCGCCGACGGCTTTAGCTACCGTTCTCCATTGCGCGCAGGCCGCCGCCACCCCGCCGATGATGGCGTCGGCCTGTGGCAGCGACAGCATGAAAAGTTCTGCCGCCTCCCGCGCCAGGTCGATCGAGCATGTGCCGTCGTCGAAGTTGATGTTAGTGCTCAAGACATGGGCCTTCACGTCTACTGGAACCGGGTTGAGGTCGTAAGCTGGAGAGAGCTTCCAGCCCATCTCACCATTCCATAGGAATCCGTGATTGCGCATGTGGTCATCTACATTGGATGCGAGGACATTGAACACCATGCGCCGATAGAGTTGCGCGACATCCGCTTCGGTGTCGGCTCCATTGCTCACCAGAGCGTCCACAAGCTCAACATAGCTGCCTCTCTCGCCGTCACGCATCCCTAGCATCGCCATCGCAGACAGGAATGGCACGCGATGGCCCTCGGCGGTTCGGTCGAACCGCCGTGACAGGAGGACCGACTTCTCGGCGACCTTCTCGATGCGGTGTTCGGCGGTTGTGATTCCCGCCATTCCGGCCAGCCGGAGTGCAATTTCCTCCCAAGTTCCAATGCTGTAGTCGTCGTCGTCCTTGGGGAACTTGGCGATGGCTAGATGTCCGTCCTTGTCGGCGACCGATGCCTTCGGGCGCGCGCCGCCCAGGGACGACCCCGGCGCGAAAAGAAGCAGCATGTCATCGTCGGTTTCTTCGTTCCTTAGCACCCGCTCGGTCACGGCCAGCAGCTTAGGAAGTTCGATGAACGGCGGGATGCCCATTCCTTTCCTGAGTTCCGCCTTGAATTCGGTGTCGCCACTCCGCTGGAACCGTAGCGCGCCAAGCCTGGCGATATCAGACACGCCAAGCAGATAATCGGCCTCGCTCAACGTCCGCACCGCCCGGCCTTCGCGTTTCGCCGTCCGCCGTTCCATCCGCTGCATCAACCGCCGCCCCCAGGTGTCGGGAGCCGAGTCGCCAATCGAGACGAACATGTCGCGACCATTGCCCGGCGCATAGACGCCCTTACCGACGACCAGAGATGGTTCAAGCGAGAATCTGCCTGAAAAATCCATCCATGCCTGGTGGTATTCGAAGGTCGCCCCTGCCCCCCCGCTGCGGGCATGAACCCGCAGCGTGCCGACGCGGTGCATGGCGCCATCCAACTCGATGTGGATCTCGATATCGCTCATTCTTTCGACTTCCGTTTAATCCGAACGCGCTGGGGCAGGCGTTCGTTTTCCATCATCACACCAACCCGGTCGTCCGCTGCCACATCGGCCAGTTGCCCGTCCAGGCGGAGTGCTTGCATCACCGTGGCGAAAATGCCGAAACTAACCCCCGGGTCGCCAGCCTCAACACGCGCCAGCGTCCCCCGAGAGATAAACGCCCGGTTGGCAACAATCTCCATTGGCAGACGCTGGCGCAGCCTTGCTGTTTTTAAGTCGGCGCCAATCTTCCGAATGGCGCGCTTCGCCCCTGGGGATGGCGTGTGCGGTGTAGCCACCTTATGCCTCCTTGAGTGCCCGCTATCGCGAGATAATGTGCGCTCAAGCGAGCATTAAGTCAAGCGCCTCATGAGGCGCCCGGCGCGCGCGTGGAGTCTGACGGCAGCGAACCCTTGGAACTAGCCCAGTCCCGAGGTCGAGCCAGCCACCATCAGCCCGGTGGACACCTCAACCCGGTGGCCTTCCATTGTTGAAATCTAGCCTTGTTGTTCGTTTGGGTGTTCAGGATTTCAAGCGGTGTCGACGCGTGGTCGCCGCCCGGTCCAACGTGAAACCACTTTTCGTAGACGATGGAGGTTCCCAAGCCATCAACGTGAACAAATGGGCCGTCTGTATTTTCCAAAAGCGGGCCGAGGATTTTGTCCACGTTTAGCGGCTGCCCGAGCATATTTAAGACATACACGCTCACGTAGTAATCGTGGTCGGGTATGAGAGGACACATGCCATCATGGCGGAGCGGTTCACTGAAATGTCCGCCATGGACGATGCCCCTTACGCCCGACGTGTAAACCGTTCCGTCCGGAAGATTGGTCGTCCCATGAACGACGGGGTTCGGCCAGCCGTCCACTGTTACGGTGATCGTCGGGGTGAATGGCTCGGCTGCTGCCTGATTGGAAGCCAGCCCAGCTAGGACGACGGCGGTCAACAGTTGTGTCTTTAACATGATGAAACCGTCCCGGTTCAGTGTCCGCCTTGAAGCAATGTCAACTCGAAATTGCTGCCTCACCGATTGGCGGGCGGAAAGACATTCGGCAGAAGCATGTCCAATTCCAACTGGCCGCCGAACCGATCAACAATTTTGCTTTCGTATGCCTGCCTATCTGGAGAGGACTCAGCCATTTCCAAAACTCTGCCGATATGCAGGCTCAGAGCTCTCGCACCTATGCCATTAAGAAATTGGAATAGTTTCTTCTGGCTGTCTCCATCTTTCGCCTTCAGGGCCTTTACGAGAACGAGGATCCTTCCCCGGCTTTTCGCTAGCGGGTGATATATGTGCCGGACAGTCAGGTGCTTAAAATGCCATGGCTTCCCACGTTCCGGGACCGGAATTTCGTAAAGCCGATGCCAGGCTTTGTAGAGGTCGCTTGGAAACTCCGATTCGTACTTTCTGGCTTCTTCCTGGACATAAGCCTTAAACGCGGCAATCACTTCTTCGGTCGACGGGTTATACCCGGAAAGGTCATATACTAGGCGGGTGATGCCAGATTTCGCGCATGACCCAACAATTATGTGGGCCTGTTTGATGATATCTCCGTAACGGGCGGTGCTGATGTTTCCCCTGGCTTCGGCGGCGATGATGGCATTGCACACGTCGATCAGAAGCGTGACGTCGAACCCGTTCATCACCGTGAGCGGGATTTCGGTGCCACCGGAACCACTCTGAAATCTAACAGGATTTTCTGTTTTTTCTCTCAGTTCGGTGCCGCCGAAACCGGACATCATTTTAGACGCGACGAACCTCGGAAAGGAATGCCCTCGCGGAGGAAGGCCGAGCGCGCGAGCCATGGCGGTCTGGGTAATAACCGCTGTCTTTTCTGGGTTGTCCAACACGTAGCAATCCACGTCTATGCCGAAATCTTTCTTGAAACTCCCCTTATGGGTCGCGCGGACCAGCCGATCGGTCGGGGTGGCAGGCACACCTGGAGACGCTGCCAGAGTAACTTTGATTTTTGGGGTGGCGGGGGCTTTCTTCGCGCGCTTGGCCACCATCCCTTGGGGCATTTGGGCGTGGACTTTTTGAGGGGTGCCAGACATGACAAAACTCCGGGCGAAACCTCTCAGAATATCATTCGCATACCGAGTTCTCAAAGCATGTTGCACTGCGCGAATGACGGATATCGAAATGCCTGTCGTGCGCGGCATCTGATGCCGGGGGTTTGCTCCGTCGGCATCCCAGTCTGATTTCGATGGTGACACCAGCCGTCATCGTGGCCATGATCGGATGAACGTCAGACAAAGACTCGTGAAAGACTCCTTGGCTTCCCTTGATGGGCGCCGGGCCGCCGTCCCCAAGGCTTCTGGCGTGCTTGTGAGGACACCAGCGTAGGCGGATGCCAAATTTCCTATATCTGCCTGGCTGGGAGGTGGCGGACGTCACGCTCTCCGGTAATCAATACGCCATCTCTGCCTCTTACGGACCGGAGCCCGGCCACTGCGCCAAATGCGGCGCCATCGGCCATCTTTATCGTCACGGATCCACGTCAGTCGCCTACCGGGACGCGCCAGTTCACGGCCATCATGTCGCCATCCAGGTGACCAGGCGCCGGTATCGGTGCCGAATGTGCAAGGAGACATTCCTTCAGCCGACACCCGACCTGGACGAGGCCCACCGGATGACGGTTCGTTGCCGCGTGCTGATCGAGAAGCAGGCTCTGCGGAAACCGTTCACCCAGGTCGCCCGGGATGTCGGCATCGACGAGAAGACCGTGCGGGAGATCGCGGCGGCCCAGATTGCCAGCATCAACCGCCGCTTCCGGCCCTACGCGCCGCGGACACTGGGCATCGACGAGTTGACCCTGGACGGCAAGCTGCGCGTCATCCTGACGGACATTGATCGGCGCCAACCCATCGACATCCTGGACACCTACAGCAAGGCGCGCGTGGTCCATTGGCTGTGCGATCTGCATAACCCGGGTGCCATCCAGACTGTCGCCATGGATATGTCGTCCACCTTCAGGGCCGCCGTCAGGGCGGTGTTGCCGGATGTCCCGATCGTGGCCGACAAGTTCCATGTGGTTCGCGCCGCCACCGGCGCATTGAACTCGGTCCGGATCGCGATGAGCCGGAAGGCGCCAACCAAGGCCGCCAAGAAGGCAGCCTTCCGCGGGCGTCATGTCCTCCTGAAGCGGCCGAAGAAGCTGACTGCCGAGCAGGCGTTCAAGCTCGACGGAATGCTGGCGAACAACCTTGACCTCGCCGACGCGTACCGTGCCAAGGAGGCCTTCTTCAAGATATGGGACGCGCCGAACAAGAAGGCCGCCTGGAAGGCGCTGGACGCCTGGCTGAAGGCCGTCCCCGAGCAGCACGCGTCCGCCTTCGTCCATGCCACCCGTGCGCTTCAGGAGTGGCGTGCTGAGGTGCTGGCCTACTGGGACAGCCGGGCGGTCACCAATGCTTACACCGAGGCAGCCAATGGCCTGGCGAAGATAGCCAACAGGACTGGCCGTGGCTATGGCTTCGAGGTGATCCGCGCCCGCATCCTGCATACCTTGCGGACCGTGAACCCCGAAGAGATGGTGCGCTGTGACGGGTGCGGCATAGGATTCATGTCAGGCATGCTGGTCGCCATGGACACCGTCACATCAGGGCGCGGGCGGCTGAAGAAGGATATCCTCCTGTGCCCGAATTGCTATCTCAGGAATGGCAGGGGAACGAAGCTGATCCGGCCGATTACAACACGCCAATCCGAATAGCCATAATTTTGCATCAAATAGCTGGATAAGTCAATGATAATACTACAATTATATCCGCAGAGGAAGGGGCCCGCAGCATCGTTTTAGTATGGCGGCGTCTTCCGCCTTAGCGAGCTAGTGGCGCAGCGTGTCGAGGAATTTGTCCGTGGCATTCGACCCTAGAATCCAAAGCTTTGCTAGGAATCGGAAGTTCCAAGCGAAGTTGGCCAAGCGACCCGATCAGCGCGCGCCCGAACCGATGCCATGCCAAGCACGCGCTACCGCCGCTCGGATGTTCTGCCATTCGCGTCGGTCGTCCCTGGCTTCGGCCGCCGCCAGCTTGCGCGGGATGATGGACGGAACGACCGGCGCCGGTCTCGATGGACGCCTTGAGCCGCATGAATTCGGTCCATTGCCCGACGATCGCCGCTGTTTCGACCGTGTCGCCGATCAACGGTTCGAGCAATGGCCACCTGCCAGGCGACCGCAGCGGCAATCAGCCAGCGGTTTCCGGTATCGAGAACGGCCCATTTCATGCGTAGCTTCGGTCCAAGCGTTGAACTACCGTTGTTTCCAAACCGATGCCGAGATCACTGTGGCGAGTCCTAATAACGAAACGGCAGCAAACACCCCATGACCATCAATTCGCCGCTCGTACACCACCTACTTCAGGCTGGCTTCAGACACATTGAAACTGGCGATTTACGTGGCTTGAGCGACGTCATTCAGGAATATCCCGAACTTGCGCAAATGCGCGACCACCCCGACGGCCGAGGCTTGATACATTGCGCGGCAAAAAGCGGTCGTGTGAATATGATTTCGGCGATGCTCGATTTCGGCACTGATCCTAACATGCCGGAGGGGAAAGGGATTGCCGATGAAGACACCTCTGTTTTTTATCAGCCGGGGTATGTGCCGCTGCATTATGCGGTCGAGGCGGGACATGAAAAGGCCACCGCTCTGCTTCTCTACCGGGGTGCCGTCGCAAGTGTGGCGGATTACTGGGGAGGTACCCCGTTGCACAACGCGCGGAAGCCTCTGATTGCCGAAGCTTTGCTGAAGAGCGGTGCCGATCCTAACGCTATTTGCTGGATGCGATATTTCGATGAGGAAAGCCTGGGATGGTACTTCGCCGGAAGCCCTCTACATACAGCAGGCCAAGACGTGGCGATTGTCCGCATATTGGTGAGCCACGGAGCCGATGTGAACCTGGAGGCCGACCACATCACAAAACGGACGGCACTGCATTATGCTGCGGCGGTTGGCAATTCTGCTGTGGTGCAGGAACTGTTGGACTTGAAAGCTGATCCCAATGTTATAGGAGAAGTTGCTGGCTACGGCTCGTCCTCACGAATGACGCCGCTGCACTACGCCGCGCGAAACGGGCACGAGACCGCAGTACGAATTCTCTTGAAGGCTGGTGCCCAGGCGGACATCCTTGGAGGCGAACGGGGTGAAACCGCACTCGCCTTGGCTAAAGCGGCAAGGCACCGAAAGATAGCGTCGATCTTGGCGCAAACTCCCGACTGATCCGCCCCTTTTCTACACGTCCAGATACCGTGCCACTGCTGGGGAACTCGTTCAGGAAAGCCGCCGCGTAACCTCGTCTATCGGATGGCTTACCAGCCTTAAAAGGCCGTTATCCAACCACTTTCGGGAAAGTCACCGGACCCCCGCCACGAAAATGGCGGCTTGCTGTCCTTCATTGGACGCACGCCAAGCATGTTTTCGGGAAAGTCGGCCTGGATGGCACGCTCAATGGCATGCAATCGTGGCGAGGAGTTCGAACAGAATCAGCCTAAGCTTTTGAAACTTCGTGGTTTCAAAAATGCTGCTACGTCGTGCCTCTGAACACCAAGGTGACGCGCACTTTCGACGCACAGATGCCGCGGTTGGCCGAGTGGCGTATCCCGCCGGGGGCGCGGTTGGTCGACGAGATCGCCCGCCCCTCGCGGGTGACCGCGAATTCGAACTGGAATGCTCGCTCGCCTGGGGTTACGTCGGCTTGCCTCCCCCTACGTTCGCGGCGGGCAACCAACTCCCTCTTGGTGGCCACCGGCCTGGACGCCCACACTGATGCCCCGCGGCCGCCCGGCCCCGGGTCTAGACGCTGTCCGATGGCAGGAAGAATTGCACCGCGCGCGATACCGCCCTCCCGTTGCCCGCCCCGGTTGCCTGGGGCCATGCAAGAATGTCCGGTAATATGGATTGCCCCCGGCATCGGCTCCGATATACCACCACAATGATCAAGCTCGCCGGATGCATCGCGGACGCCCCTACTCGTTTCACAGACGGCTTGGGCCTTGACCGCCAGCAAGCAGGTGACGTCGGATGGCGTGCGGATCCATGACTCGCGGCGGGCCAAATGCGGCACCCTCGCGCCACGGCCTGGATTCCAGAGATCGGGGACGGTTTGGGGACCGTAGCTTCAGGAAAACGATAAGTTTCCGCGTCGTGGCACCATTTCGTCACCGGTAAGCGCACAGTCTCGGACAACCCGTGCCTCTTCCATCAACCCAAGTTGCGACATAACCGCTTTTTAGGTGGTTTCGGCCTGCGGTGTCCGGTAAACACGGCGTTTTCCGCCGCACGAGGACCGATTCATGCCGTTGCCAGAACTGACCCGTGCTGTTGGGCTTTTTCCAACCCGCCGTGGAGTGATACCCGCCGATATCACGGACGACTCCATCGGGCGCCTGGCGCTCCTGGTTGCCAACAATGCGATCCTCAAGGGAGGCGACGAGAAGGCGGTTGAGTGCGCCATCGCAGAATGGTTCGAGCAGCCCAATCGCTACCCGGCGGCAATGGCGGAGCTCATGGATCCGCTCGTGGCGTACACCGTGGTCGACGAGAAGAACGCGGTGCTGCGGGTTGGCTTCCATGTCACATGGCTGGAGGAGGACGAAATTTTTGAACTCGACCATACCATCCAGGAGGGATGGATCACCGGCGAAGAGTGAGATGCCGGATGCAACGGCTTCAAATCCTAGACCCTTTCGCACTCTTTGTCGGTGGAAAGATCCGCCGACCTACGAAATCCTTGTGTGGCCGCATAAGGGCCAATCGCAGGTGGTCCTCATGTTGACACCAATTTCAATGGCCTAGTTTCTCGGGTCGCTTGCTTCAGAACCCTTGCGTGAGTTGCGCCACGCAACTACTCTACACATAAGGGCGACGTTGTTTTGAGATTCCGATATGTCTGTGCATTCTGTCGATGCGAAGAACACTCTGAGGGACGCCCGGCAGACGCTGGGGCTGACTTACGAGGCGTTCGCCGTCGCGCTCGGGATCAACATGAGCACGCTCAGCCGCTACGAGACTAGCAAACTGCCGATGCCACGAACCGTGGATCTGGCCGTCCGCGGCCTGCTGGCGACCCCTCGAGGCTGATCGCACAAACTCTAGTCCAACACCGGCCGCCAGCCGGGGTGCGGCGACAATCCTTGCTCCGCGAGTGTCTTGCCGAAGTCCGTTTGCACCCACGACCACACGGCCTGGTCCAGTGCATCCAGCGCTGGGATGGCAAGAGATGGCCAGACCAGGTTGAACTGCCTCTCTGAACCGTCCGCATTTGTCGGCATGTAGCGCCAATGCATGTCGAGATGGCCAGGCGCCAGATGGCCGATGACGATGTGCAGGCGGCCAATCTCCGGGTAGTCGAGCCCTTTGGCTGTCGCTACCTCGAAAGCCTCGATCAGGTCGTGGCCAATCTCCAACCTGAGTTCCTTGTCTGACATCTTGTTGGCGGCCAGAAAGGTCTTTAGGTAACCCTCGCAGGACCATCCCAGCAGGAATTGGATGCATGGGTCACAGTTGCGCTCGCGCTCGTCCGGCATCGTAGCCAAGATCCGCTTTACGCCCCCGAGATTGCGTCTGGCCATCGTGTAAAATCCCGATGGGGGCACTGGAAGGTTCGATGGCTTGCGCTTGGTCATCGTGCATACCCCGATCGTTCCCACCAGCTCACTGCACCCAGAGGAGGTCCTTCACCGTGAACCTGGTAGTAGGCACGTGCCGCTGGATGTCCGCGCGGTACGCGAGGTTGATCCAATCTCCCGACTGGTCCGGGAACACCATCAGAGCCGACCGGTAGGTGCTGTGCTCGATCCGCACCTTATCCGTGTTCTTGGTCGCGAACAAGCGGCCGTCCGGCCATCGTCCTTGACCTCGGCGAGCGCGATGTGGTCCTCACTGCGGCGCCGGGCATCGCCTCCGATGACGAAGTCGGGATAGTGGCGCTCGCCGTTCGGCAGCACGATCGAAACTGCCCAGCGCGCCCGGCTAACGTTGCGCAGCCACCAAAGTACCGTGCCGGTCGCGTCCTCGTCAAGCACACGGGCGAAGGCAAGTTCCTCGTTGTTCATGTCGGGCTGGGAATACGCCATACAGCGACCTCCTGGCCTCCTCGAGGCCGACGGGCCCGTCATAGATCGCCGGGATCTCGACGTCCTGTTCTACGGTTACCACTTGCGCTAGGCATGACCGACAGGCCTCGTGAAGCAGTTGCGGCTTCGCCATCCCGATCAGGTCGACGGCGCAGCGCAGCTCCTTTTCGGTCATCGGGTCCATGCCCGCGTTCTCAACCTCGGTCTTGAGCCGTGCGATCAAGGCAGGCTTGAGGTCGCGGCGTCGATCTCGATACGCTGTGCCATGCAGGTGACCAAGCCATCCATGGTCTTAGGCATGACCTCACGGGCCAGCTTACGCGGGAACTCGATGTCCGTGCGCAGAGGATACTCTTTGCTCCTAAGTGGCCCTTGGACTGGCGCGGCAGTTCCGGGCGACGGCACCTCGGCAGCCGGAACAGGACTGGGACTTGTGAGCTCAAGCAGGCTCTGAATGCGCGAGGCCGCCGCCCTCACCGGCGCCAGTTCGATCTGTCGTCCCTCGGCCTCGCTGCCCTCCGCATCGTCGTTGGCGGGAGCGGCAACGACATCCCCGCCCTCGGCAGAGTGCGCCGGTGGATCGAGCAGCTCGGCAAAGCCTTGCTCTGGGTGGAGTAGCACCGCCCGGTTCGCCCCGAAATCAACCACACCACGTTGTCGGTGACGGTCTGGATGCCGTCCCGGATTGCTTTGAGCTCCTCGGCTGCGCTGATGATGCCGGTCTGCTGGCCGGGGTTGGCCAGGAATACGTCGCCGTAGTCGAGGACATTGGTATCTGCACGCGGCGGATCAGAGGCGTAAGGATGCAGCGGCTGAACCCGCTGATGGACACGCATGATGCGGCCGAGAATCTGAAGGCCGAATTCCGGTCCAACGGTCTGGCGGAGCGACACCAAGGTGCAAGCACGGGGCGCGTCGAAGCCCGTGGCGGCTACCATCCTGAAGATCAGGATTTCCCTGGTCTCGTCATAGGCGAGCGTGTGGAAGAACGGATCAGGCTCGCCCGAGGTATGCACGGCGACAACGGAGGGATCGACGCCGTAGTCCGACAGCATGTCCTTGACCCGCGCGACCGAGTCAGCCTCGCCCTTCACTGCATTGTCGACCTGGATCAGCATGAGCGGCACCGGGTTGACGCCCTTGGCGGCCAACGAGGCCTTGATGAGCTTGTGGCGCTCGAGGGCCGCAAAGACGGCGACCTCCTACATATCGAGAAGCCGCTCGTCACGGGCGTCGGCCCGGAAATGCACCGCCTTCACGCCGATTTTGTTGAGAAAGGCAGCGACAACCTCGTCACGGCCGATCTCGATACGGTTGACCTCGCCGATTTTCGCCGCCCGGCGGCACGCTTCTAGCTCGTCATCCTTAGGCGTGGCGGTCACCAGGAAGGTGAAATCCGGCCTGAGCACCTCGAGATAGAACGCGGCCGCCTGGCGTGCCGTGGTGCCGAAGTTGACATGTGCCTCGTCGACGACCACGGCGATGTAATAGCCCTCACCCACATGCCGCCCAGGGTCTGAGGGCCGCCCTCATAAACATCCGGACCGGTCAAGATGACCGGCGCGCCTGCCAACCGTCGAATAGCTATCCCCGACCCGCGCAGGTAGCCCGCTCCCGGCCGCCTGCGCGCCACCGCGTGCACGGAAGGCAGGCCGATATGTCCACGAATGACGACGACTTGTGCGGCGGCGATGGCCGCGCTGACGTGGAGCGCCGTAAGCGCCAGTGCGTCCGACGGTCGCTTCCGTCTCAGATAATGTGCGCCGGAAACTGGCCTTTATTGCGCGTCGGGGCGTACATCATTGTGTGTCGATACACGTAGCCGCTGATTCCTTCAGGCGGACAAGGATTTCGGATGGCGGGCGGTCTTCGGGCCGCCCGTTGCCATTTCAGGCCGACCGGCAGAACGGCTCCATGGGACCGTCAGGGGGCGGGGGTGCTGTCCGAGGTGGCCGAGGCATCGAGCGCCGTCCACCGGCGGCTCTGACCAGGTTTACCGGGTGGTCTGGCGTCGGCCGGTGGTGGAGGATTGGCAGCAGAAATCGCGCACGCGATGGCGGAGAAAAAATCTGCGGCAGGCCCCCCTCACCTACCGGCCGTCAGCGCTCCCGGATTCCAGCCATTTCCGACGCCTTCGGGCTGCGCCACCTGCCGCCCGGCTTCCGCATCCGGCGCCGGACACCAACCGGCCATCAACGCACCTGACGCTGATATTTGAAGCGGCTTCATTATTGACACCGTTACCAAGGCGATCTAGAACATTATCCCGTTGCCCAGATATCCCGGAGCCGTCCCATGCGCCAGGCCCTCGCCTCACTGCTCACACATCGTTATCCGGCGCTCTATGGAGCTACACGGGGCCCCTACCCGTTCGAGTGCGGCGACGGCTGGTTTGGCCTGTTGGACGCGCTGTCTGATGTCCTATGCTGGCGTGCCGAGGTTGAAGATCGCCCCGCGTCTCATACCAGCCAAGTCAAAGAAAAATTCGGCACCCTCCGCTATTACTGGGGCACAACCGAAGCAGATGATGGAGCGACCGACCTCGCCGAGGAGATGTCGAGCCGCATCTCCGAAGCATCCGGCCTGCCGGGGCGGCTCGGGGATCGCGCGAAATGGTGGGTCACCCGGGCTCCCGGCGAAATCGAGGGTTTGGTTTACACTCAGCCCGGATTGGACAAGCGGGGACGGATGACCATGCCGCCGCTGGGCTTCAAGCTCGCCGACGTGGTCGGGTGGCGCGCTGATGTGCTCCGTGGTCCGGTCGATGTCCCTACCGGCTGGCTCGACCTCGTAGACGGCATGCTCCGCCTGCTCTCGTCGCAGCCCGAGGTCGTCACCACGCAGACCAACGGTAACGTGCTCATCGCGCCACACGTCGCGGCGTACCCGGACACCGTGCCGGTCACCGTCACCCGCATCGGCGTTGGCGCCGACGGAGGACTGCAAGTTGACCATGTCGGTGGCGGCCTGTGGGCCGAGGGCGTAGTGGCGATGGCCGTAGCGCTCTCACGGCGCCTGGACGCGGCAACCGGGGCAGCCGGGCCGGTGGATGACAATGGCGCGCTGTTGTCCGAGGCAGGGTGATGAGCCGGTGGACGCTACGGCAGCGGGCTCACTTGGTCGTCTGGTCGCTCGTCGGGCTGCTGCATGCCGGGTCGGCGATGGGGTTTTTGCGATGACTGCGGACAATGACAACGACAGGCTGCGGAAAGCCGTTGAACAGGCGATTCCCTCATCTCTGGGCGACATCGTGCGCATCGGCTGCGATACCTCCAGCATCGGCTTGGCTTCCGAGGATGACTTGGCTCGCCTGGCAGGAACGGTTCCGGCCGGGCGAGCGCGAGACACCATCGACGGCTGGTATCTGGTTACCCTGCGGATTCGCGGCACCGGTAGCGAGTTGGTGGAGACTTGGGCGCTCGGATGGGCGCGGGCCGCTGGCGTTGTATGGATTACGTCGCCTGTGGCCGTCCTGGACCTGCCGGGAAAGCGGCTACGGACCAAGAACTCTGTCTACGGACTCGGCGAAGCAGGCTCCGGTGAGCCGGATATCGAGCTGCGGCTACACCTGTGTTACGCGCTGCGGACCTGGGGATTGGGGAAGGCGTTGGGGGTGCCTGAAGTCTTCTACTAAGGGCGTTGCCCTCCTGCCTGCCAGCCTCCGTCCTCGGCGTTGTCGTCCCTTGATACTCGGACAGCAGAACGGTCACGTTAACTGCCAGACGTCGGCCGCCGTCACCACGGTGCTTCCTTATCGTAGTCGATGACCTCCACGGGTTTTGCCTGTGCTCGCTGCTCGGCTTGGCGACGGAACCAGGTTCTTTCGCTGAGCCCCGCCTCCTCCCATGGCTTGTGACTGACGTTTCCATCCTGCCTGCCAGCCTCCGTCCTCGGCGTTGTCGTCCCTTGATACTCGGACAGCAGAACGGTCAAATCCACTGCCACGCCGGATGCGACGGCAGCCTGCATGCGCCCGGTTGCGATGGCCTTGGCTTGTTTCTCGGTTATGCTGTTACGACGAGACCGGCACCGCTGCTCGACGATGGCCGCGGCGAGACCGGCACGCACACGGCGCCATGTGCTCTCGCTGACGTCCGCCGCCTCCCACGGCCTCGTCGCTTTCTCGGAGGAGGTGGCTTCACGCTCACGTCGGTCGTCGATGGTTGGCTTGCCCGCAGCGCGCCTCTCCTGATGCTTGCGGACAGCATCGGTGCGCAGTGCATGCAGGTCGTGCATCTCCTCCACGGTCGGTCGCATGAGTTCCATGAGGTAGTCCCAACTCGGATCATGGCGCGGGTCCATGCCGAAGGAGGGGGCGCCTTTCGCGGGGCGCATGAGGCCTTGCTTTGCCTCCAGGGCCGCTTCGAGGATTCCGGCATCGGCGCCGCGGGCGAGCCATTCATCTTGGAACCAGTCCGCGCTGACCAAGCGGTTGGCATACTCCGCTATCGCCTCTTTGAGCTTGCCGATGTTGAGAACACGTGGCCCTACATTGCCGATCTGATCGCAGGACATAGTCCACGACAGCAGGGAGCCTACCTCCAACATAACCCGCCTGCGCATGCCTGGTGGCACGCCTGCGCTCCAAGCCGGATCCGTCTGTCGCCGACGGTCGACAATGCGCTCGATGTCGTCCAGGGCGCGGAAGCGAAAGACCATCTTCTTCAGCGTCATGCCCTTCCAGCGCCGCCCCGATGTGTCAGCGCGCTTGCGGTCGTATGCCTCGAGCGCTGCCTTGGCAGCGGCCTGCCTCTTGTGGATCCGGCCGTCCTGCCGGGGAGTAGGTGGACGGGGCAGGACGGCCGCTGTCGTCTCCGGCGCCTGTGTGGCCGCCTGGCGTCGCTTAGACGCTGCCTCCCGCATGGCGCGCCGCCGCTCTGCCCGCTCCTCCGTGGTCAACTGCCGTTCTGTGAGCGTCTGCGGCGCAGGCAGCTCGGCTAGCAGGGTGTCGACCCGGACGGCGTCCCGTCCGGACAGCAGCAAGCCGTAGCGCATCTCCCCTGGCAGAGGGTCCGGCATGCCGGTCACTTCGGGGCGGATGCTATAGACCGGCTGGTTGTAGGTGGCCGGTGCTGGGTCGATGACGAGAGCGTCCTCGGCGGCATGGGCGGCGCGCTCCGCCAGCCGCAGCGTCGCATGCAGGCGCAGCCGCTTGAGGAGACCACGTGCCTCCTGTTCGCCGATCGGCCGGTCGAGCCAGATGCGAACGTGCAGGGATAGGTCGGCGGGGACCTGGCCGTCCGTCAACGGACGCGGATCGGCCTTGGATATCCATGCGCAGGCGCTTGATGACCACTGCCAGGATACCCTGGCTCCGGCGATCTCGGGCGGGCACAGATCGGTGAGGATGATTGTGACCGCCGTGTTCCCGCTGGTCCGCGGGTCAAGACCCCAAAAATTCGGGAGGTCGTCGAGGTCAAGAACGAGCCACCGGCGCGGGACGTCAATCAGACCCTTGGGCGCGCCGCGCTGAACGACTTTTCCGTCCTGCCGGATCGTCGGACGGAACCGCTTGCGGCGTGTTACCGAGCGGGGGTCGGCGGTTTCCACCAGGCCGCCTCGAACCGTGAAGCCTGGGCCGTCCAGCGCCTCGGCGACCCGGCAGAACACCGTGTGCAAGGACTCGATACCATCTACTACGATGGTCAGCGGTCTGAACCAAGCGCCTCCGGCATAGTCGGCAATCTTTACCAACCCGTCGGCAAAGCGGATGCGTTTCCCTGGAAAGTGCCGGTCGTTCCTGAGCCGCAGAACCAAAACCTCATCCGGCTCCCCTGCTCCGGTGCGTACATCGACGCGTTGGACCTCGCCGGTTACGGTCCGGCGCCGGTGGCGCCCCCGCCGGAGCTTGGCCAGGTCCTCCGCATACGCGGCCCTGTTGATCTCCATGGCGCCAAGCGTGGAACCGCGCCGCGCCATCAGTTTCTTGTTTGTCGCCGACACATCGGACATTATTGACCGTCACCTAGCGTTTGCTGCCCGGCCCGGAGGGGGTGCAACCTCTCCGGGCCCTGCTTTTTCATCGTTGGCCTCCGCGCCGCCAGCGACAAGGATATCGGGGCGTGCCAGATTGACTCGAACCGGCTAAAATGCGCGCCGGAGGTTTTCATGGGTGTCGTTCAAGTCCGCCTGCCGGATGAGTTGCAAGCAATCATCGACCGCCAGGTCGCCGAAGGCCGCGTCGCGGACACGGCTGATTTCTTGGCTGAGGCGGCGCGCCGCTACGCCGAGGACCTCGACCTCGAAGATGATCTGGTTTCCGAGGCTAAAGCTGGCATTGCCGACATCGAGGCCGGACACGTCAGGACCGTCTCCACGCGGGAAGACCTTGCGGCGATGGAGGCCGAGGTCATGGCCCGCGTCCGTGACCGGCTCGCCGCAGACAAGGGCTGATGGCCTGGCGGTTCGCCGGGCGCGCCGAAAGCCGGATTGATGATGTCGTGCTGGACAGCGCCCGGCGCTGGGGCATCGAAACCGCGGCGCGCTACAATCGTCTGATATTCGCCGCCCTCGAGGCGATTGGCGACTCCCCTGCCCGGCTCTCGCCCGGTCCCCGGTGTCGATGGTGTCCTTGTCCTGCACCTCCGTTCCGCCCGGCGCCTGGTAGCCCGAGAATACCGCGTCGGCGAGCCTCGACACCTGGTCCTCTACCGGCTCGCCGCCGACGGCGTGGTTGAGGTCCTCGGGCTCGTTCACGATCGGCAGCTTCTTGACCGAGCTGCCCGGCGGGCGCAGCGCGAAGCAGGCGCTGCCTGACAGTCTCTTGCAACCGGAAAAGTCATGCTTATCCATGGCACCGACAGCCCGTCAGGAGCGCACCGATGTTGACCGACAGCTTGGCCTCCAGGTCACCGGCGGCGAACTCACGTGCGTCCTGGAACATGTCCCTGAGCATGGATTTGAGCTCGTCGGCCTTATTGGTCTCGGCATCTTCAGACGCGGCTTTCGCTGGTTGCAGGGCAAAGGCCCGGAACAGTCCTGCCTCTTTGAGGAACTGACCCTTGGCCAGCTCGGAGGACCTCGCCTCCGCCAATGCCTTGATGCGGTGGGCTTCCTTGATGCCTACCTTATCGGCGATGCTCAAGGCGCGCCGCCGGATGTCTTCGAAGGTCTTGAGCGCCTCGCCGATGAGCGGATACGGGTCGATGTTCCGCGCCTCGTCGGCAATCTGCGCACGCAGCTCCCGGACCCAGTTCCATGCGTCCGTTCGGTTACACCGAAGGCCTTGGCAATCTCGTCCGGGTGCTTCCCGGTCAGGCGCATCTTGAGCACCTCGGCCATCACGTATTCTTTCGTCTCCGCTGTGGTCTTGAGGCGGCGGGCGCGGACAGCCGGATCGGAAGCGATATCCGGATGTTGGATATGCGGCTCTAGGTGGAAGTCGACCTCGGGCTCATCCGCGGACGGAATCCGCCCGGCGCCAGGCATCTGGATCGGCCGGACGGGGCGACGCCGAATGCGGACATTGAGGTGTCCGCCGCGTGGCGCGGGAGGCTGGGGAGTGCTCATGGCGCTGGCTCGTGCAACCGTTGCAGCATCATTCGTCGTCCACGGGTGCGGCTGGAAGGGTGTAGACGCGGGGCGTTCGAGGCAGCATTGGCTTGCGCAGGAGTTCACAGAGCCAATCAAGACCATGCCGGTTGTCGCTCTCGGCAGTCAGCGCCGTCCCTTTGGTAGTCATCCTCGATTTCGATCAGGCTGATGTGGCTCATCGCAAGCCCCCCTCCGTTAGTTGCCCACATAGACAGAGGCGGGCGATCGGTGGCTACAAGCAAGCCTTTTGCCGGGTTTTGCAGTCGGCGCAATGCGCCGGGCGCTGATTATGGGCGCTGTTGCATTGTGCCATGCCAACGCCGCGCAGACCTTGTCTACAGCAGGATGGCATTCGTCGTCTGGTGTCTTCAGGGAACGGGACACGAAAATGCGTAGTTTACTCGCTGCCATCCGCGACGTGCTCGCTCGGCTATCTCGCGGCATGTTGTCCGCAGCCGATTGGGCACTCGACACGTCCTTCGATATCGTCTCCTGGCCGGTCCGCAAGCTCTGCAACGCTTTCAGCGGCAGGGACTGGGCGCCGCAGACTGGCGGCGGCCAACAGCAGGCACTGGCTCAGCAGCAGCAAGCCGCCATGGCGGCGGCCCGGCAGGGGACCGACCAGCAGACAGATGCTCGCGCCGAGGCGCTTGAGGAAGCCGTGCAACTCCGTCGCGTCGCCCGGAAATTGCTCCGCGGAGGCGATATCACGCCTCAAGACCTGGCTGGCATCTCCGAAGGCGCCGGGCTGTGGCTCCAAGAGCTCACTACCGACCAGCGGCAGCTCGTCGCTGCGTCGAAGCCGAACGAGATCGTCGCGCACCTGGCCAGCACGTCGCACATCGAGGGACTGCCCACCGTACGCCAGGCGCTGACCTCGCGTGAACAGCGCCTGGCCGCAACCGAAGCCGCTGAACGCGCCCAGTTTGAACAACTTCGCGCGCCGCGGCCGGTCATCGCATCCGATTGCGGATTTGCCGAGCGGCTCCGGGCGAAGCGGGCGAACAAGGACGAGGAACTCGATCTGGCCCCCCGGAACGCCCGGTTCGCCTGACCTTCTCAGGCGCTTAAACACCAAAGGGCCGCCCTATAGTGGGGCGGCCCTTTTCATTTCCGGCAGAGAGTTGGGTCAGCGGGCGGCGTGTAACGCAGTGCGGCGCCGCAGGACCTCGACCTCGGCAGTCACCACAGCAAGTTGCTTGCGCAACGCCAGGTTCTCCGCGGTCAGCTCATCAACCTCTTCTTCGAGAGCACCGATCTCGATAGTCGATGCCATTGTCTTTCCACGCGCGGCCTGGAGCCGGTCTGCCAAGCCGTCTGCACAGGCTTGAGCCAGGTCAGCGCGCATACCGGCCGCTGAGGCTTCGGCAGCGGTATAGTCGACCCAGCCTTGGATGCGCTTTTCCTCGCGCGCCTGCCGGGCAGCCTGCGCACCGGCCATCATTGCGTCGCCCAAGGCACCTACGATTGCGTAGGTGCCAGTCTCAAGGTCGCCGGCAATCTCATGTGCGTTCATCTGTGTGTCCCCCGTGCGTCCGACATGGACTCTCGGAACCGTGCATATGTGTAGGCATGTTAAGAGCGGACTGTCAACGTTTTCATCATAGCCCAGAGTTTATGAATGAAGAGATCCGGTGCGCTGTCGAGCCGCGGACCGTTTACTCCGCTGCGGTGGCCTCTTCGTCCTCGCCTACATCCTCGCCTTCAATGGCCGCGTCGGCTTCAACGTCTTCCAGGTTAACCCGGTGACGCTTCGCCCATTCGGTAAGAATGGCTTCGAGAGCGGACGCGTCGTCGTCTAGCTTGAGGCGCTCCCTGGCGACGGCGAGTATCCGCGAAACGACAGGGAGGTGACCGGCGGGCAGGCGCACCTTGAACGTTTTCCGCATGACGTCCGCGGAGTGACGGGCGGGTTCGTCACCCTTGGCCTCAAGGAGCTTGAGTTCGACGGCGTCGTGCAGTTCCTCGCGAGTCCGCGTCGCTGCGACTTGCGCCAGCTCATCGAAGTGCGCGAGCAGCAACTGCTCGCCGACCGGCCGTCCTTGGCCGTCGCGCGCTTTGAGCAAACGGGCGATTTCCTTAGCCTTGGACCATCCGCCCAAACTGGCGACTTTGTTCTCGTTGATGCCGACGGCCGAGAGGCCCTTGTAGATGGAGACCCAGTACATTGCGCGCCTGTAGTCGACGCCCAGCTCCCGCTCCAGGAACGTGGCCCACCCCCGCTTGCCATCGTACCCGAGCGCCGTAAACAACGTATTATCGTAAATCTCCGCCAGCAGACCTCCAAAAGTGAAGTAGTTGACCTCGATCGTGTTCGCCAAGTCTTTGGCGGCCTGGATCGCGTCGCCAGCGGTGCGTATCGCAGCGTCCACGCTCGCCGTCCGGCCGGGCGCCGATGCCACCGCGGGCAGCGTGCCTGGCTCACTGCCCGCTTCGAGGGCAGCCGGGCTGGACGCATCAGCCAGCGGATCGCCGGTCTGCGGGTCGACATCAACGACCCGCAGGTGCGTTGCCGCCTTCTTGCCCTTGGACCGGGACTTGGCATTCTCCGCCTCGATCTCCTCATCAAAGACATGGTCCGCGACGCCGGTTGGCTTACCTTGGGCGTCCACGACCTCGACCTTGTAACCACCGGCCTCCATGATCTCGTGGATGATGATGCGGCTTCCGGGTTCGATGTTCTGTTCGGCTGCCTTGTCCTCATAGCCGCGAAAGCGGACGTGGTCGCCGGGCTGATATTGGCGCTTGTCCGCCATCTTTACTCCTGGACTGTAGGCAGCGTGTGCAACGGCAGGCATCGTAGCCACCGGACCGCAAGGAATCAAGGTTGTGATGCGGATGGTGCGCTATTTTGCAACAGTATCAGCGCTCGACCGCCGCCAGCGCGGCGCTGAGATCGAAGTCCCGGTCGGAGAGCGAACGGCACGCAGGCGACGTGCCAGGCGACAAACTCATGTTCATCGCCAACACCCGGTTGGGGCGCTTGGAAATCGGACTCTCCACGCGTGCAGTCGACCTTATCGCGCGGGCACAATTTTGATTAGAAATCGGCCGCAATTTTCGGCATCTATATGGGCTTGATGACCAGGAATCGACCTCATTCCAACTCGTTCGGAATGGCACTCAGAGCGGCCCGTAAGGCAGCCGGGCTGACCCAGGCCCAGCTTGCCAGCAGGGCGCACGTCGGCCGGGATGCAGCAGGGACGGTCGTGACGTAGGACCGCGCCGGTTGTCAGTCGCGCGATCCGGGCAGCGCATTGGAACGTCGTGGCTGTGCTTCATGTCGGTCGGCCGAGCGCGTCGCCGCGGAATCGACAGCAGCGATATGTCTGACCCCGCGATTCCTGAATGGCGGGGTGACCGCGGGGATCTCGCGCCCCAATGAGCGACAGATTCGGAGCACCACATGACCGACCAGCTCACCGTGCCCAGCAGCCTACGGCGATGTATCCCCGTCGCTCGTCGACTACACCGATCGGGTATTGTTCGGCGATATTTGGCAGCGGCCTGGCCTGTCGCCGCGCGACAGAAGCCTGCTCACGGTGCCAAGCCGTAACCGGCAGAACAAGTTGCCAGGTCATGTGAAGCGGGTCATCGCGAACGGCTATGACCCGCGACCGAGACCGGAGATGACGGCGGTTAGCGACGATTCCGCGCGGCGGATGGTGGCGGTAGCGCGGCGAATTCGTGCACGGCGACACCGAGGCCCTGGGCGACTTCAAGGATGGCCTGGGCTGTCGTGATCGGGAAACCTGCCGAAATCAGGCGGTAGACGTTGAGCGGCGGCTCGGTCGGGTCGGCGTATTTCCAGAAATGGACACCGCCGCCTTCCAAAGCGAACAGAATGCCCTGGCCGGTCACCGCCAGGGCCGTCGAGTGGATCATGTAGAGCTTGCGGGATTCAGGCCCTTCGAGAACGGCCGCGCCCTTGGTCAAAATCTCCCGCCGCAGGGTGGCGGCGAATTCAGAATTCATCGAGCCGCCTCCTGTTGCGCTACCCACATTGCCAGTTGGTCTACCCGCTTTGGCTGTTGGCCCGCAACCCCGACCATGCACGCTGCGCCGGAATTTGTCACTGTTGCACGGTTAGCGGACGATGGCGGCCAGGAACGCGGCAGGTTCGGCCATATCAGCGCGCCGGACGCTACTCATGGACGCGGTTGTAGGTCAGGCGTAGGCGAGCAGGTCGGCGCGCCGGTTGGCAGTCAGTCCCAGCCGGATGGCGGCGATCATCGGCTCAAGCCGGGTTCTTGTCGGCAGACAGGTTGCCATTGCCTCGTTGAGCGCCGGGTCCGCAGTGGCCGCCAGGTCAGCGATGGTGCGTTCGGTCGCGGCGAGCTGGAGCGGGTGACCGGCAACCGTCAATGGTAACGATTCCCCATCCCTTAGCCTCGGGCAGGCATCACACGCGCACGGCGCGGGCCAGGGGCGAGGGTAGAGCGGCTACCGTCGGGCCAGCCCTGGGCGCGCGGATAGGTAATCTCAATCGCCTCCGACTCTCGGCGAAGGAGGCCGTGTAGCCACGCCGCCGAGCAGCCGAAGAACGCCGCTCGCAGGTAGCACAAGGCAAGCTCGAGATAGTCCCGCAGCACCAACGGCACCCGGCCGGGGAGGCAATACCAGCCGCAGGCGACCTGGTCGGCGAGGCTTAAGTCAACAGCCTCGCTGATAGTTTGCGGGCTGATGCCGAGGCCCGCAGCGTGGCGGAGCGGATCGGGTTTGCCGCGCTGGTCGGAATGGTTGACAGCTCGGCATGGCGCGGCGTCGGGTTCACCAGCGCCTCTGCTTTGCAATGGTGGGCATTAGCTTAGCCCGAGTCGTCGCATCGTCGAGATCTGCCATGAACAAGCGCCGTTGCATCGGGCTGGCATCATGAGCAGGAATACTGGCATCCGGGAACTGAGCGAACAGCTCCTCGAGCACTCCAGCGCGGCGCTGCTTGGGGGCTCCGTATCGGTGGTTCTTCTCTGCCTCGAACTCAGCGATGTTCTTCGCGGTTCTAGGCAGTATTGAATCCGACGCCGTTGCACAGGAGGTTGCCGATGACGCAGTTGGCCACGTCCGGCAGGGTAATGGAGTCCTCAGGGACAGGCTGCGAACGCAGGTTGTCCGTTCAGGTTCACCGGGCGACTCCGGCATTTGGGCGTAGACGCCTACAAATAAGGGGAGGTCGGGTGGCTAGAAGCAAGGAACTCGGAACTGGTAGCTGGCCCAAGATTGCCTTTGCCGGAACTTGGATGGTCGGCTAGCAAGGCGCCATGGAGCATCCGCAGCCACCCAAGCACCGCCCGGCCGAGCCGCTATTGACCCGTCACGTGTTCCTGGACACCCAGGTCTACCGCGCGCTGCACCACAACCCGGATAATCCCGCTCTGCTTGCCTTGAAGGAGCACATCAAGGCTCACCGGGTGATACTGCACACCGTCGACATTACTCTGCTCGAGGTCAAGCGGCAGCTCTTGGAGGCGGCCCAGGCCAGAGCCAGGGAGATGGGCGAGGTCGAGAAGGATTTCCGCCGTTGGCGGAAACAAGCACCAAAATCCATGCCGAAGCGGATGCCCGAATTTGACGCGGCAGCCCTCGGTGACGAGCTGTTCGGGCACTTCCACTCGTTCATCGCATACCAGTGCGATGCAGTCGTGCATAAGGCCCTCAGCACAGTGAGCGCTGAGGTGGTCTTCGCCACCTATTTCGATCGGAGGCCACCCTTCGACGGCCAGGACTCTAAGGAGTTCCCGGATGGCTTCGTGATAGCGGCCTTGTCGAAATGGGCCGAGACCACCGGCGACAAGATCCATGTCGTGACAGCCGATGGGGCAATGGCCCGGGCTGCGAAGGCTGATCCGAACCTGCTGCCGATGAAGAGCCTGCACGAGGTCCTCGCACGCGCTGCGGCTGACCTGGGCCCCGAGGCAGAGGCTATTGCCGATGCCCTGCTGAACGGTCCTGCTTTCGACTCGACCTTCGAGCGGCTGCTGCAAGCGCAGATGAAGGACGTGGTCTATGTCTACACCGGCGACCTTGCTGAGGGCGAGGCGTATGAGGGCGAGCTGATCTCCATCGAAGAGGTCGGTGACTGGTCCGTGGCCGGTCTGAGCGACAAGCGGGTGAGCCTCATCCTCGATGCCAAGATCAAGGTGTTGGTCGAGGTCCAGTATGAGGACCGGGACAGCGCCATGTACGACCGCGAGGATGACCGGTGGGTTGGCGCCGAGGATGCCGCCACCCAGGTCGAAGACAATGCCGACATCGAAGTCCTGGTGGAGATCGACCGGGCCTCGGGCGAGGTGGTCGGGGGGAAGGTCCTGACAAGCGAAATCGAAGTGTCGGGACCGCACGACTACGACTACTGACGGGAGGGCGTTCCCAACGGCCCTCGCTCCGCATCCGGCCCAAGTCCCATCGTTTGCCGGACCAGGTTGCCTACCTATATAAGATTCAGCGCAGGAAGCGGAGGAACAATGGACGAGAATCAAGGATACACGTCAGTCACCGTGCCGGTCCGCTTGGTAGCGTCACATGGCCTGTCGCGGCCCGGGTTCGAATCTAGGCTGCGAGGAGCCCTCGCCAGTTCGACCGCAAATCCGGCGCCCGGGGGCGACCCGTTCGTGATGCAGTTCGAGGCAAAAGACCTCACTATCCTTGGCGTCGATGTCGCGAAGTTCACAGTTGGCTCGCCTGCGCACGTGGGAGATCCGCAGGAACTGGCGGTCGAGTTCGTGGCTGGGCAGACCGAGGAGGCGATTGAATCCTTTCTGCGATGTTTCGCCGATGCACTTACGGCTTCGTTCGCCGCTGACCAGCGAAACCCCTGGTATGGCAATCTCGTCGTCGAGGTGGTGTGGGCGGGGATGCGCGTTGCGCGGCCGTCTACGCCGGGAGCTGTAGCACTGAACGTGCATGCCTCAATGACGATGACGTCAGAGGAGGCGCGTCCGCTGACAACACAAGTCCTGAAAAGCCTTGCTGACTCGGATCTGACCGAAATCTTTGTCGAGGGTATGCGCGCGAACCGGCCAAAGGCGAAATATGCCTCCTGGTTCATCATGGTCGAGGAATTCGAGCGCTTGGCCACCGATTCGGAGTTCAGCAGCCGGTTCACGCCGCTGTTCCCAACGAAGGCGGAACGGAGACAGGTAGCAACAGCGTCGGGGCTGGCTGGCAATGCCCTGAAGCGCCTCCAGCAGTTCCTGGGCAATCCCAACCACACCCTCGAGAACCGGGCCGAGAAGCTGGCCTCCCTCCTTCAGGCGGTCGGAATAACGGAGATTCCGACCATAAAAGATGGTAGCATTGCTCTCGATGTGGCGATCTGCGACCGCCTGATCGATGGCCGTAACGCGCTCGCCCACAAGGGCAAGAGCGTAGACCAGGACCTGCTCTACACGGTCCTGTTCCCCCTGTCTCTCCGGCTGATGAACTACCTGGACAGGCGCCAAGACCGAGCCGGTCAGTGACGAATCGGCACGCGCTCCGCCTCTGCGGCCAACTCCAGCGCCCGACGGACAAGGCTGGCGAGCTGGCGCGCCGACAGGTTGCCGCGGATGAACCCGGACCGCATGGCGGCGACCACTGGCGGCTCCAGGACCGGCAGGATGTCCATCGCAACACCATGCTCGCGCGCCACGTCGGAGAGGCAGCCATGGAGCAGGCAGTCGAAATCCTTCGGCCGGGGTGACGGCATATGGAGAATCCGGCAGCGCGTACGCAGCAATGGGTCGACTAGGTCAAGCCGATTGGCGGTCATGATCCAGGAAACCGCGGACAAATCGACCGAAGCGCCAAGGCCTTCGTCCAGGTAAGCCTTGGCCGTCGACGGCTCGGTCATCACGAGCAGGGTCTTCACCATTTCCCCGTTTGCTGGGCCGCCGCCTGCTTTGTCCACCTCTTCAATGACGATGAGTGGGTTCGCGCACTCCCTATCGACCATGATGCTGGTTGGAAGGGAGGGCTGGGCTGATGACCAGCCACGGCTGGTGCCTGCCAGGCTGCGGTTATCCGAGCTACCCGAGGCCGAAAGCACGGTGCCAGGAATGCCGGTTACCTCAAGCAGCCGGGCGGCGAGGCGGCTTTTACCTGATCCGGCGGCCCCGACGATGAGACTAGGCCTGATGTGGAACCAACGCGTCCCGAGACGCTCTGAGAGCACCAGGTCGGCGCGCAGCCGTTCGATGACGTCGGCGGCCCAGGGAAATTCCTGAGCCAAACGCATAGCCAACCGATTAGCCTCGGGCGCGCGCGACAGTTTGAGCGGGTGGCGCAGGCGATCGAAGCGCTGCATGGCCGCCCCTTCCGCCAGGCTACGGGTCGGCGGCAGCGGACTGAGCAGCACGCGGCGGCTGAGGGCGGACCGCGATGTTTCGTCCTTCTTCGCCGCAGCCATCTCGAAGATTTCCGCAAGGTCGCGGTCGACGTCGAGAGGTCGCACCTGGTCAGGTTCATGCTGGCGCACCCGATCGAGTTCGATTTCTGTGACCATCTTGGGGTTTCGACGTTCTCTCGGCTTCTCAAAGCCCAACGCACGAGCGCCCTGGTCGAGGGCGAACGCGACGGGCAACGCGTAGGCCATGCCGTGCAGCATCTCCGCGCGCGGCACCTCGTCCCTGAAGGCATCAGCAGGGAGCCGTGACGCAACGGCGAGCAGCGCGACCAGCCCGTATGACTCTCCAGACCGAGCGGCGAGCCAAAGTGCTGAGCAGCTCAAGTCGTCCGCGAACGCGTCCACCTTGTCGTCGATGACCCGGTCAGGACGCGCCTCAGCCACCGTCAGCGTGATGGCGGTGCAAACACCGGCGGCGATGCAAAACCAACCTTTGGGGTCACCGGCGCGCACCCGCCGGATGGCATACTGGAGGCCACCATCAGGGTCGCGCAAAATCTCTGCAATTGCGAGCACGCGCTCAAACAGCGAGGAGGCATGATCGTCATTGCCGTCTTGTGGCAGCACACGCCGCCACGCAGTCAGCAAGCGGGGTTCGGGATCCTGGTTGTCAATAATGTCAACAATGGATTGGGGCTTCATCGTCGTCTCCGCGCGTGTGGGGCGCGGGACGGGCGGTCGCCGCGCTAGATCCTGGTTGTCTTGGGGCCGGTCATCCCGCGCCCTATTCGACGATTCGGCATCTAGACCCACCCCGCCTGGACGGCGCCGCTGCTGTGGATGGTTGCCCGGTACGCGCGCTCGTCGTCGATCGGGCGGAAGAGCCAGACCCTTCCGAAGGGCCTGCGCTCAGTCGGCCCACGGCTTACCGAGAGCCGGTAGCCCTCGGAGACATAACGGCGCGCTTGCTGCACGATCGGGTGCTCTTGCAACCGAAAGGCCTGGACGTAGGTCCGTTTGAGCGAGACGGCTCCCGCGGATCCGTCAAGCGCGGTAGGGTCGCGCGACAACTCGGTCATTTGCCTGAGCAGCCGGATGGTACCTGGTCTCAGGTGCGTTGGCAGCGCGCCGGTAACGAGGACATACGCTGCGCGATTGCGGATATCATGCCAGAGCTTGCGTTCTGCAATGTCCGGCGACGCCTCGTATGTCAACAATGCCTCGATGGCCTCTGGTTCCGGCGCCGACGGCCGAGGTGACTTCGCAGGAGCTGGAGTTGCAGCCGGTGCTGAGGCGGCCGGGACCACATCTGGAGCTGCCGGGGCAGTCTCAGGCGCGCGACGGCTCGAATCTTTGGCAACCTGCCGCTCCGCCTTGGCCGCCTGGGATTGTGCGAGTTCTGCGCTGGCGTCCTCAACAGTTGCCTGGTCGACGGTTTGCAGGCGGCCGTTCCTGGCTTTGTAGACCATGCCGACGCCCTGGCAGGCCTTGCACTTCCCACGCCCTCGCGAACCACTGCCACCGCAGCTATCGCATGCGATGATGCGCCCGCTCATCCACGGGATCGGCGCCATAGCCTCGGTTTTTGCTGGCTTGGCCTTGGCTTGCGGCTCAATGATTGCCGGTAGCACTGTCGCTTTCGCAGCCGCCCTCGGCTTGGCGACAGCCTTGGGCTTCGCCGCCTTGCCGCGCTTAACTGCCGCCACTGCCCGCGCCATGGTTCCAAGGGCTCCGTGATGCCGTCCGTGCCATCTCCCGCACATGCGAGTTGGCGTTCGGCCGAAATCGGTCAACACATTTAACGCATTGCCGCCCTCATTTCAAGGGCGACCTGACTGTTCCTCCAGGCGGCCAGTTTCAACTCTGGATTCACATGCCCTAAACTCTCGGCCCACAGTTACTCCATGGTCTAGTACCAGAAAGATGGAACTGCGAATTCAGAGCCAATTCCGGTGGATTCACAAACCAAGTTGACAAAACAGGCACCGTATTGCGCGGTGTTTTACGGTGTGCGGGCCGTAGCCAAACCGCAGTTTACTGTGCTGGCTGGCGTTGGCTGAGCGAATATCCCGTCATTGCCGCCGCGGCCCAGGTCGGAACCGGCTCTTCGCCCGACGACCAGCCCGCGAACCGGCGGGTCCCGATATCTAGCAAGTCGGCAGCCGTCTTGTTGCTCAGGCGGTGGGCGTCTTTCCAGGACTTGACGTCAGCCGATGTCCATGTCCTCGACCAGCCGTCAGTGCGGGCCGTATCGTATGCCTCGAGCGCCAGGCGCCCCCATGAGTCGATCGGTTCCTGCCCCGCCGACCAGGATGAGACCCGGCGCTCGCCGACGCCCAGCACGCGGGCAATGTCGGTGCTTGTCAGCCGGTGGCGCCGCTTAAACCGGAGCATGTATTCGGCATCGTCCGTGGGCGGCGGAACGACGGCGGGCAGCGTGGGGATGGCGCGGGGTGGGCGGACCATGGAGACCTTGAGGGCAGAAGTGGCATAAGTGATTTGTAACGCCTTCGAGAGATTGAATCTAGCGGCCTGCGCATCATGAGGCAGCGACTGTTTGCAACAGCTTCAAAATTCATCAGACGGCACATCACCCGTATGTCTGGGCGGGAAGCCAATGCGCCGCATGGATGCAACAGCGGCAGGATTTTGAACCAGTTTCATAAATTCGGCTTGTAAGACCGTTGATACGTGGGCAATATCCGGCCGCCGAGAGGAGCGACAGAGTATGGCCGGACCGCCCATCAAAGTTCGTGAGAACCCCGTCAAGAAACGGGAGCGAACAGGGCGAGTATCGCGCGAGATGAGCATGACGCTGGTCAAGTTGTCACCCGACGATAGGCGTGGCGTTACGTTCGGACGCATTGTAGCGGCTGGCATCAAAGCGCTTAGGCCGGACATTCAAGAGGATGTCTCGCAAACTGTTCTGGACACCGTTGCGGAAACCGTCATCACGACTGCGGCCGAGTTGCTGGATGCCATGGAGAACGGCGTGCTCCGTGAGCGCGTGGCCGAACTTGAACGGCAGATCGCGGACGCGCAGGCCAAGATTGGAGAGCCGGAGACCCGGTTCAGCGCCAGAGACATCGCCAACATGCGGACGCTGCGAGAATATGGTTCCTACAGCTACGCGCAGCTCGCCCGGCATTACGGAGCAACGGTCGACGAAATTAAGGCCGCGCTCCTTGGCAAGTGGCGCAGAGAAGCCCGTGCCCTACCCCCAGGCCCCAAGGTCCGAGTGCGCATACCGCATGCCCAGCCGGAGGCAGAGCCGGAGCCAACGACGACCATCCCTCACGCCGCCGAGTAGACCAGGCTCCGGCGGCATCAGCTCGCCAGGAGCCTACGATGACCACCCTCGTTTACGGCGACCCGCATTCCGAGTGGCGCCCGCTCCTTTCCGCCGCCCGGGGGCTCGGCCGAGGTGACAGCATCATCCTAGTCGGGGATTGCGATCTCGACCGTCCGCTTCGTGAGGTCCTGGCGCCCGTGTTCGCAGCCGACATCAGAGTCCTCTGGATCCAGGGCAACCACGATGCGGGCCGGGAGACTTGGTATGACAACCTGTTCGGCTCCCATCCGGGCGGCTGCATCCACACTCGGCCGGTCCTCTGCGATGGCAACCTCGTCGTCGGCTACGGCGGGGTTTTCCGGGAGGCTGTTTGGTGGCCCAAGGACGACCTGGCGGAGCCGGTGCACCCCTCTCCCGATGACTTCCTACGGCGTGCCTGCCGTAAGCAGAGCATGTAGCGAGGAGGACTGCCGCTCAGGCAGCGGGCGACATGTTGGCGATCGGATTGGGAAAGCGTAGCCGCCATGCGGACGGACGTCCTCATCACGCATGAAGCGTCGACGACGCACCGGCACGGCTTCGCCGCTATTGACGAACTGGCGCGCCGGACAAGGGCGAAGTTGGTGATCCATGGGCACCATCACCGGAGCAGCGATGTAGTCACCGCTGGCGGCATGCGCGTGGTCGGACTGGCGAAAGCCGAGGTCTTCCAATTGCCCGATTTCCGGGGAAAATGAGCAATTTCAACGGCAAAGTGCCAAAGTCGGTTGCAGGTCTTGTGTCTTCTATGAGATAACACAGACATCTAGGTTTTGCCCACCTTGGGCGACTGCTGGACACAGGGACCGGGGAGCGCCGAGGCGCTCCTTCCCGGCTGACGTGTCCTGCAATGCGCGGCGGCCAGCCGATCCATGGTCTTACGTCCCCTATTATTAGAGGACACAAGACCTGCAACCGACTTTGAGCATTCGGTGTGGATTTCATTCACTTTTGGCCGGAATGGTCCATTAAGGCAAGGTCTCGCGGTCGGTGTCGAGGAGGTACCACGCGAGCGTCGCGGCGGCCCCGACTGCAAGCCGGGCGTGACGGGGGGTAAGGCCTTTTGCCTTCCCATCCTTTCCATGGCCGGTGCCGTACCAGCCACGTAGCTCGGCTACGCCTTGGACGACGGAGGACAAATTGCTGAGCATCCGTTTGATCGTCGCCGCCCCTTTGGCGGCATCCGGGATGTCATCGGGCGTCTGCTTGAGCAGCGCAAATGTCGCCTTACCAAGTGTCAGGATGTCGTCCTTGGGGCTGCATTCCTTGCCTCTGCGGCGCAGGATGGTCTTGCAGACGGTCTCAACCATTTCTTTCGCGGAGCCGATCGCCAAGCCCGGGTCGGCGTCGATCGAGCGCTCGATGCGCGCGATGTGCTCGCCGAGATGGCTCAGGTCAAGGTCTTTGGCGAGCGACTTGGCGTCGGCCAGGCGTGCGGAGACGGACACGGCGACCATCTCGCCATCTCGCCATTCCCAGCCGCACCGGCGCAACTCCCCAAGCAACTTCGCCATCGGGTGCTCCGGGGGTGGCTCGGAAGACTTCATCCAAGGGACGCTGTGATGATCACATGTGACCTTGTGCATCCTGTCAGCCTCGCGCGCCAAGGTCGACAACGCGTCGAGGAACAGGCGGACGTCGGCCGGTGCGGAGAAATCAAGCCCATTGAAGTAGCCAGCGGCCATCGTTCGGCGCTGGCTTCCACTCGGCGTGACTCCGTCCGGCTTGAATGGAACGCGCGCGCCCTCGAACGCGTCTTCAATCTCACGAAGAGTGGACGATGCCGTCACGTAGTCTGCGAACACTGTCCGCACCCGTCTGCTGATGAGCTCTGGCTTGCTATCCGACATTAGAGGAAATCCGCCCCGGCGTGGTCCTCGAAAAGCTCAGCACTCCGGACATACCCGCTGAGGACCTGGACGCTCTTGTGTCTCGAGACCTCCTGCATCTTCCAAATAGACGCTCCAGCCCGCGCCGCGCTGGTCAAAAATCCCGACCGGAGGCTGTGCCCGGCGTAGTCCTCCGGCTTCAGCCCGGCGGCTGCGGCGCGCTTCTTGACGGTAAGTGCGACCGCCGCGTCATCCATCGGGTCCGTCGACAGCTTGTCGGCCTTTGAGACGAACCTCCTGAACAGGTAGCCGTCGCTGATGTTGGCCGCCGCCAGCCACGCGTCCAGCAGCGCCACCGGCCGGAGGCGCCTGCCGTTCGGGATGGCGATGACCTGGCCGAGGCCCTCCTGGTCCGTCTTACTGCGCGCAATTCGGACCCGCAGGCCCTCCTTTGACCGTTCGACGTCTTCAACCCGGAGAGCCACAAGCTCGGACCTGCGCAGCGCGGCCGCCATCCCGATCGCGATAAGGGCACGGTCGCGATGGTCTCGGAGGCTGTCGCCTTTAATGCCGTGGAGAAGTTGCCAGGTGATATCCGCGTCAGCGGCGGCCTTGCGTATCGGCGGTAAAATCCTTGACCGCCGGATGCCTGCAAGAACCTCGGTGATCGCCGCGGCGCCTTCCGTCTGCTGCGGCGGCTGAAACCCGGCGCGGCGGTGCGTGTAGCCAATAGCCGCCAGGCGCCTGCCGACAGTGAGCGGCGCGCAGCCCCGGGCGGCTTCGGATGAAAGGAAAACTGCCACCACACGCGGGTCCGTGGGCAAGGATTCCAGGCTGCGCTCACGGCACCACGCCGAGAAAACCCGCCAATCGGCTTCGTAAGCCTTGCGGGTGGACGCCGCGCGGGAGGCGTCCGCGTATTCGCGCGCCTGCTCGAGCTCAATGACAGGAAACGCCGGAAGGTGCTCGCGGTCGTCGACGATGAGGAGGGCTTGGTCGCATTCAGCCATGGATCTCATCTCCGCCGCCGACGTCGCTGGCGCGGCAATCAGATGCGGAAACGGTCATGAGGCGAAACGCGGTCAAGCCTCTAAATGTTTCTCGGGCGATAGCGGCGGCTGCCTCCCGCGCGCGGTCCATCTCGTCCGAATTCCTGACAAGGCCATGCAACTGCAACATGAGGCCGATCTCGGGACCGCCATTCACGCCGCCCCTGCGCGCCCTAGGTCCGAGCCGCCGAACGGCAGGCCGATATCCTTCGAGGTCATGAAGGATGCGCCTGGTGAACTGAGCGACAGCACGATCGACGGCGGTAGAGTCGCCACCGGCTCTTTGAGGCGAGACGCCGTGCGGGAGCACAAACTCAGTGGCCGTCCGGCCGTCATGCGCCCAGGCGGCGTCTTTCGGCGAGAACCCAGCCCGGCGTTTGCAGATCGGACAGGTGTCCGCCGCACCGATGGCATCGCCGGGCTCCGGGTCGCGCACCGCCAGCAGCGAGACGCACGCTTCATTGGCGCACCGGACATATTCCAAGGGCTCGCGACGGGTCGGCACCGGCTCCTCCAATCCTAGCGGGAATCGCATTTCTCGCTAGGATTGCCTTGTATGGGCCTGTGCGGCTGAGAGGAACAGAAAAGTAGCACAAGGCGGATTGCTGCTGACCGAGGGCCACAACGAGCAATATGGTTTTCCTCCGGCTGGCTGTAATGCAATCTTATGTCGCACTGCCGCTTCGCAAATGTCCTTGCAAAAGAGGTGCTTTCGCACACGAGTTTTGCGAGGCTTAAACTGAGGTGGACCCCATCGGCTGGACAGGAACCGGGGTGACTTAAGAGTAAGAGTCCCGCCGCATTTCCCATTCCCGCCCGATCAGAGGGACAAAGTATTATCTAAGTATATACTCTATTCTACATGGGTCAACTCCCTTTTCAACTCCGTGCCCACGAGCCTGTGGGCAACGCCGCAGCCATTCAAAGCGGAGGCGTTGTCCACAGGCTCGTGGGCTTCGCCAACGAAAACCGCACACGGCCTCCGGTAGTCCAACGCCTGGTGCAGCCGCTCCTCGTTATAAAACCTCAGCCACCCGCCGATGCCTCGGCGCGCCTCCGCAACCGAGCCATAGGCTTTGATGAACACGTCCTCGTACTTCAGGCTCCGCCACAGCC
>JAKBAU010000091.1 GCA_021808875.1 Pseudomonadota bacterium | reverse complement strand
TATCGTTGATCAGCGGGTTTTCTTCGTAGGTTTCCAGCCCTAGCGACGCCTGGGTAGATGCGGCTCTTTTGCGCGCAGCAGGTACCGGGACGATGAAGCGTGACGGCCGGCGCCCGGCAAGGGGGGAGCCACCGACTGGCTGGCCTTTATCGTCGAGCGGATGGTGCCATTCTGGCGCCCGGTACGGCGAATTAAGGATTGGCCGTTCGTAAAAGCTGCTTTCGGTCATCGTTTCGCCCCGCTCACCTGATTCCGGCTATAGCATCTGCGCCTTGGGGTCAATTTATGGGGGAGTAAGTCTGGCTGATTAAAGTAAATAGAATCAAATGCTTGTGTGGATATTTGGCGAGGTGCGGGAGCGAAATTTGAGCTGTGCCGGCATTGCTGTCAGGCCAAAGCCAAGCATGCCACGACAAGGTGACATTGGATGAGCGGCCGAGCCGGTTCAGTGCAGGGGCTTATGGCGTGCTGTACGCCGCGCGGACATATGAGACGGCCCTGCTTGAAACCATTCACCACCACGCCCGCTTCATGGCACAGACAGTCCAACAGCCTGGCTGGTCATCACAGTTCCGGGAGCTTGTGCTGGATATCCAGGCATCGCTCCATGACCTGCGGGGCGGGATTGACGCATTCGCATCGGCACTAGACCCGGATGGTTCCACCACTGCGCAACAACTGGCCGCGGCGTTGCGGGGCAGTGTGCTCGGGTAGAGTTTAAAAACGAGCCACAGATCGAGGCTGAATAAGGACGCTATGGCATGGTAACAGCCCCCTGCCATGGATATCATCACCAGTATTCCCGAAAGTGCGAACTGATGTCGATTTTACAAAATCATTGTAAGGCTATCGCGCGTATGTTGATGCGCTGCCTGGTCGACCGTCGGCTGGCAACTCCTGACCTTTCCCATCCCCTGCATATTGTGGTTCCACGCTGGGATGCAAAGCTCGGCGACGCAATCGTTTCTTCATTCTTCTTTCGCGAAGCTCGCCAGCTAGGCGCCCGGGTCACGGTGCTCACTGTACCGGAGCTGGTCGACCTGCATCGGCTCGTTTTCGGCGTTGACCGGGTCATCCACGTCGCTAGCGCACCCACGCTGGCCAGACTGGGCCCGCTGGTACGGGAGTTGGGACAGGTTGATGCGCTGGTCCATCTAGTTGGCCGTATCCAGCCCCTCGAGATGCTGTTCATCCGCTTGCTTAAACCCGCCCGAGTCTACTCGCTGGACGATGCTTTGCATTGCGTCAGCGGCAAGCTGGGGGAAACCACCGCGCAGCTCAACGTGGTCGAGCGCTACGCCCGGGTCTTACTCGATCTAGGTGCAAACCAAATCGACCGTAGCTATATCGTCCCGCTTCCCGAGCGGCAAAACAGTGACGCTGTTGCGCACATACTGGTTAACCCCTATGCCAGCCGACCCGATAAGAGCCTGGAGTTCTCCAAGGCGCTGTCGCTGGTCCGTGCCCTGGCGGATGCTTGGCCACAGCGTCATATCGGTATCCTGTGCAGCCCGGTCAACCACGCCGAGGCACAATCGCTCGAGCACGCCATCGCCCGCAGCAATGTTCGGGCACTGCTTGAACTGGATACGCCCCGCGCGGTTGCCGGCGCTATCCAGCAGGCCGAGGCGGTCGTCAGTGTCGATACCGCCATCGTCCATATGACCGTCGGACTGAAGACGGCACTGGTCGCGATCTATCCGGCCAGCGACTCTTACAATCCCTGGCAGCCGCCGCCAGCCCCCCAGACCAGGATTCTTTTCAGCCGCCAAGGACCACAGCAATACCCGAACATTGGTCGAAAAAACATGAATGAATTTGCCGATGGCGACGTGCTTCAATTAGTCGCCGAACTGCTCCAGGAATCTACCGCCACGGCGCTCACACTGGATGCGCATATCATTCCTGGCCTGGGCGTGGCCGCTGGCACCATGGCCCGCCAGCTGCCCTTGATCAGCCAGGCCTTTCCTGAAATCACCGATTGCCATCCGGGCACGCTGAACCTGCAACTGTCGCGACCGCTACGCTTGATCCATCCTCATCACCGCAGCGCGCCCCTAGCCTGGACACCGAGCGGACGTACCCGAGAAGTGTTCGACCTGCTTCGTATCGAGCTGGAATTCGACCACCTTGCCTGCCGCGTACCGGCCTGGCTGTACGTCGCCCACGGCTCTCCACACCGGAAGACCCCGGCGATACACGAGGTGATCGCAACCCGCCTGGAGCTGGACGGAGCCCGACGTTGCCGTGTGCACCTGCCGACACATGCCGTGGAGCTGGCCTAAACAGCCTCAGCCGCAGTGTTCGATCAGGCGCTCACACTCCCCCAACCAGTAGCCACGGTCGGGTTCAATATGCAGGAAGATGCGTGACAGCAGTGTCCCCTCGTCGAGAAACTCAGCCACCGACTCATCGCATGTCGCTGTCCGCTTGAACCAGGTGTTGTACAGTTTGAGCAGGCTCACGTCACGAAGCAAGAAATCGCTCACGGCAATGTCCTTACGCCTCATTACCGCGCAACTGGCGAAGTTGTACAACGGTCGATAACCCGGGTCGCATACCGCATACGAAATCGGCACCTGCTGGTTAGGCGACCTGGCGACAATCTCCTTGATCCCTCCCGGGTTGCCCCAGGCATGCGCCTCGACAGCCAGCCCGGTCGCCAGCGCCTCGGCAAGTTGGACATTTCCCGGCAGTGCGGCGAATAGGCATTCGCTGTGCCAGTGCAGCCGCTCGTCGAGTCCCGCCGGGAACATCAGCGAGGTAGGGTCGCGCAGCAGGATGCTGTCTGCGTCGATCCAGGCCCCACCATGACGATGCACGTAGGCCATGCGGATGAAGTCGCTCCTGGCAACGATCGCCTGAATCTCCTTGTCCATGCTGAAGGTCAGCGGCTCGAAGCGCCAAACCTTGCCTAGGATGGAGGCATCGATGCAACGCTCCAGGCCGTCCGGGGTAAGCAGGATGAAGCGGTCCCCTAGCGCCCGCTGCATGGAGACCAGAGCTAAGGCGATCCACGGCGGCATGCTCTGCCCCGCCGCCGTTTCCCAGTAGCTCACGAAATTCACACGCATATTGGTCGTCTCTCTGTCACCACAACACTGCTCCCCAGCAACCCGAGCTCTTCCAAATAATGCCTCAGCAGCGTCAGCGAGGGGATGCATTCGGCCTGGCTCAGGAATTCGTTGCCCAATGCCGCCTTGTACAGCCGCAACCAATTGACCGCCGGTACCCGCGCCAGGAATGCCGGCAGGGCCTCGTAATTCCCCTCGTCAAAAAGCAGACGCAACGTGCGCAGAATGGGCTGGTAATCTGCGGCTCCCAGCAGTTCGGCCAATGCGTCGTCCAACTGATGGCTGATTTCCAGCATGTTGAGGCGCTCCTCGACCGTGGCATCCGCCAGGGCCACCCGCGGATCGATAGCAACCAGGTAGATCGCCTGGAACGATCGTGCGCCGGCTAGCAGGGATTCACGCAGCACCTTGTCGGCGGTCGATCCGGTCACCAGCACATCGTCACCGAAGATAACGTGTACGCCGCTCCAGCGATAGAAGTTCTCAGCGGGAATTACATGGTCTTGGATAAGATTGACCCGCTCGCGCTCTTTGGCACCCATGCTTGCGTAGTTCTCGCAAGGCGGGGCAATGCGCGGCAGTTTGATGTTGATCAGAGTGGGCAGGCCCATGTGAGCAAGCGTGACATTGATCTCCTCAACCACGATGTCGTATAATACGTTCGCCGTCGAAGGCACATTGCGCCAGCCAGTGGTCATTAACACCACATTGTCGTCATTTTCCCGCGCGCTGGTGAACAGCCGCATCCAATGCGATGCGGGGTCATTTAGCTGACGCGCCAGATAGTCGATCACTAGCCCGGCAAGAAATCGGATGTCCTTTTGGCTGCCGTACTTGGCACGGCTGTAGATGGCGGTCAGCGCGGAGGCGCTTGCACCGCTGCTCATGTCGCGGAAGCCGCCGACGCCGTCGGGCGTCAGGAAGTTCAGAGCATGCCCGCCGAGCACCGAGACATAGCCATCCATATCTATCAGGTCCTGCGCCAGCAAGCCGCAAGAGAACGCGCGCAGGCCACCATTCACATCCTCTGCCCGCGGTCGGGTCACGGCCTCGCAAAAGCGCGCTAGCTGTTCGTCTACAGGCGCCGTAGCGAGGGTTTTCCAGTCACTCGATCGAGTATTCACGGGGTTCAATCCTAGTTTCCGCGCCAAGCGCCGGGCTGAAGTAATTCAGGGGCATGTCGATGCGACGGCGTCCTTCGAAGTAGCTGATCCGCTCCAAGCCCAGCGGCTGAAGTTCATCGACCAGGGCACTGATGCCAGAACCCGCGTCCAGCGGATCGTGGGCGTCGGAGCCTATGGTGAAGGTCGCGCCGTGGGCGATCAGTTGTGACAGCAGGATACGCGACGGATAGTTCCAGACGCCATGGATCTCCCGGGTCGAACCTGGCACCAAGCTCGACTTGCGAATCCCCGAGGCATTCAGTTCGTAGGCTACGCCGTTGCGGGCAAACAATGGTAGCAGCGGCTCCATCCGGCGCAGCAGCGCGTCCTCCGCTACCCCGCGTAGCAGCGTGTCAGCATGCCCGACGGCGTCGAACAGTCCGCATTCCAGTAAGGCGTGCAGATTGGCGAAATAACGGTCGAGAAAGGCCGAGGCGGACAGTCGAGGCAACTCCCAAACCTTGGCCATAGGCTCGCCCTCCAACTCAACGTAGTGGATTGAGCCGATTGCGAAATCCAGCTCGTACCGGGCCAGCAAATCGCGATTGTATGCATCCACACCCGGCATGTAGTCGAACTCCAGTCCGCGCAGGATCCTGATTTGCCCTTTGTACTCCTGTCGCGCCAGCTCGATATCCGCGAAATAGTGCTCCAGTTCTTCCTCCAACAGACGATTTTCACTGTCCACCGGAAATGGCGCGTGGTCGGTGACGGTGAGGATCTTCACCCCGGCGGCTATGGACGCGCGCACCAATTCATCCACCGTACCAACGGCATGCTTGGAATAGAAGGTATGGCTGTGGGAGTCGATCATGCCGGTACCATCCGTTCCAGCAGGCCTTTGTGATTAGCCATCTCCTTGACCAGCCAGTAGGGGTTGTTCACCTTGCGCAGGATCGTATGCACCAGATCGAGGCCGTCGAGACGTGCCAGCAAATCCTTCAGCGGCTGGCTGTACAGCGCCAGAAGCAGGGGCGTCTCGCGTATATGGCTGGCCACCTGCTCCCAACCGATCCGGTCGAAGTGGATATTGCCCAGGCGCTGGTACTCGATGCCGTACAGGTAGACATCACCATTCGGTTTCACAGTCAGGTCCATGCCGTTAGCGTGGGGCGGAGGGTTAAGGCTGCCGAAGGTGAACCGCTTGTTGACCCGGGCTTCAATCGCAGCGATGTAGCCATGCAGGTCCAAGTAACCTGACGGAGTGTCGGCCGCCGGATGGACAAGATTCTTGTAATCGATGCTGAAGCGCTCCGCGCCGATCAATAGCGTATCGTCCAGCGCGTTGCCCGGGACAACACTGGCGTCGATCCCCCAGCGCGCTAACTCCTCCCGCAGGTAATTACGGGTGAATTCGCGATCCGTGTCGATCGAACGGAACGAGAGGCTTAGCCCCGCTGGTCTATGTTGCCGCAGGTAATCCACGCTGAAACCATGGGCTCGCCATTTCACCTTGTCGAGGTGGTGGCTGTCTGAGCTCAGACGAATATTGCAGGTGTCACCGCGGCTAACCAAGATATGATTTGTAGTGTTATAGAATTCTGCCATCTTCTCGTGCGGAAAAAAGCCGCTAGTGATGAACTCGAAACACTTTCCTCCTTGAGAAAGATCAAGAATCTCATGAAATACTCTGGCATTGTTGAGGGGTTCTCCTTCTCCGCTGATGGAGATGCGTTTAACGTCGGGGGCGTTGATCAACGCCCTAAGGTTTTCCCGGGCTTGGCTCGACAACTCCATGCTCATCCCCACCTTGTGCTTGTCGGCGTACATGCAGAAAACGCAACCGATACCGCAGATCTGGGTGATGTCGATGTAGAGAAGGTGACCGTTTAGATCCATTTTCTTGACTCGTTAAAGCCTGCGCGAGCGCGCAGGCGTGGGTGTCGCATAACTGGTGGTTAATCTTTTTCCGGCGGCCAGAGATAGTGGGTCGCGTCGGGGAAGAATGTTTTGCCGAGAAGCCGGTGAAAGCGGCTGAATAAAGAAACTCCAACCTGTCGCCATTTCATTCCAACATGAACTTGTCCAGCGCGGCCTCGTTGACGACGATCTTGTCCGGCTTCACACCATAGGCCACCGCCAAATCCACACTGCGGTCGATCAGGTTGGTGTTCAGGCGGAAGTCGAAGGCGGCATCGGTCAGCTTGTTTAGGTAGTCGAATTCAGCCGTGACGATCGCCAGGACTTCCTTCAGCTTGCCGTCCAGCTTGGACTTGAACGCCTCCATGTCGTCCCGCAAGCGCTGGGCGATCTTGTCGTTCTGGCCAGTGGTGAACTCGGCAACCATCTTGCCCGCCAGGCTGCCGATGACGGCACCGAGGATGGGGATCGGGATCAGCGCCTGGCCGACAGTCGTGGACACGCCGACGATGGCGGATTCCGCGCAGACGATCATGCCTAGGTCGACGAATTCGTCGAAGCTGATTTCGCCTTTGCGATAGTCGTCGGCCAGCGAAGCCATGCCCTTAACCGCGCTCACGACGGCGGAAGCGAACGGGGCGGCCATCCCGGCATAATTGGTCATCAGGTAGATGGACCCGGCGGCTACAGCTCCCCCGGCTGTGCCCTTGGCCGTCTCGAGGCCGACCTCCTGCCAGTCCGCCGCGGTGAAGTCGCCCTTGAAGACGTTCTTGCCCGCCTTGTATTTAGCGTAGAGGCCCGTCGCCAGCGAGAGAGTGCCGCCGACAGCCCCGCCCACGAGAGCGGCTTGGGTAGCCTCCTGGAGCGACGGCTTGTGGTCGTCGACGATCTTGTCCTTCAATTCCTCGTTCTTGTTGGTAAGGTCCTGCTGCTCGTTGTCGAGCGTCGTGGGCGCCTTGTACACCTGGACGTCCGGATAATTCACGACCGACGACTGGACTACCTCGGAGAAGGGCTTGTCCGTCTGCTCCTCGATCTGCTTCACCAGCGCCTTGATGGCTTCCTCGGTCGACGCCTTCAGTCCCTCGATATGGCCGCCGTTCAGCAGGATCTGGATGGCTTCGTAGGTGTCCTTGGGGATGATGTAAAAGGAGCCGTTCGCGGTGAAGTCCGAGTAGGTGTTGAGGTGGTTCAGGACATGGTTCAGATTTGCGGAGATGCCGTTGATGAACTTGGACTGAACTCCGATGCCGTTGATTAAATAATCGACCGGACCAGTACGATGAACACCATCGAAGGTCGCCGTCATGGTCTCCTGGGCCAAGGCTTGGCGGGCGTTGCGGATGCCGACCTCGACCTGTTCGGCGATCTCGCCGTGCTTCGTTAGCTCGCTTCCCAGGATGTTCTGGGGGCGGGAGAGGAAGTTGCGCACCTTATTGATCTGCTCCACCGCAGTCTCGAACGCGGCATCCTGCGCAGCCAGCTTGATGATTTCATCGTGAACCCGGGCCTCGTTGATGGTCTGGACGACGACACCGGCAGCTTGGTCCTGAACGAGGCGGCGACCGCGGGTTTGGAAGGTTTCGACGGTCATGCTTGCACCTTCTTGTTCAGGAGCTCGGACAGCGAGTGGACGTGGTTGATGAGCGCGCCCAGCCACTCCTTCTGGACGGTGCTGAATTCGAGGTAATCCCCCGGTGCCCGTTCCTTGAGCTGAGCCAACAGAACGGTGACACCGTCCACATGGCGTTCGGTCAGATTGAACAGGCGATTGATTTCCAGCTTTGCCGCGGAGAGCGCAGCGATGTGCGTCTGGATCTTCTTGGTCTCGGTGGCGGCGTCCTCGGCAATCGCCCGGTTGCGGCTGCGGGCGAACAATCCGGCCGCCACCAAGGCTGTGCCGCCGATGGCCCAGCCGACGGGACCCGCCAACGCCAGGAACGCTTCACCGGCGGCCATGCCACCGCCACCAGTCGCCAAGGCCCCGCCGCCCAACCAGGCCAGCGCAGCGTTGGTCGCAGCGGCGCCTGACAGGGTGGAAATCGCGGTGCCGGTGCTGGCGGTGCCGAACGTGGTGGCGATGGCCATGGCCGCGCTGGGAGCGAAAGCCGCGACGCCGACGCCGGTGGCAACGCCCGCGGCCGCGCCGGTGCCAGCCCGGGTGTTGACCTTGGCGGCCTCCGCTTCGATGGCGGCGATGATCTTGTTGAAGGTCTTGAACTCGGCCCGGTATTCGGAAAACGTCTTGTCGAATTCCTTGGGGCTGTTGGCCAGGGTGTTTATGTAACCCTCGACCTGGGTGATGATCTGCTCACTGCTGGACCGGCGCAGTTCGAACAGTCTGGCCGAGGCTTCACCGACAACCTTGGCGTCGGACTCATGTTTGGCCTGGGCAGCCTTCAGGGCTGTGATGGCCTCTTCTTTCATCGCACCGTTGAACATCTTCGTTACTCCCCCTTGGTCGAGGCGCACGTCCGGCATTCCGCGTTCCAATGTTTGCGCAGGCACCCGGCGGCTGTAATGTTGAAATCGTCTTATGTTGAGGCTCTAGGAGGTGCCACCATTCGACGGCGGCACCGGGCCTAGGACCAAGCGGCGTAAACTAATTCCCCAGCCTCCACGGAATGCCGCCGAAAAAATCCCGAGTGGCTTCCACTTTGGAGATCATGGCGGTCATCTCCTCACGGCTGGTGGCATTCACCAGCTTGCGGAGATTGCCGAGGTTATCCTGGAAGGCAGCTTCCGTCGCGGCCATGCCCTTCTGGAAGCTGTGCCGGGTGTCGTCCCAGTATTTCTCGGAGTGCTTGGTCAGCATTTCGAGGAAGTGCTGTTCCTTCAGGGTTTCGCAGATCTTCTTCGCCAGCCTGCTCTGCCAGGACGAACCGAACAGAGCGTAGGCAGCCAAGCCGAGAAGCACCCCCAGCCCGATTACGAGGGTGATGGGGCCACCAAGAGCAGCAATCAGGCTGCCCGTGCTCACCACACCGCCCGCGGTCGCGCCGATGCCCGCCAGATAGCTGGCCACACCGGGCAACAGCATGGCGGAACCGACTTCTGCGCTGGCGGCAGTTGCCGCGGCCCAGGCAGCCATGGCCCCAGCCGTTCCGGTAGCAGCCAGCGCCCCGAGAAAAACGCCCTTCATGTTGAAGGGCACGGAGATAACGCCAAGCTCAGCGCCCCCAGCAGACGTCCCTGCAGCCTGATAGTCGGCCAAGATGTCGTTGATGTCGGGCACCAACTCTTGGGCACGTTCGGCCAGGAAGCTATTCAGCTTGTTCTGGATGTGGTCAATCAGGTACGAGCCAGCTAGCTGCTGGGCGTCCTTCTTGTCCTCGTAACGCTCGCGGATGCACTTCTCGACGTAATCCGGCGTGACCAACTTACTCAGATCGGCCTTGATGTGTTCGATGGACGCCGATTTGTTCGCCGCGATGGTGCTCAGGATACGCTCGGTCTTGCTGCCAACCCTGCGATGACGCAGCGGTTCAGCACGCTCCAGCATCTCCAGCGAGCCCTGAGCTCGATCCCGATTCTCCAGGGCTTCGATAAGGCGGGCAGTCCACACATCGCAGTAAGCCTTGGTGGAGTTCTTCAGTTCGACAACCCAGCGATCCAGGCGGCCGCGTACCTGAACTGGGCAAACCGTGCTCAGCAGATCGGCGAGGTCCTCTTCGAATGCCTTCCGACGGCTCGGGTCGTCGACAAGGTAGGTGAAGAAGCGGGCACGGAAGTCGGTAAAGGAAATCGGTCGGCCGATCAGCTCACTGCGGGCTTGGAGATCCTCAAGCAAGTGCGTGTAGGCACGCAATGACGCCTTGGTGATGATGTCCTCGAGGTCGGCATGATCCTGGCGGGCCATGGTCGCCACAAAGAAGACGTTCCGCAAAACCGGAAGAGTGTCGTCCTTGGCCTCAAGGGTCGGCAGCTGTTTCAGCAGAGCATTGACAAACTGCAGGTCCTGCTGGTCCATGAACCCCTGAGCCGCCGATGTGTAAATCAGGATATCCGCCAAACTGTGCGCCAGTTCAGCTTTGGTATGGTCGTCAGGGGAGTGGCCATAGCCAGGCAGGTCCAGAAGGTCGCAGCCGAGCAGGAATGGCGAGTCCACGAACACCAGAGCGGCGAAGCACTGATCGGCGTCGGCAGGCCGATTGTCGTTGTGGGTGCCATATTTTCTCAGAGTGTCGAACGACCCAGCCACGATCTTGTATTTATTGCAGTGCCGCTCATCGTTGGCCTGGTTCAGATCGAAGCCCTTGCGCATGATCCAGACTTCCTCTCTGATCCAGGAAGGACGATCGCCGACATGGCGGACGAGGCTGATGATGGCGGTGGCGGGCTGGTAGCCTGTCGGCAGGGCCTCGCTGCCCATCAGGGTATTGGCCAACCGGCTCTTGCCCTGGTCGAAACGTCCGCAGGCAGCCACCCTTGGCTTGCGGCCAAGGTTGCGGACCTCACGCACGAAGCTGTCGGCGGTCGGGGCGCACTTGAACAACGCGTCGTCCAGAGGAGCAGGGGCCGTCTCGGCGTAATCGTTCATCAGCTTGATCTGGGTGGCGATGTCCCGGTAGGGGGCGCCGTATTCGAGGCCCTGCTTCGTGGAAATGTCACCGCAATACTTCACCCAGGCTTTAGCGACACCAAGGGGGGTGTTGTCCGGATCTTGCTCATAGCGGGAAACTTGACTCTGAGAGATACCAAGATGAGTCGCCATTTCTTCCTGGGAGATCTTGGCGTCGGCTCGCATCTTGGCGAGGTCGGTGGTTTGAAAGGTGGTCATGTCGGCCACTCCGTTTGAAAAGCTGATTAAGTGGCCGAACTCTGGTCTTCAGTCTTGTAAGTCTGCTCGTACCATTCCTTGAAGCCAAACAGGGCAAAGCCCCAAACGATGGCGCATCCGACGACCTTGTACATTGCAAGCCTCCATTTGACTGCGGTGGAGGTTAGGTGCCCCCGTCGCTCTTGTGAGGGGCACTTTAGGGAGAGGTATGCGGGTTTGTAAAGCTAAAATATGCATTATACGGGTAATCGATATAAAAATAATCTTAATACGCATATATTGAACGCATGCATGCCTAAGGCGTCTGCTTATGGCTGCGACCGAAAGGATCAGGACCCATTAATGTCTTGCTTCGGTTCGGTTTGGAGTGGTTCTGGGCATGGCGGAGGTCTACCGGCATCTCAAGGCCTCCTTTCTAAACCAATTTGTCTCAATTTAACTGGTCCAAAAATCCCCAGCCGGCATCTGAGGCGCTGGCGGGTAGGCACAAGCTGGCCGCCGTGCTGGTGCTGCGGGCGATGATCGATTTCGCGCTCACCCACAACCGTTCCAGCCGCTACAAGCACGCCGCGCGGCATTTGCTGAGCTGCGCCAGCCTGTCCGCCGGGGTTGAGACATGCGGGGGCTTGGAGCCGCACGATGCCTATGTGGCGCGGCTGCGGCGGGAGCATGCCCGCAAGAGCTCGTTCTGGAGCCTGGTGGCGTAAGGCCCGGCCAGTGGCGGATAATTCTGAGGATCAACTTCGCTAACCGCCG
>JAKBAU010000090.1 GCA_021808875.1 Pseudomonadota bacterium | reverse complement strand
TAGTGGATTCCGCGCGTGCGCTTACAGACGAGCCTGCGTTCCGCAGAAATTCCTTGTTCAGATTTACGTAGGGCTGGAGCGATGAACGCTGTCACTTTACATCTAGCCGCTTGAATAACTGAATTTTGACGCGATCCAGAACGAGCAGATATACTGCCACCACGGCAAGGAGTGTAAGGATCAGTTTGAGCTTGACCGCGGCCATGAGGATGCCGGCCGCAGCCATCATGCTGACGACAATGAGGTCCACAATTGAACTCACGACCAGCCAGCGGCTTGGTCGTGAGCGCCAGAATGGACCGCGTTCGCGAACGAGATATACATTGCCCTGTCCGGTAGCGACCAGCATGACGAACACCAAAGTCTGCAGTTGCGGGAGGTGAAGCCCCAAGACGTCGCGGCCCACGAAGAAGACCGTGAACGAAAGCATCAAAACGAACGCGGCAAGGATGCCGCCTGTCAGCATCAACATGCGCACGTCCCAGCGATCCGGTTGGCGCGAGAAACTGACATTGTCGGTTGCGATCGACATTGTGACGAAGTCATTGGTGAACAGCAGTAGAACAATCAACAATGGTGTGATGATGAACTCATGTGTAACGATCACACCGGCGGTCAGAAATATCGCGATTTCCAGCGTCTTCATGATTTTATTAATGGTATAGGTCAGCATGCGCTGATAGATGCGACGGCTGCTCTGTACCGCGGTCAATGCATCGACGAGACCGGGCATCGTCAGCGCGAGACCGGCTGCGGCCCGGGCCACATCCGTGGCGCTCGCAACCGCAATGCCGACGTCGGCTTGCTTGAGTGCCGGTGCGTCATTGACGCCATCGCCCGTCATGCCGACAACGTGACCGGCTTTTTGCAGCAGTCTTATCAGCTTTATCTTGTGTTCAGGAAAGACGCGGGCATAAACGCCGTAGTCTAGGGCATGCATGTCATCTACCCGATCAAGCGTTCCGGCAGGGGCTATGGCCCCTTTGATGCCAACCCGCTGGGCGATAAGGCTCGCCGTGGGCTCGGTATCCCCAGTGAGCATCATCACCCGTATGCCAAGATCGCCCAGTCCCTTGATCAAGGCGGCAGCATCGGTGCGCGGTGGATCTTCGAGCGCGACAAGGCCGGCGAGGCTCAAATGGGTACGTGCGTCACCCTCCGCGACCGCAAGAACCCGGGCCCCTGTGGCTGCCAACTGATTGACGGCGTCTGAGATCTCCACAGGTGTACTCACCAGCTTGAGAATTTCCTGCGGTCCGCCCTTGGCAACACAGAACTCGCCAACATCGGCATGGTAGCGTCCCAGCGAATAACGGCTTTCCGGGTCAAAGGGGACGAATTCAATCCGCGTGGGCAACATGGCGAGAAGGTTTCGCGCCGAGGCTGCGCTCAGAATGGCGAGATCAATGGGATCCTGGGTGGCGGGATCGCTCGCCAGTGCCGCAGCGCGCAGCAACTCATCGTCGGATTTAGCTCCAAACCGTCGCAGCGCCGATAATGTCAGACGGTTTTCCGTCAAGGTGCCCGTCTTATCCGTACAGAGTACATCCATGCCCGCGGCTTCTTCGATCGTCGAAAGACGCGTCAGTAAAACACCAGAATGAGCTAGTTCTGCCGCACCCAATGCGGTTGCCAAAGTAAAGGTTGCGGGTAGCGCCACCGGGACAGAGGCGACAAGTAAGATAAGCGCAAATGGCAGGACATCTCGCAGCGCCAGCCCCGACCATGCGGCGTATACCAGCAGTGCGGCGATCAACAAGACGTCGAACGCCACCAGGACGCGGACAATCCTGAAGATCATCCCGGCAAGATGACTGGTCGGCTGGGCGGTCCTTACGAGCTCAGCGGTCTTACCAAAGTAGGTTTTCTGACCGGTTGCCACGACTTCGCCGGTGGCCTCGCCACGACGCACCACGGACGCCGCATACGCCATCGCGCCGGCACCGGCTTCCACGGCCACCGACTCCCCTGTCAGGGCTGATTGGTCAATCAGAATCTCCCCGTTCAGGATGCGGACGTCAGCAGGCGCCAGATCGCCCATACGGATGTGGACCACGTCCCCGGGAACAAGATTGGACGTAGGCTCCGAATGCCAGGTACCATCGCGAAGTACCCGTGCAGTCGCGGTCAATCGCTTTCTTAGAAGATCGAGGGCCCTGCTTGCACGGCCTTCCTGTACAAAACTGATCCCTGCATTGGCACAAAGTAACACGGCAATGACCAGCGCCTCAGGGTCTCTTCCGAGCAGCACCTGAAGGACAATGGTTACCTCCAAAAGCCACGGAATAGGTCCCCAGAATTTCCCGAGCAAGGTGAGGAGCGGATGGATCTGGTGTTCAGGGATGAGGTTTGGTCCAAATTGCATCAGCCGCTGCCGCGCCTCGGCGGTGGTCAGCCCGACCTCTGTAGTGCCAGCATTGCCTTCCTGCACCGGACCGCTCATGGTTCCCTCCCAAGCCAAACATACGAGGCGTGCTATGACAGCCAGAGCAAGTATGCGCCCTGATCGTCACCTGAGACAATGTGGTTTGCCAGTCCATCATGACGCGCCGCGGAGAAAGTCCATCCAAACGTCAGGCGAGCTTCGGCGCGCTGACAAAAGTTGCTGATAATCCCGATAGCGATGCCCGAGTTGAGGTGCGTCAGAGTTGATATGCCACGGAACAGAAATGCTTAGTGCAACCAAGAACATATGACGGCTATGCTATGTCACGGGCATCATTCATTTTATGGAGCGGTCCAGAAAATGTGCGAATTGTTTTGCCTGGCGAGCAGGCTTCCCACGCGCGCAACCGTTTCCCTGGAACGCTTCGCACAACGTGGTGGGTATGCCACCCACGCCATTGATGGCTGGGGGCTTGCCCTATACGACGGGCATGATGCCCGTCTGTACAAGGAGCCAGAGCCCGCAGCCAACAGTCAATGGCTGAAGTTCATTGAAGAGCGCCGCCAACCTACGAATCTCCTTATATCCCATGTTCGCCATGCGACAGAGGGGAGCGTATGCCTCGCCAACACACAGCCCTTTGTTCGCGAATTGGGAGGCCGCACTCACATATTCGCTCACAACGGCATGCTGAGCAAAATCGCACAAAAGCTACCCGATCAATACCGGCGGTTTGCGCCGTTGGGGGAAACCGATTCCGAAATCGCTTTCTGCATCCTGCTCGAACGGCTATCTAAGATTTGGCATGCGGATGAAATACCCTCCCTGGAGGCACGACGTGCGGAAGTCGAGCGCTTTGCTTCTGATATGCGCACATTGGGCCCCGCAAACTTCCTGTATTCAGACAGCGATGCTCTTTTCGCGCATGGACATCGCCGTATCCAGCGTGATGGCAGAATTGAACCTCCGGGCCTATGGCTGTTGCAACGAAGCTGCGCAAGCGACAGTGACGCTCTGGTGCAAGAAGAGCCGTCAACGCTAACTGGGCAGCCCCCCCAGCAGCTCGTTCTCATCGCTAGCGTACCATTGAGCGATGAGTTGTGGCGACCTTTTGACGAGAGCGAAATTGTCATAGTTCGCAATGGAAAGGTTCTGCTATCCTAAAAATTCTGTTTCGCCGGCGAGCTCAGATATTAAAATGCGTTATGGTGGTGGGAATAATCTGGCGCTCGCCCGCGAGAGGTAGGAACAGAGTCTTCAGGGTTGTGCCGATGGAACTCGGAGTACTCACTGCGACATGAAGCCAAGAGCAATGGACAATGTCTTGTCGATGAGCGTTATAGGGGATCGGTATTGATCCGCTATGCTCACAGTTGACGTCAAACCGGAGTGGGATAATGACCTATTACTTCTCGAAAGTACTCGGAAAAGACTTTGATGAGGCTGTTCGCCTCACGACACAGGCTCTCCAGCAGGAGGGATTTGGAATTATCACGCAGATCGATGTTCAGGATGTTTTTAAGAAGAAGCTCGGCAAGGAGTTTCGTCGCTACGTCATTCTTGGTGCCTGCAACCCCTCAATGGCCTTTGAGGCGCTTGAAATCGAAGACAAAGTTGGAACCATGCTCCCCTGCAATGTCGTTCTCCAGGACATCGGTGGCGGACGAACTGAAGTTGCTGCTATCGATCCCGTGGCGTCAATGCAGGCAATTGCAAACATAAGCCTCAAGTCTGCGGCCAAGCGCGTACAGGAGAAACTGCGCCAAGCAGTCGAACGCCTTTAGGGCAAGCGCTGCTTCCCTCATCCTGACGTCTGGCAAACTCGCTCCTCCCCCTCCCGGCGCAAGCAGGAGCGCGACTTGATATGATGGCTGCACGGAAGCATTGCTTTCCGGAGATGCGGCGAAACAACTGGGTGACAACCCGAGTGGTCGCGCCGTTAGCCGTCTCGCCCACCTGCCATGTCATCATCTTCTACGAGTCCCCGTTCACCTCAGAGATCCTCGCCGCACATCAAGAGACACAGGTCGCCGTGACGACCACTTTGGTGTGCAGTTGCCTGGAGCTCCCCTGTGTCATTCAAGTGGTTGCTGCCGGACGTCCGGTACGCCGATTGTGTGCCGGGCCATGCTTCGAGCCCTCGACGACGTACCGGCACTTTGCTCACAGACAACCTCTGCTTTTTACGGCAACCACGCGGAGATGCGTCGCAGCGATTGCAGCAATGCGACATGCGTTGAGACCTTCGGGGTGAGGAGCGCAAGTGGGACGGTACACCTACAATCTCAGATCGGAAAACCCAGCTCCTTTGGTCAACGTGACGGGATGTGTCGCTGCCGAACCAATGCAATGACAGAACGGCAAGAACGCAAGCGAACCTGCGGTGAATCTAACGCCTTCACCCGCCGCTCGAAATTGGAATTGCAAGTCACAACCGCTTGGCTGACCGCACTTGACGTGAATTGGGAATGCTAAGCTCGAGCTTGCTTTGAAGGGCTGACGGAGATTAATACTTCTCACAATTTATTCAAAGGAATTTTGAGGTAGTGAATGCCGTTTGGCTCCGCCGGCGGGAAATGACCGCCCCGTATATTGATCTGCACTGCGGGTAAAATCAGAACTGGCATATCAAGTGTCTTATCGCGTGTCGTGCGCATGGACACGAATTCATCCTCGCTGACGCCGTCAAGAACATGTATGTTTTCCGCTCGCTCCTTGGCCACTGTCGTCTGCCACAAGGCTGGACGCCCGCCTGGCCGATAGTCGTGACACATATAAAGCACGGTTTGCGGGGGCAGCTGGAAAATCTTTTGAATCGAGCGATAAAGCGTGCGGGCATCTCCGCCAGGAAAATCGCAACGCGCCGTTCCATAGTCTGGCATGAACAAAGTATCGCCAACAAAAGCGATTGAACCCACTAAATAGCTCACGCATGCAGGTGTATGTCCTGGGGTATGTATGACCTGCGCCTCAAGCGTTCCAATGTTAAAGCGTTCGCCATCCCGAAAGAGGTGATCGAACTGCTGTCCATTCGGAACGAATTCAGCTTCGGTATTAAAGAGGTCACAAAATTCCGACTGTACCAGCGTGACGTGTTCGCCAATTCCGATTTTCCCGCCCAGTTTGTCCCTCAGATATACCGCTGCGGTCAGATGATCCGCGTGTACATGGGTCTCCAGGTGCCAGTCGACGTTAACGTCGTGTCTCCGCGCATATTCCAACATCACGTCTGCAGAGCGTGTACTCGTGCGTCCCGCATGTGGGTTGTAATCGAGCACCGAATCAATGATTGCAGCACGTCGGGTTTCAGGGTCTGCCACCAGATAGGATATTGTGCTCGTGGCGCTATCAAAGAATGCCGCTACAGTCGGTGAGCGCCGGATATCTAGGTCTGTCATAGTGTCATCCAAATCAGGCGGTTGGCCTCAGAATGTCTGAGATTGAGTTACACAATGTACGCAAGGTCAATGGGATTCGAAACCGGCTCCGCGCAGTAGTGCTACGGCGGGGTGCATCGCAAAGTTTACCGGCATGTCATGGTCGCGCGCTTCGGGTTGCCGTTGGTTCCGTTAGCTTGTTGTCCTGAGTAGTGCATGCGCAACTTACTTGTCTTCCGCTAAGGGATCTCTGGTCGCAAGCTGGCAGGAGGGGTTGGGAAAAATCCATTCAGGATATTATTTTCCGTGACAACAGAGATCGTGCGGTACGCCGTGAACATGCGGGAATACTGCTGGATCGAAGCCGACGGGGCGAAAGCAGTTCGCTCCAAAATATTCCGCTGGCACGGGTTGCTTTCAGATCTAATTCATGGCGCGATTCGTTCTCGCGTCATCCCGAAAGTCGCTAGCGGCAGCGCGATCGCTCAATATAGCAGTGTCCTTAAGCGCAGCTTAAAAGTACGCTAAATGAACCTATCTTCTATGACAAATGTTAAGTGCACGCCACTTTCCATTGACTGTGTCGCTTATGGGAGGCGTCATTCTCAGTCTTGATTTAGGTCAGCCATTTTTGGGTAGCTCGGTTTAAAAACCTTTCGTTCGTTTCAACTTCTACAAGGAGAAACAGCTCATGGGTGATGCAGCAGGGAAAGTGGCGGTGACCACAGAGAATAAGGGGCAACCATCTCGGAAGGCACTTCAAGCGTGGAGGCCATTCGAGGGTTTACGTCGCGAAGTTGATCGCTTGTTCGATGATTTTGATCGCAGTACGTGGAGCTCACCGTTCCGGCGTTCCATCTTTGATGTGGAACCTTTCTGGAGCCGGGCAGTTAGTTGGGCAACAGAGCCTGCAGTCGATATCGTGGAAAAAGAAAAGCTCTACGAAATTGCTGCCGAGTTACCGGGAATGGACGAAAAGGACATCGAAGTAAAGCTGATCAATGGAAGTTTAATCATCAAGGGCGAGAAGCGGCAAGAGAAGGAAGAGAAGCAAAAGGATTATTATCTCCACGAGCGCAGTTTTGGCGCTTTCGAGCGCTGCTTTGCTGTGCCGGAGGGGGTTGATGCCGAAAAGATCGAGGCGCAGTTTAAAAAGGGCTTACTGACTGTGACTCTTCCCAAGAAGCCTGAAGTGATTAAGCTCGAAAAGAAAATTGCGATAAAGGCAGCGGCGTAAACGCCTTCGTAGTACTTGGCCTAAGTGGCGGATGCTCGTCCGGGCCGTAAGACGGCCCGGGTGAGCAGATCTCGGGCCTTTGCCTTTCGTGAAAGACGGCGAAAGTTGCGACCGCCGCAGTTCTGTGGACGAATGCAAAGGCGTGTCTGTTCGTCGGGCTTCTGTTGATTTGAGGAAGGTGTGGGAGCTGGCGCGGTCTTTATATCGCGCGCGTTCAATCAGCGGCTAAGCCGTTGCGTGGATGTTCATGAGTCCTACTGGAGCTTCCGGCTTTTGGTGATCCCGAAGTTAGCCCTCCCACGCGAAGAGATATGGCGCGAGTGTTGACTTTGCACCAGCGCGACTGTGTGCGGGATGTACCGGGTCCCACTCACAGGCGCGTGTCGAACCGGGAGCGGCTGTGATGGTGAATGAACTCTCCGTTCTGAGCACAACCGCTTATTGAGGTTCAGGATGTTCAGGTAGGCAGCCAATGGCTTTGCACTTTGCCGGGTACTGACGCGCGTTTCGAACATGCACATGGAAATGTGTACGATCGTATCTTGTTCCGGTAGGATCGGGTACGCCAACGTCACGCCTCGGAGGCGGAGGGTCATTCCGGTCTTGTCAGTGCCAAATGGGGACCGCCGCGCAATGGCAAATCGATTTGGTTTGAGGTGAAGCGTTTGGCGACGTGGTGATGCGAGCACAACATTTGGGAGCGGATTTCGCATTCCAGCCGCATTTCAGTGCCGCACCCGGGCGCTGGGAAGCGTGGCTTCAGCTGATGGGCTCGGCGTTGGTTTGCGTGGGCGGCCGGACCGCAAGGAGGTTATACCGCGCCGGTGAGAGCTGCGTAGATGCCAAAGCCTGCGGTGATGAGCATCACGGTGCCGGCCAGTACCGCATACCAGCCTTTAAGACGATGGGAGTCGGGCAACGCCCGGCAGGCGAGTGCGAAAAGGAATCCCAGGACAATCGGTAGCAGCAGCGCGTTGAGTACTTGTACCCCGACGGAGAGCGTCACAAGATTGGCGCCTGACGCCACAAGCACTCCGGCCAGTACGAGGCAAAGGGTGAAAATGCCATAGAACCAGGGCGCGTCGAGCGGGTGATCCGCGAGCGAACGGCGATAGCCAGCCACTTCACCCACGCCCCACGCGGCCGTCAACGACACCACGATGGTGGCAACCATGGCAGCTCCCGACATGCCGAGCGCAAAAACAGCGCGACCGAGAGCGGAACCGAGAAAGGGTGTGAGTGCGCCGGAAATCTCTTGCACGGTATCGAGCGGCGTGTGGGCATGCACGCGACCGATGGTAGCGGCGGTGGCCACCAGCACACCAATCATGACGAGTTGTGTGATCACGGCGCCGCCAGCCGTTTCCCAGCGCAGGGCATTCAGATGGTTGCGATTCATTCCTTTTTCGATCACAGCTGACTGTTGATAAAACACCATCCATGGCATGATCACGGCACCGATATTTGCCGTGGCGAGGTAGAGAAATTCATGGTCTGCCAGCGGAACGTGAAATAAGGCACGTGCCATGGCATCGCCATCGGGATGGGCGCGCCAGGCGATCCAGATGAAAAGCAGTTCGAGTGCTCCGAAGATAATTGCAATACGCTCGACGGATCGATAGGACGCGGTCCAGACGATAGCGATAAGGCCGCCGATGACCAGCGCCATCGTCTGCCACGCGGGAATGCCGAATAAAAGTCCCACCCCGGCAAGCCCGCTCAATTCCGAAACCAGCGCACCAATACAGGCGATTGCAAGCGTCGACACCGAAAGCCATGCCCATCCTCGACCGAAGCGCTCGAGGATGAGCTCGCCGTGTCCGCGATGCGTGACGACACCGAGGCGGACGGTGAGTTCCTGGACGAGAAATAGAATAGGAATGAGGACGAGTTGCAGGGAGAGGAGCTCGTAACCGCGTTGGGCGCCGCTTTGCGCCGCGGTGATGATCGATCCGGCGTCCGTATCGGCCAGCATGACGACGATACCTGGTCCCAAAACGGCAAGCAGGCGGCGGAGCCAAGGCTTAGCGGACCAAAGCGGATCTGCCCTGTGGCTGGAACTGGGTACAGTGGGCGGCAAGAGTGGTGCGTCACTCATCAAAATTCTCTTTCGATAACAGTCCGATGCGGCCAGCCGCAGCATTTTGCGAAAAATCAAACGTCCCGCTCTTGCGAATTACCCGCAACTATATCAATATGCGAATCATTTGCAAGTGTGACCACATACCAGTGATCACAGCGATATTTGCCGGATGTCCCCTATTGGGCTGGCACGCGGCGTCGGGTGGGTGAAGTCCGTAAGCACCTGACCCGCAATGGTACCCAGGTGACACCTGTACAGATAGGTCATGTGATGGCGGAAAGCCTGACCGGCGGCATGTCCGGTCCGGTTGGAATCCTGTGGCGGCACGAGCACCGCGGCGCTCGTAACTCCAAGGATATGCGCGCTTGCCGGGGAGCAAGGCGTTGTGTGGTGGCCTTTGGTAACAGTGCGATGAGAGGAGCCGGGTGGGCACAGTTCAAGTGTCCACAATCGGATGAGGACGCCTGCACCCAGCGCGACGTGGTTTTGCAGCCCACGCAGCGACCCCAATCCCTAAGGCCCCAAACTTCCAGGAGACTCTCTGCTGTACAATCGCGATGTGGACGCGCGCGGTGCCGGCACCACGACGCGCGGCGTGGCATTCGACACCTGGCCATTGTTTAGGAAGAATGAACCCGCAGCGGTCAAGCTGATAACGCCATCACTCAGACTGAGGAATTGCCGGAAGACCATGCTGTCAATGAGCTGCGTTCCTATCTCTCCGGCAAGATGCCGGCAAGATGATTGTAACACAGGCGCGCGTATCGACGCGCCGTATTGGCTGGGCCAAGACGATTGCGTAATTGAACATCGGAGCGTGCAAGCCCCGTCAGCAACGCGAGGGCTTGTACGACATGATCTCCTGGCAGCGTGAACTATTCGTGGTGGTCCTGCTAGCGCAGGCATACCAGCTGACATTGCTGCAACTTTGCAAGATGTGAGCTGGCCGTTTGAGGTGCGATGCCGGCTTCACGGGCCAATTCGGCCGCTGTAAGCGTTCTGCCCCCATCAGTGCCCTGAGCATGGCGGAACGAGAAGAAACGCCAATGAGACTGGCAGCCAGCATCAATTCAGGCTCCACTCTCATGCTTCGATTGTAACCGAACTATGTGGCCGGGCAATTGCGCAATTCGCGACTTGACGCAATCACGTTCACATCGCTTCCATTGGACGGCGGAATAAGGTTCGCCTGCGCGCGCGACCGTGGCCAAGAGGCGACCATTGAGTTCGCCTTCCACGGCAGGCATTCTACAGTGCCACATCATGACGGAGCCTGTCCATGACCACCTACTCTGAAATTCTCTACGAGGTGGATGGTCCCGTTGCGACCATCACCCTTAACAGACCTGAGACGTTGAATGCGCTGACTGACCTGATGCAGGCCGAAATACGGCATGCGCTTGACGCCTCGGAGCGTGCACCAGCGGTAATCGGGACGGTGCTGACCGGCGCTGGCCGAGGGTTCTGCTCCGGCGTCGACATGAACGCTCTTGAAAAGATGAGTGCGGCCGGTCGTCTGCTGTCCGACCGCTATGAGCATCTTCGGGTGCAGGCCGGTAATCCCGATGCGGATCCGAATTACCTAGGCTCACCCACATACTTACTCGGATTGCGAAAGCCATTGATCGCAGCAGTGAATGGGGTCTGCGCCGGACTGGGCTTTAGCTACGCTACATTTTGCGATATGCGATTCATGGATCGCGCGGCACGCATTGTCTCGTCCTTCGCCCCGCGCGGATTGATCGCCGAGCACGGTACGAGCTGGATGTTGCCCCGCCTGGTTGGTCCATCGAATGCGCTCGACATCTTCTGGAGTTCCAGGCGGATCGAAGCGGAGGAGGCCTATCGTATGGGTTGGGCAAACCGGCTGTGCGAGGCGGGGGAAGCCGTCCAGGTGGCGCAAGCCTATTTGCGCGCAATCGCCGTAACTTCGGCACCTTACTCATTGATGATGATGAAGAGGCAGGTCTGGCGACACATCAGCCGTGAACTGGGCGAAGCCATGGACGAGACCGCGCACTGGATTGAGGAGAGCCTTGCCCGCGACGATTTCAAGGAGGGTGTGGCCTCCTTCGTGGAGAGGCGACCGCCGCAGTTCGCCAAGCTTCAGGTCGAGTGAAACAAGAAATCAGCCGGTCTCTGACGCATCGCGATGGCAGTCGTTGCCCAAACAGAGACGTCTGGGAATGGCATGTCCTGCCGTGGGAGAATCCGAGGCCAGAAGTAGGCAATTCCATGCGAACTAGCGACCGGCTTGCCGTCAGGAATTGCAATAAATCAGAGAGACACAGCGCTTCGCAGATGCGATGACACCATGGACCTCGCAAATAGTGGCACGGACTTGCTTTGCGTGCTTCAATGAGGCCGTGCGCGCTTCATGACGATGCCATCCAGATAAACATATGGGTGTTCGGCCGTGATGGGGTGGTTGCGCCAGGCCTCAACCCGCTGCACTGAAACCCCGGCCAAATACATCTCCATTAAAGCTTCTTCGACAGAGCTCTCGCGTCGGCGATAGCGCTCGATGATCGCCGTTTCCAAGGCCTGATGCCGCAGCTTGGGCACC
>JAKBAU010000089.1 GCA_021808875.1 Pseudomonadota bacterium | reverse complement strand
ACCATCGAAGGCACGATAGGCGTCGTTGCCCGTTCCCTCCGACTTGAGAACAATCCCAGTATCAAGATGCGCGGTTACATCGGCGCGATAAAACGCTCCTTCATGGCTGAAGACAACGTTGGCTTCCACATGACCGTCGAAATGCTTGCCGATAGCGCCTTCCAGCTTCTCGCGCACCGCTTCGGGGAGCGCTGAGCCAATTTCCATCTGCTTACCGGATACGCGTAGCTGCATGGTCTCTACCGCTAACGTTCGAACGGGTGGCAAAGTCCCGATTTCCGGACCCGCAACCCCAGCAATGCCCCAAGCGGCAAGCGGCGGTCTTATGTCGCAGCGCCACCCGAGAGTCAACGACGCATTTTAACGCCCCACCGCGACCAGGCTAAGCCCTGAACATTTCTGTCTGCGGCGCTCCACCGACGAGGGAATACGCATCGCCTCCCGATACTTCGCGACTGTTCGCCGCGCTATATTCACACCATCTGCTGTCAGCATTGCAACAATGCGGTCATCTGAGAGAATTTCCAGGTTTTCCGCATCAATCATCTCCTTGATGCGATCACGCACAGCTTCTGCGGAATGGGACTCTGCCCCGTCAACCGACTGGATGGCAGCGGTAAAGAAGTATTTGAGCTCAAATACCCCCCGCGGCGTGGCGAGAAATTTATTCGATGTGACGCGGCTCACCGTCGATTCGTGCATGCCGATCGCATCCGCGACAGTACGCAGATTGAGCGGTCGCAAATGGCGAACGCCGTGGGTCAGAAATCCGTCCTGTTGCCGCACGATCTCACTGGCCACTTTGAGGATGGTTCGGGCACGCTGGTCAAGACTCTTGATCAACCAGTTCGCGTTATTCAGGCAGTCAGTGAGATAGTCTTTGGCATTCCTGTCGCGAGCTCCTGCGGTCACACTGGCATAATAACGGGCATTGACGAGAAGCCGCGGCAGGGTATCCGAATTGAGCTCGACATGCCAAAGACCGTCCGCACCCTCACGCACAAATACATCAGGCACCACAGGCTGAACCGGCTCTGCGCCAAAGCTCAAACCCGGTTTGGGTGTCAAAGACCGGATCTCGGCGATCATGTCGAGGACATCCTCGGCATCAACGCCACAATGTGCGCAGAGGCCCGACAGGTCGCGGCGGGCGACCAGATCAAGCTTAGTCAGAAGCGCGCGCATCGCAGGATCGAGCCGATCGCGCTCCTGCAGCTGCAATGCAAGGCATTCGGCCAGATCGCGGGCGCCAACACCTGTGGGCTCGAAGCCCTGAACAATGGCGAGCACAGCTTCAACTTCGGCGACCACGACAACCAGACGCACCGCGATATCAGCGCAGTCGCCGCGGAAATATCCTGCCTCGTCGATCGAATCGATAATCGCCGCGGCAATCACACGCTGTGTTGCGGGCAACGCCGCAATGGAGAGTTGACGATTGAGAAATTCCTTCAATGTCTCGTTTTCGCTGACTGCGCCTTCGAGCGCATCGCCGTCGCCATCAAAGCGGCCCGATGCGCGCAGCGTCGACCAGTCGGAGAGCGGGCCTTGCATCTCCGGCGCATCGGCGTGCGCGATGTCATAAAGATCTTCCTGACCGGCATCCATGTCGTCTGCCCTGGAAAAATCATCGCGGGACAGTGCCGCGTCCAGCGTCTCACCTGGCTGGGAGGCCACGGGCTCAGCGTCTACCCCGTTGCCATCATCCTGCTCCTCCCGCTCCAAAAGCGGGTTGCGCTCGAGTTCCTGTTCCACATAATCGATAATTTCGAGGTTGGACAGCTGTAGCAGCTTGATCGCCTGCTGCAATTGCGGCGTCATAACAAGGGACTGCCCCTGTCTTATTTCCAGCCGCTGCGTGACCGCCATAATCTGCCCACCACACTGTCAGAGCGAAAAACGTTCGCCCAAATAAACACGCCGCACGTCGCGATCGCCGACGATTTCTCCTGGTACCCCCTCCTTAAGGACTTTGCCCTCATGAAGGATGTAGGCGCGGTCGATGATATCCAATGCATCGCGAACATTATGATCTGTGATCAAAACACCGATGCCACGGTCCTTGAGATGACGCACAAGATCACGGATATCCGATACCGCGATCGGATCAATCCCTGCCAGCGGCTCGTCGAGCAGGATGTAGGCTGGCTGCGTGGCCAGCGCGCGAGCGATTTCCACCCGCCTTCGCTCGCCTCCGGACAGCGCGATGGCGGGTGTATCGCGGACATGGCTGAGACCAAACTCGGCCATCAGCTCTTCGACCATGGCTTCCAGTCGGGGGGGATCGGATTCGATCAGTTCGGCAGCCGCGCGAATATTTTCCTCTGCACTCAAGCCGCGAAAAATCGAGGCTTCCTGGGGCAGATAGCCGATGCCGAGACGAGCCCGACGGTACATGGGCAGCGCCGTGACGTCATGGCCATCGAGTTCTATGGAGCCATAGTCAGCCGGAATGAGTCCGGTGATCATGTAGAAGGTCGTGGTCTTGCCCGCCCCGTTAGGTCCCAAAAGACCAACCACCTCGCCCCGACGCAGGGAGAGGCTTACGCCTCGGACCACTGGACGCTTCTTAAACGTCTTGCCGATATTGCGCACGATAAGGCCCTGTCCGCCTTCGACGAGTCGTGGCCTGCCAGGTGATGACGAACTTGGAACAAAGGAGGTGGAAGCGTCTCTCATGGCAAGAATTGTGCCTGTTTCTCTTTTAAGGAAGCGTAAACCCTATTTCGCCTTTCCGACTGGCTTTTTTTGCGGCTTTTGCCGGGCCGGCGGCACAAACAGTCCTTGCACGCGCCCCCCCGGCGTCCCCTGTGCCGTCAATTGCGCCAGCCCGTTTTCAAGATTGATAACAAGTTGCGTGCCGCGCATGACATTCTTCTGGCGGGTAAGCACGACATTACCGCTCAGCGTAATGGTGCGCAGATTGACCTGATAGATGCCCTTTTGTCCCTGTGCCTGGCCGTTCGGTGCATCAAAAAGAACGTGGCCGGTCGCAATGATGTCGTTGATCGCACCCTTCTGGGTCTTAACATCGACACGGTCGGCATGAAGTTTGAAATTTCCCTGACTGACAATGACATTGCCCTGGTATGCACCCGCCTTGGTATTGAGATCACCACTAAAACGGTCAGCTGATACCGCAATAGGGGCATTAGAAGCATGACTGCCCAGATTTAGTCCCTGCGCATGAGCTGCGGCACCAATGGCCACGATACTCAGCGTCGCGAGCATCACCCAGCGAAACGAGATCACGCTTTGGCTCCGTCAAGAAAGAATTTCATGTGAACATTACCAATCAGATGAATGGTCTTGTGCGTGCGATCGATTTCAAAGCGTTGCGCACTGAGGGTACCATCGGGGCCTTGGCCGGTGACTGGAGTGTCGCCCGATACCTCTCCACTGGCCAGGTTGATGTTCGCGACAGCTGTGTGCAGCTCGTAGCCGTTACTGGCATAAACCGATAGCGCCCCTACCAGACGCAACAGATGGTGATCGACGTCGAGATATCCCCGCTTTGCCGAAGCGCTGATCCACAAGCTTTTGTGGAGGGTGATATCCGCCTGCACATCGTAGAGCCGCGCCTTGTGGGCAGAGGGGCCGGTCTGCACCGCCCGCGCAGCAGTAATCAGGAACCGGTCGCCGCGTGCGTCGGTGCCGTGCAGGCGGGGTTTTATCATCGCCAGATCGTTGGCGATCTTGGTCAGGCGGGCGAAGTTCATGGCGACACGATTGCTCTGCCGCGGCTGGAGCGAGTAGGCCCCTACCGCAACAATGATGGCCAGCCCGAGTAACAGCAAAACCCGCTTCATCACCGCCACAAACTGGCTGTAGCGCTGCGGGTCACCGGTCTGCAAGGTAGTGCGCGCACGTAGGCCGTTGGCTGGCCATTGCTGCTTGGATCTGTCCTCTCCAGCGCCGCTCATCACTGCAGCCCTGCCCGCAGACATTCGTGGATGTGGAGAATGCCGAGGGGTTTGCGCGCGGCATCAGACGGATCAACGACGAGAAGCTGGGTGATCTGGCGTTCGTTCATCTGTGCCAAAGCTTCCACCGCCAACTGCTCCGGTCGCGCAGCCTTAGGCTCACGTGTCATCACCTCACCTGCACGCCTGCTCAGAAAATCCGGGGCGATATTCCGACCGATGTCACCATGGGTGATAATACCAGCCACACCCCCATTCGAGTCCGTCACGATCACGCAGCCCAGCGTCCCCTTCTGGAGCTCAATCAACACATCAGGCATGGACGTATTTTCGCCAACCAGGGGCAGATCCTTGGTCCGCATCAGATCGCAAACCCTGATCAGCATGCGGCCGAGCGAACCGCCGGGATGAAGGTTGCGGTATTGGTCGGCGGAAAAGCTCTTGCGCTCCATGAGGGCCACCGCAAGCGCATCGCCAAGGACCAGCATCAGGGTGGTGGAGGTGGTTGGCGCCAGTCCATTGGGACAGGCCTCCGGTGCCTTGGGAATGAGAAGGGCGATATCGGCGGCGCGTAGCAGCGCCGAATCCGGGTTGGAGGCCATGCCGATCAGCGGCACCGAAAATCGCTTGGCATAGGTGATGAGATCGGAGAGCTCGGCAGTTTCGCCCCGATAGGACAGCATCAGAAGGGCATCCTGGCGGGTGACGGCGCCGAGATCGCCATGGCTCGCTTCACCCGGGTGAATGAACTGCGCCGGTGTTCCGGTTGACGCCAGAGTGGCGGCGATTTTGCGGCCGATCAGCCCTGACTTGCCCATGCCCGAGACAATAACCCGCCCCCGAATGGCCAAAATGGTGTCAACCGCCCGGCTGAAATCACCATCGATCGCGCCGGAGAGCGCACCAATCGCGTCCCTCGCATAGTCGAAGACCCGGCGCGCTGCTGTCAGATCGCAGTTTTGGAGCCGCCCCTGCATATTATCTGGGACTTTTTCAACGTGCATGGGACGACCCCTGTTGGTCTTTCTGGACCCTTGGCCAATCGCTTGCCGGCCGCCCTTGCACCAGGTCCTGATTCGACCTACGGCCCTTGCTAAACATTTGTTATCGCTAATATATTCTTATCAAGCGAATTCCATGCCAGCGTTCGCACTATGACCTGTGCAGAAGGCAGGATCAAGGCACCGGACCCAGGCGGCTAAACACTGCGACAGTTTTTTGCCGGCATTAATGGGCGAAGATATCCAGATCCGGCCAGCCAGCCAGATCGAGTAGCGCGCGCGCCGGCAGAAATCCGAAACAGGCGGCCGCGAGCTCGCTGCGCCCTTCGCGCGCCAGCATCCCGTCCAACGCGTCCTTCAAGCGATGCAAGTAGGCGACATCGTTAGCCGCGTAGGCAAGTTGGCGTTCGCTGAGCACCTCGGCTCCCCAGTCCGAGCTCTGCTGTTCCTTCGAGAGGTCGACGTTCAACAGCTCCTTGACGAGATCCTTAAGGCCATGCCGGTCGGTATAGGTGCGCACCAGTTTGGACGCGATCTTGGTGCAATAGATGGGAGTGGTGAGCACGCCAAGATATTGCCGGAAGACGGCAACGTCGAAGCGAGCATAATGGAACAGCTTGAGCGTAGCGGGATCAGCCAATAGACGCTTGAGATTGGGCGCGTCATAGGCGCCCGGGGCAAATTGCACCGCATGGCAGACACCATCGCCGCTCGACAACTGGGCCAAGCACAACCGATCACGGTGCGGGTTTAGTCCCAAGGTTTCGGTATCGATTGCGACGATCGGAGCAAGCTTGAGCCCGTCCGGCAAGTCGTTGCGGTAGAGATTGATCTTCAAGTAACGTGAGCCTGGTTCAGATGCGATCCCGGCCATACACCTTTTGCGCGCGATCTGTCCAGATTCCGTGGGTATCAGCTTGCCAAGCCCCCTTGCCCCTCTGGCAGCTTGCGGAAAGGATCAGCCTGGTCGCGCCGCCATTTTCATCCGTATACAGAAGACAGTGCAGCTGCCCATGACCGCGCAGGGCCATGACTGGGCTGCATTCCTCGAACCTCAGGCGAAGCGCTCGAGGTCGAAGGGCTGCAGCCCCACACGGCCGACGCTGCCCCGGATCAGGTCCGTCATCACTTCGCCGGTGACCGGTGCCAGGGTCAGCCCCAGATGCTGGTGGCCGAAGGCGTAGTAAAGATTATCAGCCATCCGGCTTTTGCCGATCGCCGGAAGATAGTCCGGAAGGGTCGGACGCGACCCCACCCAGGTGCTGAGCCGCGGTGCCACGGGCAGCCCCCACTCCTTGGTCACAGCCTCGATGCGGTCCCATTTGCGCGAATCTGCCGGCGCCTTCGGTCTGTTGAATTCCAGGTAACTCGAGGCCCGCACGACATCCTGGAAACGGGTGACGATTGTTGCGTCCTCTTCAAACACGACAGGTGGTAGACCGTGAGGCCAATGTTCCGCGCTGAACTGCACGTGGTAGCCACGCTCGGCAATCATGGGGACGCTGTGACCAAGCCCTTCAAGCAGCGGACGTGACGCCACACCGGCAGCTACGATCACGTGATCGGCATCCAGATGCCGTCCGCTAGCCAGCTCGACCCGCACCCGTCCTGCCTCACGCGCCAGGCGTGCAGCCTGGGCACGGATCGTCACACCACCCGCCGCAACAAACGCGGCGCGCGCTGCGCTGGCAAAGAGATCAAGATCTGCGATCTGTCCGCTGCCAATGCAGCGGATGGCGCCGGCAACCGGCTTAACCGTCAGCATGCGCAGCTGCGTATACTCCTCAGCGCTGGCCTCACGAAAATAGGCGGTGCCACAATCCGCCTCCAGCCAGTTGCGTCGTCCCCGCGCGGCCGCAGCGGGATCGCTCCATACAATGAAATGTCCCTCGGCCCGCAGGAGCCCCGGCTGCCCAAGCTGCGCCGCATAGCGTTCCCAGGCCGGCATCGCCAGCGCCATAAGAGCGCTCAAAGCAGCCCTGCCCGCGGCCCAACGATCTGGCCTTGCGGCGGCAAGAAAGCGCAAAGAGAAGGGTAACCATTGCGGTAATGCCGACACCGGCAGGGATACCCCGCCATGCGCCGAAAAAAAGCGCCGCGGCAAGCCTTTGAGCGTTGCGAGCGAGGCCAGCGGCGCAATCTGCTCAATCGCAATATGGCCTGCATTGCCCCAGGACGCCGGCTTCTGCGTGTCGCAAGGATCAATCAGGGACACCATAAGGCCTGCCATTTGCAGGCTCTGGGCGATTGCAGTCCCTACCGCGCCGCCACCGATTACTACCGAGCAGGGCATGGTTTTCCCAAAATCATGTTGACCCAACTATCGTATATCGTATACACTTATAAAGTGCAATGGAGATTTGACATGGCGCCCAAGCTCAACTGGACCGGGGTATATCCGGCGGCCACCACCCAATTTGATACCTCCCTCGCGGTCGATCTGGCGGCCACGCGCAAAGGACTCGAGGCCCTGCACAAAGATGGCGTCAACGGGCTCATCCTGCTGGGCACCTGCGGCGAAAACAATTCGCTCGAACCCGACGAAAAGCGCGCAGTGTTGGAGGCTGCCTGCGATGCGGTTGGTGACAAGCTTCCGCTTGTTGCCGGCGTTTCGGAACTGACCACACCACGGGCGGTGCGTTATGCGCAGGACGCTGAAAAGATCGGGGTTTCCGGCCTCATGCTGCTGCCGGCCATGGTCTACGTGCCAACCGAGGAAGAACTCTTCGAACACTTCCGGCAGGTTGCCCAGTCCACCTCCCTGCCCATTATGCTTTACAACAATCCACCGGCCTACCGCGTCGGCATCAGCCTGTCGCTGCTCGAAAGGCTGGCACAAATTCCCAATATCGTCGCGGTCAAGGAAAGTGCGCCTGACACCCGCCGCATCACCGACATCATCAATGCCTTTGGTGAGCGCTTTATCGTCATGGCGGGACTGGATGACGTCTCCCTTGAGGCCATGATGCTCGGTGCCAAAGGCTGGGTCTCGGGATTGACAAGCGCGTTTCCCCAGGAATCGGTCACTTTGATGGCCGCTCTTTCTGCCGGCAAATTCGAAGACGCCCGTCGCATCTATCGCTGGTTTATGCCGCTGCTGCATCTGGACGCCGAGCATGATCTCGTTCAGTCGATCAAGCTTGCCGAACAGATCATGGGGCGCGGCAGTGAGCGCGTACGCATGCCGCGACGTCCGCTGACGGGCGCCCGGCGCGCCGAGGTGACCGCGATGGTCGAAAAGGCTGCCAAAACCCGCCCTAGCTTATCCTTCAGCAACGCCGCGTAGGCTTTCATGCGCAGTACCTTCTTCTGCATAGACGGTCACACAGCGGGCAATCCGGTCCGTCTCGTGGTGGGCGGCGCCCCACTGCTGCGCGGCGCCAGCATGGGCGAACGGCGGCAGGACTTCCTGCAACGCTTTGACTGGATCCGCAACGGACTGTGTTTCGAGCCGCGCGGCCACGACATGATGTCGGGAGGATTTCTTTATCCGCCAACCAGAAGCGACACCGATATCGGCATTTTGTTCATTGAAACCAGCGGATGCCTGCCGATGTGCGGTCATGGCACTATCGGCATGGTGACGTTCGGACTGGAACACGGGCTCATCAAGCCGCGCGAGGAAGGGCGTCTGAAAATCGAAGTTCCCGCGGGCCTGATTGACGTCGAATACGCCGTCACGGCCGGCAAGGTTGAATGGGTTCGGATCCGCAATGTTCCTGCCTATGTAGCCGCAACCGACATCCGGATCGACGTGCCCGATTTCGGCCCGCTGAAGGTTGATGTATCCTATGGTGGAAATTACTACGCCATCGTCGAGCCTCAGGGCCCCTATAGCGGCCTTGACGATCTCGGCGCAGAGCGGATCAAGGAGCTGAGCCGCAAGGTGCGCAGCCAGATTCAAGCAGTGTTCGAGCCAGTGCATCCCCTGGACGAACGCATCCGAGGCGTCAGCCATGTGCTGTGGGCGGATCGGCCACGCGGCGAAGGGGCGGATGGCCGAAACGCGGTCTTCTATGGCAATGGCGCCATCGATCGCAGCCCCTGTGGCACCGGCACCTCGGCACGCCTCGCCCATCTGGTCTTCACGGGGCGGCTGAAAAAGGGGGACAGTTTTGTTCACGAAAGCTACATTGGCAGCCGCTTTATTGGCCGCGTCGAGGATTTGACCGAGCTGGGCGGCAAGCCTGCCATCATCCCTTCAATCCAGGGAACTGCCTATACCACGGGTTTCAATACGATCTGGATCGAGCCGAACGAGCCCTTCCCCCAAGGCTTTTCGGTGGTGTGAGGAGCCATGAGCCTTACCATCCGTACCGTGCCTGACCAGCTTGCCGACGTGGTGCGTGAACGCATTCTGGCAGGAGCGCTTCAGCCCGGCGATCCGATCCGTCAGGACACACTTGCTGCCGAATTAGGCGTCAGCAAGATCCCGCTGCGCGAAGCGCTTGCGCGTCTGGAACAGGCGGGGCTTCTCACGCTCATTCCCAACCGCGGCTTCGTGGTTCGTCCCATGAACCGGAGCGAGCTGGACGAAATCTATGCCCTGAGGCTCAAGCTTGAACCCGACGCGGTTGCCCTCGGCGCCAAATGCGCCACCGAAGCTGAGCGCGAGCGCGCCATTGCCGCACTCAGCACGTTCAAGCGCGAGGCGGCGGACCGTCGCGGCAGCGGTGGCATCCACAACCGGGCCCTGCATCTGGCGCTGATCCGCCCCAGTGGCCAGAACCTGACCAGCAATATCCTCGAACAGCTCCATGTCATGGCTGACCGCTATGTCTGCAAGCATCTCGAGCCTCTAGGACGCAACGCCCGCGCCGATCGTGAGCATGACGAGCTTGTCGAGGCCTGGCTGGCACGGGATACGGCACGCGTCAAACAGCTGATGCGTCGGCACATCGCTGGCACGCTGAAGGACCTGCATGAGCAGCTCGCAGCTCCTTCGCCGAGTAAAAATCGCGGATAGCACCAAAGGAGACGACAATGACGCATGGTGTTGGCGGCTCAAGCGCGGCCACAGAGCTTGCTGAGCTGGGACCATGGCCCAATCCGACGCCGGCCATCGGTCGTGAGGAGTATCTGACACGCATCGAAAAAGCTCGTAGCTTGATGGCGACACTTGGCGCCGAGGCCATGATGATCGGCGCCGGCGCCAGCCTGATCTACTTTGCCGGCGTGCCGTGGGCTGCAAGTGAGCGGCTGGTCTGCATGCTTCTCCACCGACACAAGGATCCCGTTCTAGTCGCCCCCACCTTTGAACTCGGTTCGCTGATGGCAAGCCTTGCCATCGATGCGCACATCCGCACCTGGGAGGAGCACGAAAGCCCCCATGCGCTGGTCGCGGACTGGCTTAGGGAAACCTCTGTTCGCCGTCTTGCACTTGATCCAGCCCTGTCCTTTGAGATTGTCAGCCGGCTGGCCGAACAGGCCCCGAGCCTCGATACGGTCAATGCCAGCGCCGTCATCAATGGCTGCCGCAGCATAAAGTCCAAAGCTGAACTTGCGCTGATGCAGCAGGCGAAGTCCATGACCCTGGAAGTGCAGCGGCGCGCTGCCCGAATCATGCGCCCAGGCATCACCACCACGGAGGTCCGCCGGTTCATTGAAGCAGCCCATCGCGCCCTCGGCGCCGATGGCAACAGCTTCTGCAGTGTTCTGTTCGGGCGTGCCTCCGCCTACCCGCACGGTCTGCCCGGAGAAATGCGTCTCGCGGAAGACGATGTGGTGCTAATCGATACTGGCTGTCTGGTGCGCGGCTACACCTCGGACATCACAAGGAGCTATGTTTTCGGTACACCCTCCGCACGACATCGCGAAATCTGGCAGATCGAGCATGACGCCCAGGCCGCAGCCTTTGCAGCCGTGCGCCCGGGCGTTGCCTGCGAGGCCATCGATGCGACCGCCCGCAGCGTTCTGATCAAGGCGGGACTTGGACCGGACTACCGTTTACCGGGACTTCCCCATCGCACCGGTCACGGCATCGGCCTATCCATTCATGAAGCCCCGTTCCTGGTACGCGGCGATAATACGCCACTTGCCCCCGGCATGTGCTTTTCCAACGAGCCGATGATCGTGGTTCCCGACGCGTTCGGGATCCGCCTCGAAGATCATTTCCATGTCACCGAAAACGGGGCGGCCTGGTTCACCCAGCCCTCGCCATCGATCGACCACCCCTTTGGTTAGGGGTCAGGTCCCTTGGCGCCTGACAAGCCGGGCACCAAAGACAGGTCCAGCCCTCATTTTGGCGAACGGTTCGATCCGCACCGTGATCCTGGCGCGCCTCTGTGTCAGCTGCGGCGCAATCGGATACTCGCAGGTAAAGAACCTGCCAGGATGAGTGCCGGAAAGACGCTGTTCAGCGATCAGCTGGCCGTCGACAAAGATCTTGAAATGACGATCGCGCTCCTCGCCCCAGTAGGTCAGTTCCAGGCTGAGTGGCCCTGGCGCGGTCCTCAGTGCGAACTGCATGAAGCCTCCCGCGCGAGCATCGCGCCCGGTGCGGCCGCGATAGATCACGGGGTAGGATTCATGTGACGTAAGTCCATGGGCACGTTCGGACGCCGCATCACCCAGGGCAACAATATCGCTCGAGCGTGCATCAAGCGCCGCCAGTTGCAGCCGTACGGCCGCACGCTCCTCCTCGTGCTTTTGCCATCCAACTGGAGTGAACCGACGAAAATATGCTGCATTTCTGCGTTCATGCTGGAAGGCAAAAGCGCTGAGCTGGAGCGGTTCGGGATGATTTATCGCAGTGACACGAAACGAACCA
>JAKBAU010000088.1 GCA_021808875.1 Pseudomonadota bacterium | reverse complement strand
TTGACTTATCGGGCCCGGGCGACGCTCCCCGACCGCGACCAGATCTAGCTCCACGACCGCGGTTGCGCCCAGAGTGGCCGCGGTTAGGAAGATTTCTCGCGCCGATTTTGCCTCTTCGAGGGTGAATTTGCGTTCAGTGATTCGCATTTGCGCTTCGGCCGCGGCGTCGAAAATCACTCTGCGCGTTACCCCAGGTAAAATGTCATGCGATAGGTCGCGGGTTACAATCTCCCCCTCTTTGGTCACGATCCAGACATTGGTTGATGCGCCCTCGGTCACATACCCCTCCCCGTCCACAAGGATGGCCTCAAAGGCGCCCTGCCGGCGAGCTGCTGTTTTGGCGAGGGTATTGGGGAGCAAGGCTGTCGATTTGATATCGCAGCGCGCCCAACGCTCGTCCGGATGGCTGATGGCAATCACCCCATGTTGTCGCCGGCTCACGAGTGCGGCGGCGTTCACCGGGCGGGCCGTCAGAATGAGTGTCGGCCGAAGTCCCGAAGGTGCAGCGTGATCGCGGCGAGCGATACCGCGTGTTACCTGAAGATAAATGATGCCATTGCGCAAGCCATTGCGGCGAACCAATTCGCGGAACACTAGCTTCAGCGGGGCTCGAGCCATTGGCATTGGGATTTCGAGCTCACGCAATGAACGTTCTAGGCGGTCTAGGTGCTCTTCTTCATCCATAAGCCGCTGATCGATGATGGCGCAGACCTCGTATACTGCATCGGCGAATTGCAGGCCGCGGTCCTCAACGTGAACTCCAGCCATCGCATGCGGGAGATATTCGCCATTGACATATGCCCAGCGCGCCGATGGCATTCGCTGTGGCCAGCCGTGAAATCGGGATTTCGTCATGTTCATGCATTCGCAAGCTGATCGCGAGGCCCACCAGCGATCTGCGCTGTCGCTCCATTGGTGCCCACGCCAAGCGATTTGAGCTTACGGTGCAAGGCCGACCGCTCCATCCCGATAAATGCCGCAGTCCGCGAGATGTTTCCTCCGAAGCGGTTGATCTGAGCTAGAAGATATTCCCGCTCAAAAATCTCTCTGGCCTCGCGCAAGGGAAGTGAGATCACGAGATCACCCTTACCACCATTATTCCATGGCGCAGCCGTTCCCAGATCTGCCGGCAGAAGATCTGCCGAAATTGCCTGTGTGGCATCATCACTGGCAAGAATCAAAAGACGTTCCACGACATTGCGCAATTGCCGGACATTTCCTGGCCAGTCATGAGCCTGAAGGACGGCCATAGCGTCATCACCAATATCTCGAAGCGGCAGGCCACCGCCCACTGATAAACGCTTCATAAAATGGCTCACGAGCAATGGGATATCATCGCGCCGTTCAGCAAGCGATGGTACTCGCACAGGTACAACGTTAAGCCGGTGATAAAGATCTTCTCGGAATCGCCCCGAGACTATTTCTGAACGCAGATCTCGTACTGTTGACGATACCACTCGAACATCAACCTGAACGCGTGAGTTACCTCCCACCCGCTGAAACGTTTGTTCTACGAGAACACGCAAGATTTTTCCTTGCGTTTCCATCGGCATATCGGAGACTTCGTCAAGAAACAGCGTACCGTTATGGGCTAGTTCGAATAAACCGATCTTGCGCGGGCCGTCTCCGCCCTCCTCTCCGAAAAGCTCCACTTCGATGCGCTCGGGCGCCATTGTGGCACAGTTGATTGCCACGAATGCATTTGCGCTCCTTCGAGAGTGGGCGTGGATCAGTCGGGCGACCATTTCTTTGCCAGAGCCAGAGGGACCGGTGATCAGTATCCGACTACCGGTAGGGGCAATCTTGTCAATGGTCTGGCGTAGTTGCGACATAGAGGAAGATTGACCAATCATGTCCATGTCATCGCCGGCGCGCAGCTTCAGTTCTTCGATCTCACGTTTGAGGCGGGCCGACTCAAGTGCACGTTCGCATACATGAATGAGCCGATCGGATTTGAACGGCTTTTCGATAAAGTCGTAAGCGCCTTTCTTGATCGAGGAAACAGCCGTCTCAATTGTGCCGTGCCCGGAAATCATGACGATCGGTAAGTCCGGGTAATCCCGCTTTAGATTGTCAAGAATCTGAATTCCGTCATGGCGGCTTCCTTGTAGCCAAATATCGAGGATTACGAGTTGAGGACGGCGTTGCCGTACAGCGTTCAGCGCCGAATCTGAATCGCCAGCCACCCGGGTCTCAAACCCCTCATCCTTCAGTATGCCCGCAATGAGATCGCGGATGTCCTCTTCGTCGTCGACAACCAAAATCTCAGGCGCGATCCGCGATCCGTGCTTGCTCATGCTCGCCTTCCATTTCCACTATCCGCCCCAAAGGACGTTGTAGCGGTAGGGTGATATTAACTTGCGCCCCGACTCCATCATCAGACCGGTCGCCGAGCGCAATTTCGCCACCATGGTCCTCAATTATCTTGCGTACTATGGCAAGACCAAGCCCCGTACCTTTCGCCCGCGTCGTTACGTAGGGCTCGGTTAGCCTGTTGCGGTGCTCTGTAGGAAGTCCGATGCCGTTATCGGAGATTTGCAACCGAAGCTGCGTGTCAAGTGCGCTTGCGATGACGTCGATACGGGGAGAAAATTCCTCTCCTTTTGCAAGGCGGGCACTAATAGCCTCAGTCGCATTCTTGAGGACGTTGGTGAGCGCCTGTGAAAGCAGCCGCCCATCGCAGACAATGCGGATTGGATCGGCTGGCGCCGTTATCGAAAATTCGATCTGGGAATTTGCGACTCGCTGCAAAAACACGGACTGTTGCAGCAATTCCTGGAAATTTTGCGTTGCCATTACCGGTGCTGGCATGCGTGCAAACGACGAGAATTCATCGACCATACGTCCAATGTCACCGACCTGGCGAATGATGGTGTCAGTGCACTGCGCGAAGATTTCCGGGTCGGTTTCCACCTCGCGCGTGTATTTGCGCTTCAATCGTTCAGCCGATAGCTGAATGGGCGTCAGCGGATTTTTGATTTCGTGGGCTATGCGGCGAGCTACATCTGCCCATGCCGCGGTTCGTTGGGCCGAGACCAAATCTGTTATGTCATCGAAGGTCGCTACGAAATCACCGGCTGAATCGCTGTCAACCTGCACGCTCAGCGTCTGCGTTGCTCCAGCGCGTTTGACAACCACCTCGCCGCTGGCCCGACCAACAGGTTCGCCCATTGCCCTTCGAATCAGTCCTGCAAGTTCCGGCACCGCCTCAGAGTAATGATGACCTTCCATTTCTTCAGGTGTTGCGTTGAGAAGACGCGCCGCAGCTCGGTTAACAAGCGTGATTAATCCTTCGGAATTGAGGCCTATGACACCTGCCGAAACTCCGGTCAGGACCGCTTCCATAAAGCGTCTTCGGGCATCAATCTGATGACTCGCGGCGATGAGCTCATCGCGCTGCGCGGATATCTGCATTGTCATCCGGTTAAACGCATGTCCAAGACGCCCAAGCTCATCATCCTGATGTGTCACAGCAACCTGAGCTCGCAGATCACCTTCAGAGACGCGCTGGGCTGCACCGATAAGTTGCGAAATTGGATTAACGAGTTCTTTCGCAGCCCAAATCCCCAGCCAGACTGCGACGAGAAGGATGAGCAGCGACGCGATTCCGTAAAGTAAGGCAAATACCAGTTCTACGTCGGCCCGATTTTGCTTCAACCGGTTATATTCGGCGACAGTATCCGTCGTGCGCTGGAAATAGTTCAGAACCTGTGGATCGATCGGCCGTACTACAAGCAAATAGGCGTCGGTGAACATCGGCAAACGGATCAGGGCCCGTTCGATTCCCAACCTGCTGCTGGCATCAATCACCACCTTACCTTTGGCGGCTTCGGCAAAATTTCCCGGCGAGGGCAGCGTAGGCTTTTTGAGTGCCTGGGTGGATTGGATGGGTATCGTGCTCCCGATAATCCTGCCTTTGGAACTCAGAATGTATGAAGCCAGGATCCCACGGTCATTGGTAATGTCCTGGAGTTTGGCGAACAGAAGTGGAGTGTTGACTTTACCTCCCTGGTAAAGCTGCTGATCCTGAGCAATCGCATTGGCAGTGGCTACAGCATCAGTTGAGATCACCGTCTCGTGGTCGTGCTCATAATCCTCTGCCACCTGAATGGCACTGCTCAGTGCGGACTGAACCCGCGTTGAGAACCATGCCTCCATTCCGAGGTTGAGTGTTACGGCCGCGAAGACCGCAACAAGAATGGTCGGGACAATGGCAACCGCGGCAAACAAAGCCACCAGTCGTACGTGCAGTCGCGCTCCAGCGATTCCAGAACGCCGTTCCGCCCACAATTTGGCGAGGCGCCACGCTATGAGCCCCCCCAATGTCAGGACGAGTACAAAATTGACGAGCATGACCGCAATCAGACCGGCCGTACTCAGCGAGAATGGAATGAGGCCGGTAAGCAACCCGTAGGTCGCCATGCCAGACAGGACGCTTAAGATGGCGACCGCAAACGCAATCAACGAAGGCCGGGAGGCCGTCGCCAACTGGGCCAAAATCTTACCCCGTGGGCCCTCAATCGTGCTGGTCGCTGCCATCCAGTTCCTATTCACGCCACAGCGTGAAACTATAGTGGAAGGCTTAGTGTAGCGAAGACACAGCGTGTTGCAAGAATGCTGCGTGCCTCAATCGCAACAGGCCTGCCGGGGGAAGGCGCCCTAGTCAAGCGCTCTTGACGCCCCTCACCACGTCCAATCCGAGCTCGCGCAACTTCTTGCGCAGGGTATTGCGGTTAAGGCCAAGCAGATGGGCAGCCTTTATCTGGTTACCTCTCGTCGCCGCGAGTGCCAGGGAGAAGAGTGGCCGTTCCATTTCTACCAGTACCCGGTCATAGAGGCCGGGCGGAGGTAATTGTGGCGCATGTTCAGCGAAAACAACTGGTAGCCGCTTCTCCAGGAGTTCGGCCAGGGTGGTAACCTCCGTGTCCTCCGCAGCACGTGGGCGCACCGGCTCATTCAGCTCACCAGAGACGACATCGGCAGTGATCGTCTCCCCAGTATGCAAAACAGCAAGGCGCCGAATGACATTTTCGAGCTCTCGGACATTGCCCGGCCAGCGGTAGCGCTTCAAAAGCTCGAGGCCATCCGCATCCAGCCTTTTGGTGGGCAAGTTTTCCTCTTCGGCCTTGCGGAGGAAGTGTCGCACGAGGTCCGGGATGTCTTCAGCGCGTTCCCGCAAGGGTGGCAGGCGCAAGGGTACCACGTTGAGCCGGTAATAAAGATCCTCTCGAAAGAGCCCTTGGGCAATAAGCTGCCGCAGATCGCGATTGGTCGCGGCAATAATACGGACATCGGTCCTGATCGCCAATCGTCCACCGACCGTGGTGTATTCGCCCTGCTGTAAAACCCTGAGCAACCGGGTCTGGGCCTCCAAGGGCATGTCGCCGATTTCGTCGAGGAAAAGAGTGCCTCCTTCGGCCTGCTCGAAGCGCCCTATTCCTCTGTGTGTGGCGCCGGCGAGGGCTCCGCGCTCATAACCGAAGAGCTCGCTTTCTACGAGCTCCTTTGGAATTGCCGCCATATTTACAGCGACAAAGCTCCCCCTACGGCGCTTGCCGTAATCGTGGAGTGCACGCGCGACCAGCTCTTTTCCCGTACCACTTTCCCCAGTGATCATTACGGTTAAGTCCGTTTGGGTCAGGCGAGCGATGATGCGGTAGATCTCCTGCATCGCCGGAGAGCGCCCAATCAGCGGTAGCCGTTCTTCAGCGCCCTCCTCTGAAGGGCTGCTGCGCTGGGCCTGAGGTAATTCAAGTGCTCTTTGAACAACGGATATTAAGTCTTTGAGATCAAATGGTTTTGGTAGGTAGTCAAACGCGCCGCGTTCGGCTGCCGTGATCGCTGTCAAAATGGTATTTTGAGCGCTCATCATAATGACCGGTAATTCCGGACGATTGCGCTTGATACGGGGAATGAGATCAAACCCGTTTTCGTCCGGAAGCACGACATCACTGATCACGACATTGCCCTCGCCGGCCGCCACCCAGCGCCAGAGGCCGGCAGCGGTGGATGTTGTTCGGACGTCATAGCCTGCCCGTCCCAGGGCTTGAGAAACCACGGTTCGGATGGCGGAGTCGTCGTCGGCAACTAGGACTTGACCTTTGGTCATCGGGGCTCACCTGCTTTAGGTAAAAGAATGCGAAACTGGGTTCGCCCTGGTCCGGAGTCACATTCTATGACCCCACCGTGGTCCCCGATGATTTTGGCCACCAAGGCGAGGCCAAGCCCGGAACCCCTTAATTTTGTTGTCACAAAGGGATCGAAGATGTGCGGTAAAAGATCGGCTGGGATACCGCTGCCATTATCGCGAACAGTCACTTCTAGCGGGACACTGATGCTGCCTGGTCCCGCGCGCATCCGCATCCCCGGTCGATAGGCGCTCGTCAGCACTATTTCTCCACCGTCGTCTGCCACGGCATCGGACGCATTTCTTACAAGGTTAAGAAACGCCTGTACCAAGCTGTCGAAGTCGCCCAGAACGGGCGGTAAGGATGGATCAAATGACTCGGTAAATCTGATGTGACGCGCGAAGCCAGAGATGGCTACCTTGCGGACGCGATCCAAGACCTCATGAATGTTGACGGCGTCTTGGGCAGCGACATGGGTATCTCCGAACGCCTCCATGCGATCAATCAGGCCCCGAATACGATCGCTTTCAGCACAAATCAGCTCGGTAAGGTTCCGTTCCTGTACTGGAACCGCCTCCTCCAGGAGTTGAGCGGCGCCCCGGATGCCTGCGAGGGGGTTTTTGATTTCATGGGCCAGAACTGCCGCCATGCCGGAAAGTGAGCGCACTGCGCCACGATGCAGGATTTGGCGGTCAAGCCGGTGTGCAAGCCCCCGTTCCTGAAGCATTAGCACGACCGCACCCGGAGGTTCCGGCAGGGGTGTCGCGGTCACGTCGGCTAGTCTCTCGCCGAGCTTTGGGGTTGAAAGGTCGAGGTCCCGTTCGCCGACTGTCGCACCACGCTCACGCGCCTGCTCGAGGAGGGGCAGTAGCGGCGAGCCAAATGGCAGTAGAGTATGGAATGGCTGCTTCAACAATAATGGAAGGCCTAGTCCAAAGAACTGTTCAGCCGCCGGATTGGCGTAAATGATCGCATCGTCAAGGCTCACCATGAGCAAAGCGGACGGTAGCGCCACCGCGATATGGCGGGCGTAGGTCTGTTGCGCTTGCTCTACGGTGTGTCGAGATAGCATCGTGCTCACAAAATAGGCATTTCATAAATTGATCATAAACTAGGCAATTTCTAGTGCAAGGGCCTTTCTCAGGCCTCCTGCCAAATACACCCTCATGGAAGACTGCTCTTACCTGGAACCTGGCGGCTACAGACATGGTCCCCGCTTCTGCTAGAAACGCCCGTCCAGCTGCGATGGGTCCCATGTCCTCGGTTGCCATTTTGATTGTCTCTGCCGGTAGAGGCGAACGCTTCGGCGGTGGTTTGCCCAAACAATACCGCCTGCTGGCTGGTCAGCCGGTCCTGCGCCGTACGATTCAGGCCTTGTCCGGTATCGCCAATGGCCTCATTCACGTCGTCGTAAATCCAGATCATCTGGAAAATTACAATACGGCTACCGCCGGCCTGGAATTGCCAGAGCCGGTCCTAGGTGGTGCGACGCGTCAGGAATCGGTCCGTTATGGGCTCGAATCTCTGACCGCGATGTCCCCAGATTTTGTCCTTATTCACGATGCTGCCAGGCCTTTGATCAGCCACGCACTCATCGCGCGAATCCTTTCGGCGCTTGAAGGCGGGGCATCGGCTGCGATCCCCATGGTCGCCGTCGCTGACACGCTGCGTCGGCAGGCTGCGGACGGCAGCTGGTCGTTGGTACCACGCGACGGCGTCTGGCGGGCACAAACACCACAGGGCTTCCACTTTGCTGAAATCTTGAACGCGCACCGTCAGTTCAAAGCCGTGCCCGTCACCGACGATATGGCTTTAGCTGAAGCCGCCAGCCTGACCATCACGAGAGTAGATGGCGAAGAGAGCAATATGAAAATCACAACCCAGGATGACCTCGTCATTGCCGAACGTCTTCTGGCGGGGGGCTTTGAGTTTCGCACTGGGTCCGGATTTGATGTTCATCGCTTTAAAGAGGGCGATCATGTCTGGCTTTGCGGTGTCCGCATAGCCCACAGCCATGCCTTGGAGGGCCATTCCGATGCTGATGCAGGCCTCCACGCATTGACTGACGCAATCTTGGGTGCAATCGGAGCTGGAGATATAGGCCAACATTTCCCGCCAACGGACGACCGCTGGCGAAACGCATCATCAGATCGCTTTCTCGCTCATGCGATGTCCTTGCTGCGTGCAGCCGGCGGGCAATTCGTACATGGCGACGTAACACTGATTTGCGAGCGCCCCAAGATTGGTCCGCACCGGGAGGCTATGCGCACGCGCATGGCCGAAATTCTTGGTGTTAGTATCGGACGGATATCAGTCAAAGCTACCACTACAGAAGGGCTGGGATTCACTGGACGCCGTGAAGGGCTCGCCGCGGAATCGTTGGTTACAGTGAAGATGCCAACATGAAACTTGCCTCGTTCATAGCATCGGTGTTTGGGGTCGGTTACATCCCATTTGCCTCTGGAACGTTTGGAAGTATGCTTGCCCTCGTCCCGGCATTCGGGCTGATGCATGCTGGCGGTTTGGGGTTCTTAGGTGCAGCGGTAGCTGCAGTGAGTGTCCTGGGAATTTGGGTTTGTGACATCCATGTGCGAGCCACCGGCCGGCACGACCCTTCTGAGTGCGTCATTGATGAGGTCGCAGGCCAATTGCTTGCGTGCATGGCAGCCCCCCTCACATTGCCCGGATATGTTCTGGCGTTCGGCGCCTTCCGTCTGTTTGATATCTTGAAGCCGTGGCCAGCGAGCGCGGCTGAACGTGCGCCCGGTGGGCTCGGCGTCATGCTGGACGATCTGGTCGCCGGCTTGATGGCCGCAATTTTAGTAGCGGCGATTCATGCCACGGGGTTGGTGTGAGTCTGCAAGGAGGCTTTCCATGTTTACTTCATCCCAGCTGCGGTTAGCCGAGCGGGTACTGGCTGAGGCCCGTGACCAAGGCGTACGTATTGCTACTGCCGAGAGCTGTACGGGCGGACTGATAGGTGGATTACTGACCGAAATCCCAGGCTCATCTGATGTTATCGATCGAGGTTTCATCGCGTACTCCAATCGTGCGAAGAAAGATCTGCTTGGTGTGCCAGGAGACATCATTGCGGACATGGGCGCGGTTTCGGAGCCGGTGGCCCGTTTGATGGCGGAAGGCGCGTTATCAAATTCTAACGCTCACCTGGCTGTCGCCGTTACTGGCATTGCAGGACCCTCCGGGGGGACGCCGCTCAAGCCCATAGGCCTTGTTCACATTGCGGTTGCCCGCGAGAACCGATCGATACGACATGAAGCTCACCGATTTGGCGACATCGGTCGCGGCCAAGTGAGAATAAAGACAATGGAAGCCGCGCTGCAACTTTTGCTTACGATGCTCTAGTGTTTCAACATGGTCCGGCCATCAATACGTAGATTTGTGAGGTGCGCGCTTACCTCACCCCATTCCGTGTCTGCCCATATTTGCAGAGGGATGACATAGTTTCCCAGTGGCGCAGTTGGTCTCGCGATGTCAGCAACACGTGCATAGATGGGGGGCCAGTGATTTTTGCCACGTAGCAGATTAGGTTTGAAACCGGCGATCTGGAAATAATGCAGAGCGCAGATATGCACCGGGCCCGCCCCCGGAAATCGGTCGTGGTTAGATTTTTCGTCATGAAGGTAGGTGAATACGATGTCGTACCTTCTGCGTCCGTCAAACACATGCACAATTTTCCCGCACGGTTGCTCAGACGTGGCCGATGCACCAGTCAGGACAAAGCTAATTGCACTCATCGGATCAATTCCCGCTTCCTGCTCCTTTGCTGAAACTGGATACCGCTTAGTGTTGTAAGGCGGATTAGCTAACAATAGCGGAGGACCATGCTGTTGAAAGGAAAGTTTGACCTGCTGAATTTTTCCCGACGAACGACGTGAGAAGGACTCATAAATAAAGGGTGAAAGTTTATGGCCGCTAAGCCAGCCGCTGACACCAGCATTGATCTGGGCCTGCCAGAACACGCTAACAAGCCCGCTGGTGTTAAACTGGGATGTAGCTTGGTAGGCTCGGTTCTCGTAGGTAACGTGATAATTGGTATGTCCAAATGGTATGAACCAGAAGCGCAGTTCATAGCTGATGTCGACCCGGCTAGTGGTGTTAGGCAGCAGCTGGGCTTTGGACCTTGCTGCACCCGCCGAGACTGAAGAGACTATAGCCAGCAGTGTCGCGACCGCCCACAGAATTTGCCGCATTTGCGCTTCCGTTCAAGCTTTCGATTGGCCACACTGGGGCCCGGGAAAAATCTTAGGCAAGGGATTGTGGTTCTAGCGTGACCGATAGAGGCCTTCACGACCTGGCGTTACAAATTCGTTCCGGTGACCGCAGGGCGCTGGCACGGGCCATTACGCTCGTCGAATCGAGGCGCCCGGGCGATGCGAGCGATGCCGAGAACTTGCTGACCGGATTGCTACCACGGACCGGGAACGCCTGCCGCCTCGGTATTTCGGGAGCCCCTGGTGCAGGCAAGTCAAGTTTCATCGAGGTATTTGGTAAGCACTTGACCGGTTTGGGACATAAGGTTGCTGTGCTGGCGATCGACCCTTCGTCGCAGCGCTCCGGAGGTTCCATCCTTGGCGACAAGACAAGAATGGCAAACCTGTCGCGGGATCCCGACGCCTTCATCCGTGCCTCCCCGGCGGGTACAACGCTGGGTGGCGTTGCCCGCCGTACACGCGAGGCGATGCTGCTCACGGAAGCGGCGGGCTTCGATGTGGTCATAATTGAGACGGTTGGAGTCGGACAGTCCGAAACCGCCGTATCTGAAATGGTGGATGTTTTTGTTTTGCTGGCGAACCCTGGAGGAGGAGACGAACTCCAAGGTATCAAGCGGGGGGCGATGGAATTAGCTGATCTGGTGCTCGTAACCAAAGCCGATGGCGATCTTGCGCCGGCGGCCCGCAGAGCTGTCGCGGATTACCGCATGGCTTTGCACCTGTTGCGTCCTAAATATCCATCGATCGCGCCCGACGTACTGGCGGTTTCATCCCATGAGGGCGTCGCTATCGCAGAAGCATGGACAGCGATTGAAGCCCTTCACAGCAGGCTGTCGCAAGAAGGCCACCTGCAGCAGTTACGTCAGGAGCAGGCCCGCGGCTGGTTTTGGAGTGAGGTCCGGAGTGCTCTCACTGAAAAGATCCTCCATGATCCGCGCAGTGCCGAGGCAGCACGCCGTATCGAAGAGGACGTCCTCGCCAGCCGTGTGCTGCCCCATGCCGCAGCACGCAATCTGGTCGAAGCATTCCTGCATTCTTGAAAATTATGCGTTGCGGGCGATGAAGTGCTTAATCACCGGATATATGTCTTGCTGCCAGCGGCGACCCGAAAATACGCCGTAATGACCAGCCTCTGGCTGAAAATGGTGGTGCTTGCGCGCGGCTGGCACTGACGTGCACAGCGCGTGTGCTGCGCTGGTCTGTCCTACACCACAGATATCGTCACGTCCGCCCTCAACGGTGAGTAGTGCCGTGTTTTTAATTGCAGCCGGTTCAATTCGTTCACCCTTCCAGATGAAATGCCCTCGCGGCAGCTGGAAATCCTGAAATACACGCTCAACGGTTTCCAGATAAAATTCC